>NZ_CP084541.1:3042500-3342500 GCF_020410765.1 Streptomyces marincola | reverse complement strand
GCGCGAACGCCCGGTCACCAAGGCGGAGGCCGGGCGCTCCCCGCGTGAGTGCGAGGACTTGGTCGTCGCCGTGATACGGGGTCACCGCCGCATCGGCTTCGACGAACCCGAGGCGCAGCGGCTTGAGCTGACCGACCGGGTCGTGGTCATCCACCGGGTCAGGCCGGACGAGAGCAAGGCCATCGAGGAGAAGCGCGACAAGGAACGCGGCCCCGGCTCCTGGCGCATCCCCCGCCGCTGACCCGCCCCCCGCCGACCGCGGCAGGCCGCCGCGCCGCCGCGTGGAGCCAACGGCCGCCACAGCCAGCGCCGCGGCCACCGCCACCGACAACGCCCCCGCCACCGCCGTCAGCACCGCCGGCCCCCGCCACCGGCCGGCGTCCGCCACGACCCGGCCGCCTCCCGGCACCGCACCGGACACCGACCGGCCTGGACCGGACACCGACCGGCCTGGACCGGACACCGACCGGCCTGGACCGGACACCGGCGGGCCCGCTACGCCCGGGCACCGAAGTCCGCCGCGTGATCGCGTGCCCATTGGGCGAACGTCCGCGCCGGGCGCCCGATCGCGTCGGCCGCGGTCGGCAGGTCGGTACCGCCCGCGAGCGGGTCCTGTGCCGGTATCGCGTCGGGGTCGGCAGGCTCGCCCGAGTAGTCCTCGTAACCGAGCAGGAAGTCGGCGTTCTCCGCGGCGAAGCCGCCCTGGGCCAGATACCGCTCGCGCGCCTCCGCCGGAGTGACCTGCTCCAGTGTCACCTCCTCCCCCAGCGCCGCCGCGATCGCCGCCACCTGCGCCCTGCGGGTCAGCAGCTCGGGCCCGTTCAGCACGGGGGCCGTGCCCACGTGCCCGTCGGTCAGCAGGGCCTCGGCGGCCACGTCCGCGATGTCGGCCTCGTGCACGGGGCACCAGGCCACGTCGGGGAACGGCTCGCGCACCACGCGCTCCGCGCGGATCGAAGGCCCCCACAGCCACAGCTTGTTGAGCATGAACTCACCGGGCCGCACGAACGTCCACTCAAGGCCCGCGTCCGCCACCGCGCGCTCCACCGGCAGGTGGAAGTCGGTGTCATGGCCGGCCGCCACCGCGCCCGAGGACAGCACCACCACCCGTCGAACGCGCGCCCGGGCCATCAACTCCGCGACCTCGCGCGCCGTCCCGGGAACAGGAAAGAGGTACACCCGCTCCGTGTCGCGCAGGGCCGGGCCGAGGGAACCGGGGTCGGACAGGTCGCCGCGCACCGTCCCGACCCCGTCGGGCAGCACCGCGGCGGCGGCCACCGGATCACGGGCCAGCGCCCGCACCCGGGCCCCCGCGGCCAGAAGCCGGGCCGTCACCAGGCGCCCCACCTGCCCTGTCGCGCCCGTCACCAGAATCGTCATGGAATTACCGTACGGCATACGGGAATGTAAAATCAAGCCCATGACAGGGGAACGCAGCGGGACCGGGGACCCCACGCGCACGCTCGAACTGCTGTGGCGCGGCGGGCCGCACGGGACGGGCGACCGCCCGGCCCGGGGCCGCAAGCCGCGCATCACGGTGGACGGAATCGTCGCCGCCGCCGTCGCGGTCGCCGACCGGGACGGGATCGCGGCCATGTCGATGCCCCGCGTCGCGGAATCCCTCGGCGTCGGCACCATGTCCCTCTACACGCACGTACCGGGCAAGGCCGAGCTGATCGACCTCATGGTGGACGCGGTCCTCGCCGAACGCGACCTGCCGCGGGCCGGGCGGCCGGGCGGGGCCGACTGGCGTTCGCGCGTGGAGCTGTACGCCGAGCGCACGCTCGCCCTGCACCGGCGCCACCCGTGGCTGCGGCAGGTGTCGCTGGTGCGCCCGCCGCTGGGTCCGGGGCTGCTGGCCCAGGAGGAGTTCCTGATCGCGGCCCTGTCGGGCAGCGGGCTGCCCGCCGCCGAGATCGCCCCCGCGGCGGGCGCCGTCGCCGCCGCGGTGGACTCGGCGGCCGGCGCGGAGGTCGAGTACGCGCACGCGGAACGGGCCGAGGGGCAGTCGGACGACGCCTGGTGGGCGGCCCGCGCCTCCTTCTGGGAGCACCACTTCGACCCCGAGGGCCATCCGGCCATCGCCGCGCTGTGGCAGGCCGGAGGGCTCGACCGGAGCGCCAGGGAAGCGGCGCGCGCGGCCGGCGCGTTCGGGCTCGCCCGCCTCCTCGACGGCATCGAGGCGCGCGCCCGCGCGGCGGCGGAACCGGGCGCGGGCCCGCCGCGGTGACCGGTGTCACGGGTCCCGGCGGTGTGGTGACCGGCGCCGCGACCCCCAGTGATGCGAGTCCCAGCGGTGCGGGCCCCGGCACCGCGAGCCCCGGCGGTGCGGTGGCCGGCGCCCTTCCCGCGGATTACCTGGCCCGGCTGGCCGCCACCGCGGGGACCGGCGAGCCGGTGCTGCTCGCCGACCGGCCGGACGGCACCGTCGTGCGGATCGGGGACGTGGTCGCCAAGGCCCACGCGGCGGACAGCGACGCGGCGGCCCTCGCCGTCCGCGTCGGGGCCGCCGCGCACCCGGCGCTCGCGCACGTCCTGCTGCCGCCCCTGCCGCCCGGCGGGCTGTCCCTGCTGCACGACGGGCGGCCCGCCTCGTTATGGCCGCTCGGCACGCCCGTCGACCCGGCGGCCGTGCCGTGGGAGGCGGCGGGCGCGCTCCTGGCCGCGCTGCACGCCGTGCCGCCGGCAGCGGTCCCGGGACCGCTGCCGCCCGCGGGCGGACCGGCGCGCGCGGCGCGCGCCCTGGCCGACCTGACCGGAACGCCGACGGACCCGGCCTACGCGGCCGTGCGCGAGGCCGCGGCCCGCATTCTGTCGGCGATGCCCGCACCGCGCCCCGTCGCCCTGTGCCACGGCGACTTCCACCTCGGGCAGCTGGTGCGGCGGCGGGGCGCCGAGGGGGCGTGGCGGCTCATCGACGTGGACGACCTGGGTGTCGGTGATCCCGCGTGGGACCTGGCCAGGCCGGCCGCGTGGTTCGCGGCCGGGCTGCTGCCCGCCCAGGACTGGCTGCGCCTGCTGAACGCCTATCAGGCGGCGGCCGGTACCGAGGGCGAGGACCCGTGGCCGGCCCTCGACGCGCCCGCCCGCGTGGCGACGGCCCAGCAGGCGGCCCGGGCGCTGGTGCGCGCGGCGCGGCGCGGCGTCCGCCCGGGGGAGGAGGACGAGGCGCTGTTCGACTCCTGCCTCAGGATCGCGGCGCTGCCGTAGGGTGAGCAAGCCAGCGAATCGACCATGGAGCCGATGATGCAGTGTCCCAAGTGCGGTGCACATATGCAGACGTTCAACCGGAGCGGGGTGCAGATCGAGCAGTGCGGCGGCTGCCGCGGCATCTTCCTCGACTACGGCGAGCTTGAGCACATCAGCCAGCTGGAGGCCAAGTGGACCCCCCAGGCGGCTGCCCCGCCCCCGCCGCCGCAGCAGGCCTACCCGCCGCCGCCCGCTGCCCCGGGTGCCTACCCGCCGCCCGGCGGACCGGCGTGGGGCGCGCCGCAGCACGGCCACCACGGCGGGCACGGCCACCACGGCGGGCACTACCAGCACCGCAGGAAGGGCGGCCTCTCCGGGCTGTTCTTCTCCTCGTGACGCTTCACCCCTCGCGTCCTGGCGGCCGTTCCTCGACTCCGCCGGCGTGCGGCCGGGCCCCGAGGCCGTGAGCCCTCGCTGTTCCCCGCTGCCGTGACCGTTCGATCGGTCGGCGGATGAGCGCCGCGAGCCGCCGCGGGAAGCCGCCGTGGCCGGAATCCGACCACGGCGGCTTCGCGGGGGAGCGGGTCAACGCGCCGCCAGATCACCGCTCCCGGCCTTGACCGCGGACACGAAGCCGGTCCAGCCGGCCGTGCCGAAGACGAGCACAGGGCCGGCCGTGTCCTTGGAGTCCCGCACCGGGACGAAGCCCGAAGCGGCGGCCTGCCGCGCGTATTCGAGGCAGGCGCCCCCGTTCTGACTGCTGTGGCTCGACTTGACCCACTGGACTCCTGCCAGGTCGGTCCTGCTGTTCATCCGGAGTACTCCTCCAACATCACCTTTTTGATGAGCGCCCGCGATTGGTCGGGCGACATGGCGTCGGCGCGCAGCCGTTCGTAAGCCGCTGATGCCTCAACCACGTGCACGGAGGAGTCAATCACACGGCCGCCGCTCCACGATTCCTCGTAGAGCAGCGGAGGATCCTCGCTGAACCGCAGAAGGATGAAACTTTCCGCCGCGGGGGCGGCTCCGGTGGAGAACGGCAGCACCTGAAGGGTGGTCTGCGGAGATTCCGCCGCGCGGAGCAGGCGGCTCAACTGCTCGCGCATGACGGTGATTCCGCCGATCTGACGGCGCAGGCACGACTCGTCGAGAATCACCCACAAGAGTGGCGGATTGGCGCGCTCAAGGGCTTCCTGCCGCCGCATCCGGGCCTCCACCTTCCGTTTGACCCACTGCTCCGACGAAGTCGGGTGCGCACGGCGGTAGATGGCGTAGGCGTAGTCCTCGGTCTGGAGGATGCCGGTGACGAGGTTCGCGCTGTAGTCGAGGATCGACTCCGCCAGTGCCTCCCACCTGACGAACGGCTCGAACCACGACGGGTGTTCGCGACTGTTGATACGTTCGCGCATGCGCGCGAAAAAGCCGGACGTATTGAACACGCGATCGCACGCCGCCGCGAACTGGGCACTTCCGAGCATCAGTCCGTTCTCCACTTTGGAGATGTACGGCGGCTGGTAGTGCGTTTCGTCCGCGAGTCCCTTCTGGGTCAGCTTGGCGTGCAGCCGCGCCTCCCTGACCTCCAGTCCGAAATAGGCGTAGCCGTCGCTCGGTTCGCAGCCGCTGAACTCGTTCACTTGTTTGTCTTCCTGACTTTCCGGATCGTTCGGAAACCCGAAAGGTGGTGTCACGGGGACGTCGGAGGGTGATGGTTGGGGTACGCAAGGTGAATACCCACGGTGGACGGAGCGGTCACATGAAGCCGGGCAATCTCAGCGAGGAAGAACATCCGATTTCCTGTACGAGTTCTCACGCTCGCGCGGGCGCGTGCACGGGGTGGCAGGCGTGAGCGCGAGCGTCCATGTCGCGCTGCGCGGCATCGTGTTCTCCGGTCTCAGCGGCTGGCCGCTGCCGCAGCGCGCGCCCGAGGGCAACGACTGGGTGACCGGCCGCTGCTGGCTGTACTGCCGGCGCGAGAACGTCAGCGTGCTGTGGATCGGCCCGCTGCGCACCCCGTCCCTGGAGAGCGAGCTGTACGCCTGCGGCCAGTGCATCGCGGAGCTGGTCAGCCTCGCGCGCGAGGAACGGCGCCGCCGCGAGCTGCCGGAGCACCGGGTGTGCGAGCACCGTGAGCTGGAGCGCAGGGACGGAAAAACGTTTTGCAGCGGATGCGCGCGCCAGATCTATCTGTAACGTCCTGGGCATGCGTGCGATCACTGTTCCGGAACCGGGTGGTCCCGAGGCGCTGGTGTGGGCCGAGGTCGACGACCCGGTGGCCGGACCCGGAGAAGTGCTCATCGACGTCGTGGCGGCCGGGGTCAACCGGGCCGACGTCCTCCAGCGGCAGGGCCACTACGACCCGCCGCCCGGCGTCTCGCCCGTCCCCGGCCTCGAATGCTCGGGGCGCGTCGCCGCGCTCGGCGACGGGGTGGACGGCCTGCGGGTGGGGGACGAGGTGTGCGCGCTGCTCGCGGGGGGCGGGTACGCCGAGCGGGTCGCCGTTCCCGCGGGGCAGGTGCTGCCGGTGCCTGGCCGCGTCGGCCTCGTGAACGCGGCGGCGCTGCCCGAGGTGGCGTGCACGGTGTGGTCGACGGTGTTCATGGGGGCGGGCCTGCGGCCGGGCGAGACGCTGCTGGTGCACGGGGGCGCCAGCGGCATCGGGACGATGGCGGTGCAGCTGGCGAAGGCGGTGGGCGCGCGGGTGGCGGTGACGGCGGGCAGCACCGAGAAGCTGGCCCGTTGCCGCGAACTGGGCGCCGACGTGCTCATCAACTACCGGGAGCAGGACTTCGCGGAGGAGCTGGAGAACGAGGTCGACGTCGTGCTCGACATCGTCGGCGCCGCGTACCTCGAACGGAACGTGCGGGTCCTCGCCCCGGGCGGGCGGCTGGTGATCATCGGCTTCCAGGGCGGGGTGCGGGCGGAGTTCGACCTGCGGCGCCTGCTGGCGAAACGCGCCTCGGTCGCGGCGGCCTCGCTGCGGGCCAGGCCCGTGGCCGAGAAGGCGGCGATCGTGGCGCAGGTGCGCGACCACGTCTGGCCGCTGCTCGCCGACGCCCGGGTCGTGCCCGTGATCGACCGGCGGCTGCCCCTCGCCGACGCGGCCGAGGCCCACCGGGCGATGGAGGCGAGCGACCACGTGGGGAAGATTCTGCTGACCGCCTGAGTGGCGGCGTTTGCCCGAGATGCCGGATGTGCTCGCCTGTGTGACGCTGGACACATCGTCGGTCGGTGCGGGTGAAGGGTCGGGCGCTGTGAGGGTGTGGGCGGGAATCGCGATGGCCGCCGCGGCCGTCATAGCTCTGTGCGTTCCCTCGGCCCTCGCCGGGGACCCGCCGAGCGGGAGCGGCGTGGCCCGCGTGGGCGCGGAGCGCGTGGGCGAGGAGCGCGTCGTGCCGGACGGGCGCGGCGCGGTGCCCGGCGGCGCCCGGGTCCGCGCCGGTGAGGCCCCGGCCGGGGTCGATGCCGGAGTCGATGCCGGCGGCCCCGCGCCGTCCCGGACGTCCGGCGCGTTCGCCGCCCGGCCGGGCGGCGAGGTGCTGCCGGTGCTGCCGCTGGGCGCGGGGCTCGCGTGCCTGGGCCTCGGCCTCGGCGCCCTCGGCCTCCGCCTGCGGCGCGTGTGACGCGGCGCCCGAACGGCCCGCGCTCTCCCGGCGGTTCCTGCGCGGTCGGCGGACCCGGTGCCGTCGCGGCCCCGCCCCCGGGGCGCAGGTCCTGGGGTCGCCCGCCGGCCGTCGGCCGTTGCGCGTTCGACAGCGGCGAGGCCGTTTGCCTACCGGGATAATACTGAGTATAGATACTCGGTATGTCGATCCGTCACGGGCTTCTCGCCCTCCTGGAGAGCGGGCCGCGCTACGGCTCGCAGCTCCGCACAGAATTCGAGTCGCGCACCGGCTCCACCTGGCCGCTCAACATCGGGCAGGTGTACACCACGCTCGGCCGCCTCGAACGCGACGGCCTGATCGTCCCCGAGGGCGGCGGCGACGCCAAGCAGCAGCTGTACGCCATCACGGAGGCCGGGCGGCGGCACCTCGACGAGTGGTTCGCGCGGCCCGTTGACCGCTCCCAGCCGGCGCGGGACGAGCTGGCCATCAAGCTGGCCATGGCCGTCGGCACCCCCGGCGTGGACGTGCGGGCCATCATCCAGGGGCAGCGCCGCCACACGGTGAAGGCCATGCAGGACTACACCAGGCTCAAGGCGCGCGCGCTCGCCGGCGGCCCCGCGTCCCGGGACGACATCGCCTGGCTCCTCGTCCTCGAACAGCTCATCTTCCAGGCCGAGGCGGAGAGCCGCTGGCTCGACCACTGCGAAACGCGCCTGCTGCGGCTCGCGGCCGAGGCCCCGCGGCACGCCCCGCCGCCGCCCGCGGGGAACGCGCCCGAGGACCCCGCCCCGGCCGAGACCGGCCGCACCCGCGGGGGAGCCGCCTCGTGACCGCCACCGACCACGACCCCGCCGCCGCGCCGGGCCAGGACGCGCCCGTCCTCGCCCTGCACGGCGTCTCCCGCGTCCACGCCAGCGGGGTGGCCGCCGTGCACGCGCTGCGCGGCGTCGACCTCAGCGTGCACGCGGGCGAACTCGTCGCCGTCATGGGCCCCTCGGGCTCCGGCAAGTCCACGCTGCTCACCCTCGCCGGCGGCCTCGACACCGCGACGGAGGGCCGCGTCCTCGTCGAGGGCCGCGACCTGGGCACGCTCGGCCGCTCCGAGCTGGCCAAGGTGCGCCGCACCGCCGTCGGCTACGTGTTCCAGGACTACAACCTGATACCGGCCCTCACCGCCGCGGAGAACGTCGCGCTCCCCCGCGAGCTCGACGGCGTCGCGAGCCGCACCGCCCACCGCGAGGCCCTGGCCGCGCTCGTCGAGATCGGGCTGCCCGAGGTGGCCGACCGGTTCCCCGACGAGATGTCGGGCGGCCAGCAGCAGCGCGTCGCCATCGCCCGCGCCCTCGTCGGCGAACGGCGCCTGGTGCTGGCCGACGAGCCCACCGGCGCGCTGGACTCCGAGACGGGCGAGACCGTCCTCGCGCTGCTCCGCAAGCGCTGCGACGAGGGCGCCGCGGCCGTTCTCGTCACGCACGAGCCCCGTTACGCCGCCTGGGCCGACCGCGTGGTCTTCCTGCGCGACGGCACGATCGTGGACCAGTCCGTGTCCCACTCGGCCGAGTCGCTGCTCTCCGGCGGAGGGCCGCGGTGAGCCGGATCGCCACCTGGCGGCTCGCGCTGCGCGTCGCGCGCCGCGACGCCCTGCGCGCCAAGGGCCGCAGCGCCCTGGTCGTCGCCATGATCGCCCTGCCCATCGTCGGCGTGACCGGCGCCGACATCGCCTTCCGCAGCGGCGATGTCTCGCAGGCCGAGGAGCTGACCCGCCTCATGGGCGGGGCCGATGCCGAGTTCCAGCAGGCCGCCGCCGGCCCCGTGTGGCAGTCGCCCGACAACGGGCAGATGCACGCCGAGGACGGGGTCTGGGACGCCCCCGACGAGCGCACGCCCGAGGACATCGCCGGCGTGCTGGCCGGGCTGCTGCCCCCGGGCACCGAACTGCGCGCGAACGAGACCGCGCGCGGCGTCGTCCACAGCAGGTCGGGGCTCATGCCGACGAGCGTCCGGAAGGTCGAGCCAGGACCCCACACCGAGGGCATGCTGACCCTGCTGCGCGGCGACTTCCCCGGCGCGGACGACGAGGTGGCCGTCACCCAGGCGTTCCTCGACAACAGCGGCCTGTACGTCGGCTCACGGCTGCGCTTCGAGGACGACGACACCTCCTACCGCATCACCGGCGCCTACGAGCTGCCCGGCGACCTGGGCGCGGACGAGGTGCTCGCCCGGCCGGGCGCGGAGCCGCCGCGGTCCGAGGACTCGGTCACGGTGACGTACCTGGCCGACGTGCCCGAGGGCGGCGTCACCTGGGACATGGTCATGGCCGCGAACGAGCACGGCCTGACCGCCACGTCCAAGTCCGTCGTCGCCGACCCGCCGCCCGACGACCAGGTGCCGCTGTTCCGCGAGCTGGGGCGGAGCGAGGCCTGGGGGGCGACAACTCCGAGATGGTCGTCGTCGCCGTCGTGGTCGTCTCGCTGATCGTCCTGGAGATCTGCCTGCTGGCCGGTCCCGCGTTCGCCGTGGGCGCGCGCCGCTCCCGCCGCCAGCTCGGCCTGATCGGCGCGAACGGCGGCGACCGCCGCCACCTGCGGGCCGTCATGCTGGCCGGCGGCATCGTGCTCGGGGCGGCGGCGGCCGTCATCGGCCTCGCGCTCGGCACCCTGCTGGCACTGGCCGCCAGGCCGTGGATCGAGGAGCGGAACGGCAGCCGTTTCGGCGCGTGGGACTTCCGGGTGCCCGAGCTGGCCGGGATCGCCCTGCTCGCCGTTCTCGTCGGACTGCTCGCCGCGGTCGTGCCCGCGATCGGCGCCGCACGGGCCGACGTGCTGGAATCGCTCACCGGTCGGCGCGGCGTGCGCCGCACCGGGCGCGCCCTGCCCGTGGTCGGCACGGTCGCCGTGGTCCTCGGCGTCCCGCTCACCCTGGTGGGCGGCCTGATGTGGAACAGCGCGCCCGCCGTCGCGGGCGGCGCGATCCTCACCGAACTCGGCCTCGTCGCGCTCACCCCGCTGCTCGTCGGCGCGTTCGGCCGCCTCGGCCGCAGGCTGCCGCTGACCGCGCGGCTCGCCCTGCGGGACGCCGCGCGCAACCGCGGCAGGACCGCGCCCGCCGTCGCCGCCGTGCTGGCCGCCGTGGCCGGGGCGGTCTCCGTCGCCACCGTGATCGCCAGCGACGACGCCGAGGGGCGCGGCGAATACGTGGCCGAGCTGCCCGAAGGCACCGTCGCCATCAACGCCGGGTGGCGCGACGAGGGCAACCTTGAGCTGGCCGCGCGGCTCGCCGAGCAGCACCTGCCCGTGGAGACGCGCGCCGACCTCGCGATGCTCCCCCCGGGACCCGAGAGTTCGGCGCTTCTCGTCATGCCCGAGGGCGCCGAGTGCCCGCTGTGGGAGCTGGAGGCCGAGTCGATGACACCGGCCGAGCGGCGCGAGCTCCAGGAGGACCCGCGCTGCGCCGAAGGTTCCGCCGCCGACATGGTGGCCGTCGCGGGTCCCGAACTGCTCGACGTGCTGGACATCGGCGGCCCCGAAGCGCGCGCCGCGCTCGACCGCGGCGACGCGGTGGTGCTGGCCGAGCACCTGGTCGCCGACGGCCGGATCGAGGTGGCGGTGTTCGAGGAAGAGGCGGGGTATGACGAGTCGGGCGAGTTCATCAGGCCCCCGGACCGCACCCTCGCCTTCCCCGCCCACGTCGTGGATGCCGAGAACATGCCGTTTGGGTACGGCGCGGTCGTCTCGCCCGAGACCGCGCGTGCGGCCGGCACGGACGCGTTGGTCGACCAGGTGCTGATGTCCACCACGCGCACGCCCACGGGGGAGGAGGAGCAGGCGCTGGCGGGCGCGCTCTCGGACCAGCTGGGCTCGGACCCGCACCTGTACATCGAGAACGGCTACGAGGGCGACGCGGACCTCGGCCTGCTGATCCTTTCGCTGGCCGCCCTGGTGATCACGCTGGGGGCCGCGGGCATCGCGACCGGTCTCGCCCAGGCCGACTCGGAGGCCGACCTGAGAACGCTCGCCGCCGTCGGCGCGGCGCCCCGGCTGCGCAGGGCCCTCTCCGGACTTCAGTGCGGGATGGTCGCGGCCATGGGGGTGTTCCTCGGCGCGCTGTCGGGGCTCGTGCCCGCCGTGGGCATCGTGCTGGTCCTGCACCGCGATGAGCTGGACTACTGGGAACGCGGCTGGGACGAGGGCTGGGAAACGCTGGAGAGCCGGCCCGAGCTGTACCTGGAGCTGCCGTGGGGCACGTTCGCCCAGCTCATCGTCGTCGTGCCGCTCGTCGCCTGCCTCATGGCCGCGCTGCTGACCCGCTCCCGGGTGCCCCTCGCGCGGCGGGCCGGGTGATCCGCGTTGCATGATGGGGGTATGACACAGCCGAGCAACGACGCACCGCAGGAGAAGTCCCAGATTCTGGTCGTGGGGCCGGACGGGATGGCGCTCAGCGGTGTCGCGCCCCAGGGAAACGGTGAAGGCGACGGGGGGCCGAACGAGACGCCCCTGACCGAGATGGTGGAGCAGCCGGCGAAGGTCATGCGGATCGGCAGCATGATCAAGCAGCTGCTCGAAGAGGTGAAGTCGGCGCCGCTCGACGAGGCGAGCCGGGCCCGGCTGAAGGAGATCCACGCCAGCTCGGTCAAGGAGCTGGAGGAAGGGCTCGCGCCCGAGCTGGTGGCGGAGCTGAGCCGCCTGTCGCTGCCGTTCACGGATGACAGCGTGCCCACCGACGCCGAGCTGCGCATCGCGCAGGCGCAGCTGGTCGGCTGGCTCGAAGGGCTGTTCCACGGCATTCAGACGGCGCTGTTCGCGCAGCAGATGGCGGCCCGCGCGCAGCTCGAACAGATGCGGCGGGCCCTGCCGCCCGGCGCGCTGGGCGACGAGGGGCAGGAGAGCGACGACCCGCGCGGCGGCGCGCGTTCCGGCCCCTACCTGTAGGCGCGCGCCCGCGGAGCACGGGGAACGGGGGCGGCGACCACGCGGTCGCCGCCCCCGTTCGTGCGCGGGTGTGCCGCCGGTCAGGCCCAGGTGATCAGCCGCTTGGGCCGCTCAAGCACGGCCGCCACGTCCGCGAGCACCTTCGAGCCCAGCTCGCCGTCGACGAGCCGGTGGTCGAAGGACAGCGCGAGCGTGGTGACGTGCCGGGGCTTGACCTTGCCCTTGTGGACCCACGGCTGCTCGCGGATCGCGCCGAACGCGAGGATCGCGGCCTCGCCCGGGGTGAGGATCGGGGTCCCGGTGTCGACGCCGAAGACGCCGACGTTGGTGATCGTCACCGTGCCGTCCCGCATGTCGGCCAGCGGTGTCCTGCCCTCCTTCGCGGTGGCGACCAGGTCGCCGAGCGCCCGCGACAGCTCGGGCAGGGTCATGGCCTGCGCGTCCTTGATGTTCGGGACGATCAGGCCGCGCTGGGTGGCCGCGGCGATGCCCAGGTTGACGTAGTCCTTGTAGACGATCTCCTGGTTCTCCTCGTCCCAGGCCGCGTTCACCTCGGGGTTGCGGCGGATGGCGACGAGCAGGGCCTTGGCGACCAGCAGCAGCGGGTTGACGCGGAGCCCGGCGAAGTCCGGGTCCTCCTTCAGCTCGCCGACCAGGCGCATCGTGCGCGTCACATCGACCGTGATGAACTCGGTCGCGTGCGGCGCGGTGAACGCGCTCGACACCATCGCCTGCGCCGTCGCCTTGCGCACGCCCTTGATCGGTACCCGGCGTTCGCGGATCGCGGCCAGCGACTGCGGCTCAACGGCCGGCACGGAGCCGGCCGCCGGCGCGTGGTCGGCGGCTGGCTGCCCGTTCCTGGAGGCGCGGTCGTGGTCGGCCGCGGCGCCGGGTGCCGGGCGCCTGGCGGCGGCGTGCACGTCGTCGCGGGTGACGATCCCGTCCGCGCCGGTCGGCGTGACGCCCGCGAGGTCGACCCCGAGGTCCTTGGCCAGCTTGCGGACCGGGGGCTTGGCCAGCGGCCGTCCGTTCTCCCGCGCCGCCTGCCCGCGGGACGCGGCCTGCGGCTCGGGAACGGGGGCCGGTTCCGGAACGGCCGCCGGCTCGGGAGCGGCCGGCTCCGGGATGCGCGGCTTGCGCGGCCTGCGCCTGCCCGACGGCGCCGAGACGCCGTAGCCGACGAGCACGGGCTGCCTGCCCTCGCCCGCCGGGGGCTCGCCGTTCCCGCCGCCCTCCCCGGCCGCGCCGCCGTCCGCCGCCGCCGGAGCCGCGGGTGCCTCGGCGCCCGGCGGCGGCCCCGCGCCCGGGTCGGTGTCGACCGTGATGATCGGGGTGCCGACATCCACGGTGGTGCCCTCGGGGAAGAGGATCTCGCGCACCGTTCCGTCGTAGGGGATGGGCAGCTCGACCGCCGCCTTGGCGGTCTCGACCTCCACCACCGTCTGCCCGTCGCTGACCGTGTCGCCCGGCGCGACGAGCCACTTCAGGATCTCCGCCTCGGCGAGTCCTTCGCCCACGTCCGGCATTCTGAACTCGCGGTAGCGCTGTGCTTCAGCAGCCATCGTCACGACTCTCCTCAGCCTCTCCCTCAGTACGCCAAGGCGCGGTCGACGCTGTCCAGCACCCTGTCAAGCCCGGGAAGGTACTCCTCCTCCAGCCGCGCGGGCGGATACGGCGCGTGGAAACCGCCCACGCGCAGCACCGGCGCTTCCAGATGGTAGAAGCAGCGCTCCGTGATGCGGGCGGCGATCTCGCCGCCGGAGCCGAAGAACACCGGCGCCTCGTGCACCACCACCAAGCGGCCGGTCCGTTCGACCGACCGCTGGAGGGTGTCGAAGTCGATCGGCGAGACCGACCGCAGGTCGACCACTTCCAGCGAGACGCCGTCCTCCTCGGCCGCGCTCGCCGCGGCGAGCGCCGTCTTCACCGAGGGCCCGTAGGCGGCGATCGTCAGGTCATCGCCCGGCCTGACCACCTTGGCCGCGTGCAGGGGGCCTGGGATGCCCTCGCGGTCGACCTCGCCCTTGTCCCAGTACCTGGCCTTCGGCTCGAAGAACACCACCGGGTCGTCGCACTGGATCGCCTGCTGGAGCATCCAGTACGCGTCCGACGCGTCGGAGGGGGTGACGATCTTCAGGCCGGCGACGTGCGCGAACAGGGCCTCGGGGGACTCGCTGTGGTGCTCGACCGCGCCGATGCCGCCCCCGTAGGGGATGCGGATGACGACGGGCAGCCGGACGGCGCCCAGGGAACGGGCGTGCATCTTGGCGAGCTGGGTGACGATCTGGTCGTACGCGGGGAACACGAAGCCGTCGAACTGGATCTCGGCGACCGGCCGGTAGCCGCGCAGGGCCAGGCCGATGGCGGTGCCGATGATGCCGGACTCGGCGAGCGGCGTGTCGATGACCCGGTCCTCGCCGAAGTCCTTCTGGAGCTGGTCGGTGATGCGGAAGACGCCGCCGAGCCGGCCCACGTCCTCGCCCATGACCAGGACCTTCGGGTCGGTTTCGAGCGCCGTGCGCAGCGAGGCGTTGAGCGCCTTCGCGAGCGCCATCTTCTCGGCCGCCATGTCAGTTCCCCTCGTGCTGGTCGGCGAACGACGCGAGGTAGGCGCCGTACTGGGCCCGTTCCTCGTCGACGAGCGCGTGCCCGTCGGCGTAGGTGTGCTCGAACATCGCCATGCCGTCGGGGTCGGGCATGGTGCGGATCACCTCGCGCACCCGCTTGGCCAGCGCGTCGCTCTCGGCCTGGAGCTCGGAGAAGAACGCGTCGTCCGCCGCGTCCTCCCGCTCGATCAGGCGGCGCAGTCGCAGCATCGGGTCCTTCGCCTCCCAGGCTTCGAGCTCCTCCTTGGGGCGGTAGCGGGTCGGGTCGTCCGAGGTGGTGTGGGCGCCCATGCGGTAGGTGAACGCCTCGACCAGGATCGGGCCCTGCCCGGTCCTGGCGTGCTCGGCGGCGGCGCGGGTGACGGCGAGCACCGCGAGCACGTCGTTGCCGTCGACGCGGACGCCGGGGAAGCCGTAGCCCTGGGCCCGCTGGTAGAGCGGCACGCGGGTCTGGCGTTCCGTGGGCTCGGAGATCGCCCACTGGTTGTTCTGGCAGAAGAACACGACCGGGGCGTTGTACACGGCGGCGAACGTGAACGCCTCGGCCACGTCGCCCTGGCTCGACGCCCCGTCCCCGAAGTAGGCGAGCACCGCCTCGTCGGCGCCGTCCTTGAGCACGCCCATCGCGTAGCCCGTGGCGTGCAGCGCCTGCGAGCCGATGACGATGGTGTAGAGGTGGAAGCGGTTGCTCGCGGGGTCCCAGCCGCCGTGGTTGACGCCGCGGAACATGCCGAGCAACTGCGCCGGGTCGACCCCGCGGCACCAGGCGACGCCGTGCTCGCGGTAGGTGGGGAAGACGTAGTCCGTCTCGCGCAGCGCGCGGCCGGAACCGATCTGCGCGGCCTCCTGGCCGAGCAGCGAGGGCCAGAGCCCCAGTTCGCCCTGCCGCTGGAGCGCGGTCGCCTCCGCGTCGAACCTGCGGGTCAGCATCATGTCGCGGTACAGGCCGCGCAGTTGCTCGGGCGTGGTGTCGAGGGCGTAGTCGGGGTGCTCGACCCGCTCCCCCTCGGGCGTGAGCAGCTGGACCATCTCCGGCCGCTCGGCCTGCCGCTTCCCCGCCGGCTTCCGGCTCGCGGCCGTCCTCCTGGGGGCGGCCGGCTTCTTGCTCGCGGCCGCCTTCCCGCTCGCGGCCGGTTTCCGGCTCGCGGTCGTCTTCCCGCTCGCGGCAGTCGTCTCGGCCGCGGCGCGGCGCGGCTTCCCGCGTGCGGCGGTGCTCTCCACGGTCACTCGTGCTCCTCCGTCGGTCCGGCCCCCGGGGTCCACCGGGCGGCCAGTGCGGCTGACCCGGTCCCGTACGGCGCACGGGGGTGTGTGCGGCGCGGACGGAACCGAGCGGTCCTGTGTCGCGTTCCCGTCCCGTTCCGCGGGCCCCATCAGAGCACGGTATCCAGTGCCGCCACAAGCTGTGAAAAGGGGGTCTGACCTGCGGATTTACCTGGATTTCCAAGTATCTGGCGGCAGCTGGGGGAACAGTACGGCTCCCAGCCTCGCAGGGCGCCGGGACACTTGCACGTTAACCCGGGTGCGCGGGCGTCCGGAAGAGTGCGGAGCGGAGCGGGTGGCCGGTGACTGTGTGACACTGAGCAGGTGGGCGAAGACGGAAAAGTCACCGTATTCCTCCTCGACGATCACGAGGTGGTGCGGCGCGGCGTGCACGAGCTGCTCGCGATGGAGCCGGACATCGAGGTCGTGGGCGAGGCGGGCACCGCCGCCGACGCGCTGGCCCGCATCCCCGCCGCGCGTCCTGACGTCGCCGTGCTCGACGTGCGGCTGCCGGACGGCAGTGGCGTCGAGGTCTGCCGGGAAATTCGTTCGAGGGATGAGTCGATCAGCTGTCTGATGCTCACGTCCTACGCGGACGACGAGGCGCTGTTCGACGCGATCATGGCGGGCGCCTCGGGATACGTGCTCAAGGCCATCCGCGGCACCGAGCTGCTGACCGCCGTCCGGGACGTGGCCGCGGGCAGGTCGCTGCTCGACCCCGAGGCCACCCGGCGCGTCCTCGACCGGCTGCGCGGCGGCGACACGGCGGACGGCGACGACCGGCTCGAACGGCTGACGGACCAGGAGCGGCGCATCCTCGGCCTCATCGGGGACGGGCTGACCAACCGCGCGATCGGCCAGGAGCTCAACCTCGCCGAGAAGACGATCAAGAACTACGTGTCCAGTCTGCTGGCCAAGCTCGGCATGGAACGGCGCTCCCAGGCCGCGGCCTACGTCGCCAGGCGCCAGGCGGAACGCGGCCGGTAGCCGCGCGCGCCCGCGCGCGCCCGCGCCACTCCCGTCCCGGCGCGCCCCTGCCGTTCCGCCGGCGCGGGCCCGGCCTCAGTCGCAGAACGCGTCCCGCACCGCCGCCGCGTTCCGCGTCCACCACACCACCAGGGCCCCGGCGGCGGGGAACTGCGGATCGGGCCTGCGGTCGGCCCGTTCGTAGTGCCAGCGCAGCATCCAGAAGTCGTTCAGCCGCTCCCACCACACCCGGTGCACGGCGGCGGCCAGCTCCGCGGATGACGCCCCCACGGCCGCCCGGTAGGCGCGGGCGTAGGCGCGGATCTTCGGCAGTTCGAGGCGGCCGTCCGGGCAGAGGTAGAAGATCGCCGCCGCCCTGACCGCCTCCTCGGCGCGCGGGCGCACCGCCAGCCGGTCCCAGTCCACGATCGCGACCGGCTCCACCGGCGGCTCGGCCCGGTACAGCAGGTTCAGCGGGTGGAAGTCCCCGTGCACCCACCCCTCGGCGGGTATCTCCCGCGCCCCGGGCCGCAGGTGCGCGTGCGCGCGCAGCAGCACCCGCCGCTCCAGCAGGCGGTACTCGGCCAGCTCGTCGAACGCGGTCCTGCGGGCGCGCGAGCGCACCCGGCGGAGCAGCTGATCGATCAGCGCCTGCGTGTCGGCCGTGCGCGCCGCCTCGCGCTCCGGCGGGCGCCTCGGCGGCGAGCGCCTTATCACGCCTTCGAGCGCCCCGTGGACCCGGCCGAGCAGCGCGCCGAGCCGCCGGCTCTCGCCGCCGTCGAGCTGCCTGCCGTGCCGGTGCCTGCCCTCCACCCACGGGTGCAGCGCGTAGGCCCGGCCGCGCAGCACCGCGACCGTCCGCCCGTCCCGCGCGGGCACCGGCGGCACCGCGGGCAGGCCGAGCCGGGCGAGCGCGGCCGTCGCGCGGTGCCGGCCGGCCAGCGGCGTCACCGTCTGCGGGTCGCCGCCGATGTGGTGCTTCAGGAAGAACACGCCGCGCGTGGTCGCCAGCCGGTAGCCGTGGTTCAGCAGCCCCTCCGCGACCCGTTCGCAGGCGACGGGCTCCCCCGCGTCGTACCGGCGCAGCAGCGCCGCCAGGGTGCGTCCGGAGAGCCCCGCCGCGCGGTCAGGGACCGCCGACACCTGGCCCCGTCGGCGGCTCCTCGCCGCCGCCGCCCGGCGCTCCGGTGTTCGTCCCGCCGTCGTCCTCATCGCCGTCGCCGCCGCCGTCACCGGGGTCCCCGGGGTCGCCGGTCGGGGGCGGAGTGGGGTCGACGGGCTGCGTGGGCTCGACCGTCTCGTCGGGCGGCGTGGGATCGACCGTCTCCTCCTGGGTCGGCTCGCCCTCCCCCGAGCCGGGCGGCCGGCCGCCGGTGTCGGGCCGCGACCAGTCATCGTCGTCGTTCTCGTACTGCGGCGGGTCGTAGTCGTTATCCGGCGCGTCCTCGACGTCGTCCTCGGTCTCCGGCGGGGCCTCCGGCTCCGACTCCTCCTCGGTGGGCCCGGTCGTCTCGGCGGTCGGCGTCGGCGCCGGCGGGTTGTCCGCGGTGTCGTCGCCGCCGAGGTTGGCCGCCACGAGCACGCCCGTGCCGATGGCCACGACGGCGAGCAGCGCGACGAGGATCATCCGGCCGCGCCGCCCGTTCCCACCGGACCCGGCCGGGGTGTCGCCGTCGCCCGCGCCGCCCTGGTTGCCCATGAGCAGCGGCGCCGCGTACTGGCTGGTCGGCGTGTCCGCGTGGGCGGCCCGCGCCGGGGCGGCCGGCGTGCCCATCGGCGGGGTGGCCCCGCCGGTGACGGACCCCGTGTTCCACAGGCCGCCGGTGTGCCCGCCGTGCTCCTGGAGCATGCGCAGCGCGTACTGCACCAGGCCGCGCATCTCCTCGGCGGACTGGAAGCGGTCCTCGGGCTCCTTGGCCAGCGAACGCATCACCAGGCCGTCCAGCTCCGGCGGCGCGTTGGAGGACACCTCGGACGGCAGTTTGGGCATGTCCTGGACGTGCTGGTAGACCACCGCGAGCGGGCTCTCGCCGATGAACGGCGGGCGCAGCGTCAGCAGCTCGTACAGCAGGCAGCCGACCGCGTACAGGTCGGAGCGGGTGTCGATGGCCTTGCCGAGCGCCTGCTCGGGGGACAGGTACTGCGGGGTGCCCATGACCATGCCGGTCTGCGTCATGGTCTGCGCCGCGCCGTGCAGCGCGCGGGCGATGCCGAAGTCCATCACCTTGACGGCGCCGGACTCGGTGATGATGACGTTGGCCGGCTTGATGTCGCGGTGGACGATCCCGTGGTGGTGGCTGTAGGCCAGGGCTTCGAGCACGCCGGAGACGATGACGAGCGACTGCTCGACGGGCGGGCCCTCGGCGCTCATCAGGAGTTCCCTGATGGTCTGGCCGTGCACGACCTCCATCACGATGTAGGGCACCACGTGGCGGCCGACGGTCTCCTCGCCCGAGTCGTAGACGGCGACGACGGCGTGGTGGTTGAGCCCCGCGACGGACTGGGCCTCGCGCGTGAAGCGGGCCTTGGACACCGGGTCCTGCGCCAGGTCGGAGCGCAGCAGCTTGACGGCGACGGGCCGGCCGAGCCTGACGTCCTCGGCGGCGAACACCTCCGCCATGCCGCCCCGGCCCAGGCGGTACGTCAGCCGGTAACGCCCGTCGCCGACCAGCCCGTTGTCGCCCCACGACTCCGGGGAGTCGGGCACGTCGCTGCCGGCCGCTCCGGGCTCGTCCTCGCCTGAGCCCGCAGCGCCTTGCTCGTGTGCCATCAGCCCTCACCGTGGTAAGCCAGGTTCTCGCGGCCATCAAACCCGCTCGGGGGCCGCGCTGACAAGTTGGCTCCGGGGCGGCCGGGGACGGGGCAACGGGCCCGGCGCGCCTTGGGAGCGCCCCGGGGCTGAGGCAGACTTGGACCGCAGGAGCAGTCCGTATTATGCGCGGCGGAGGACTCCGCGCCCTGCCGGTGCGGGGGAGCGAATCCGCCAAGGGGGAACGACCAGATGAGTGACCACGCCAGGCCGCCGGGAAACCATAGAGGGCCCTCCGTGGGGGGCGGCCGCTACCAGCTGTTGGACGTCGTCGGCAGGGGCGGCATGGCGTCCGTGCATCTGGCCTGGGACACGGTCCTGGAGCGGCGGGTCGCGATCAAGACGATGCACGCGGAACTCGCACGTGAGGACGCCTTCCGCGAGCGCTTCAAACGCGAGGCGCAGTCCGTCGCGAAGCTCACCCACACCAACATCGTCTCCGTGTACGACACCGGCGAGGACCGGATCGACGGGGCGCTGGTGCCCTACATCGTCATGGAGTACGTCGAGGGCCGTTCGCTCGGCGCCGAGCTGGAGCGGGACGTCGAGCGGTACGGCGCGATGCCGGCCGACAAGGCCCTGCGCATCACCGCGGACGTGCTGGCCGCGCTCGACATCAGCCACGAGATGGAGCTGGTGCACCGGGACATCAAGCCGGGGAACGTCATGCTGACCCGCCGCGATGTGGTGAAGGTCATGGACTTCGGCATCGCGCGGGCCATGCAGTCCGGGGTCGCCGCGATGACGCAGACCGGCATGGTGGTCGGGACCCCGCACTACCTCTCGCCGGAACAGGCGCTCGGCCGCGGCGTGGACGCCAGGTCCGACCTGTACTCGGTGGGCGTCATGCTCTTCGAACTGCTCACCGGGCGGCTGGTGTTCGACGCGGAGTCCGCGCTCGCCATCGCCTACGCGCATGTGCAGGAGGAGCCGCAGGCGCCGTCCACCATCAACGCCTCGGTGCCCCCGGCCGTCGACGCGCTCGTGGCGCGCGCCCTCCAGAAGAACCCGAACGACCGCTTCCCCTCGGCCCAGGTGTTCGCCGACGAGTGCCGGCGCGTGGCCGGCGCCCTCACCGGCGCGGCCCCGAGCATCGTGCCGGGCGCGCAGGCCCCGTCCAACAGCGGGGCCGCCGTGTCGAACGCGGTGTTCCCGCAGTTCGGCAGCCCGACGCCGCCGCCCGGCGGCTACGCCACCCCCTACGCGCCGGCGCAGCCGCCCCCGGGCGGCTACGGCTACCCGCACCCGGCGCAGAACGCCGCGCCCCCCTACGGCGGCGCGCCGCACGGCGCGACGGGCGCCGTTCCCGAGACGCGGCTCACCTCGGGCGGCGGGGACGGGCGCCGCGGCGGCTCGTGGCTGGTGGCCACGGCGGCCGTGGTGGCGACCGCGCTGGTCGCGGCGGTCGCCGTGCTGGCACTGATGAACGGCGGGGACGACGGCGGCGGCGAGGACCAGGCGGGCGGCAGCGGCGGGAGCACGGGCCAGGGCGGGGACGCGGAAGGGGCCGAGGTCTCCCAGGAACCCACGGAACGCGAGCGCCGGTACACGCCGGGCGACCCGGAGCAGGCCATCCAGCCGTCGGCGTGCGTGAGCGCGGCGAACCACTACGACCAGGAGGAGCATCCCGGCGCGCTGACCGCCCCCGACTTCTACGACTTCCACATCGACTCGGTCAAGGCGTGCCTGCGCGCGGCGGGCTGGTCCTACGACGAGGAACTGCACTACGAGGACGAGGTCATCAAGGGCGAGGGCATGGTGCTGCGCCAGAACCCCGCGCCCGGCGAGCCGTACGACCCGGAGGAGGACGAGTTCGAGCTGACCGTGTCCACCGGCAACGAGCGCGTGAGCTGAGCCGGGGCCGGACCGGTCGGCGGGCGGCCGGCGGGTGGGCGGCGTCCTCGGCGCCCCGCGCCGTGCGGTGGCCGCGGCCGGAGCGTGCGGCGTGCGCGGACGGTTCAGTGCGTCGGCGCGAACCCGTTGACGATGCGCTCGGCGAGGTCCGTGTCGCCCTCGATCCTCAGCTTGTCCGCGACCTTCTTGGCGCGCACCCGGCCGCTGGTGAGCCGCACGAACGTCTCCCAGTCCGTCGTGAACGTCACGATCGGTCCGAGCGAGGGGCTGCTGTCCACCGTGCCGTTGCCGTGCTCGTCGACGCGCACGGTGCGCAGGAACTCCACCGGGCCGCCCACGTCGAAGACCACCGCGGACTTCTTCGGCGCGCCCGCGTCCTCGGCGATCACCTTGGGCAGCCGGCCGAGCAGCACGTCGCGGGCGACGTGCGCGGCGGCGGTGTCGAGGTTCCCCGGGCGGCGCAGCGCGCGGCGCAGGTCCTGCTCGTGCGTCCACACGTCGAACACCCGCCAGTCGAGGAAGTCCTGGAGCGGCATCTTGCCGTGCAGCGGGTGCGAGACGATGTCCTCGGGCTTGCGGCGCTCGTTCCGCAGCTGGCGCGACCTGCGGATGATGGTGTACTCCAGCTCGCTGGTCATCTCCGGGCCCGTGTGGTGCCGCCTGACGTCGACCTGCACCTCCATGTACCGCGTGGTCTCGTCGGTCACGTGGTAGAGGTCGCGCGGCAGGGTGTGGATGGGGCGCGGGTCGCCCAGCGCCTCGCACTCGCCGCCGATCACGTGCGACACGACGTCGCGCACCGACCAGCCGGGGCACTCGGTGGCCCGGTTCCACTCGCCGTCCACCAGTGACGAAGCCAGTTCGGATATCGCCTCGATGGATTGTGTCCAGGCGTCGATGGACGGCTGAAGGCTCGGGTGCACGGTCACGGGACCCCTCGTGGCGGTTCGTCGCTGGTCGGGTGTGCTCACACGGTACGCCGCGTCGGCGTGGCCGGTGAATGCTTCTCGGAGACGAATCCTAGGGGGCGGGCGCAGGGGGGAGCCACTTGCGGGACCGGGCGGACCGCAGTGCAGTGCGGTGCCGCCCGGCCCCGTGAACACCACGATGACGGGCGTGTTTCACGACTCGGTGACGAGCCGTCGTCAGGGCCGCGACGGCCGGGGGGCCGGCCGGGTCCCAGGAGCGCGCCGGCCGGCGGCCGGTCAGGGGCGCAGGAACGCGGCCATCGCGTTGGCCAGGAGGAACGGGTCGACGGCGGCGCACAGTTCGCGCGCGGAGTGCATGGACAGGATCGCGACGCCGACGTCGACGGTGGCGATGCCGTGCCGCGCGGCCGTGAGCGGGCCGATCGTGGTGCCGCAGGGCACGGAGTTGTTGGATACGAACGGCTGCCACGGCACGCCCGCGCGCTCGCACGCGGCGACGAACTCGGCCCGCCCCTCGCCGTCGGTGGCGTAGCGCTGGTTGACGTTGGTCTTGAGGATGGGGCCGCCCCCGGCGCGCGGGTGGTGCGTCGGGTCGTGCCGCTCGGGGTAGTTGGGGTGCACGGCGTGGCCGGTGTCGGAGGACAGGCAGAACGACCGGGCGAACGCGCGGGCGCGGTCGTCGTAGCCGCCGCCGCGCGCGGCGACCGACCGCTTCAGCACCCGGCCGAGCAGCGGGCCCTGGGCGCCGGTGTCGGAGGTGCTGCCGTTCTCCTCGTGGTCGAACGCGGCGAGCACCGGGATGTGGTCCAGGTCGCCGGCCGCCGCGGCGGCGATGAGCGCGGCGGTCGCGGCGTGCACGGAGAGCAGGTTGTCCAGGCGGGGCCCGGCCATCAGCTCGCGGTCGCGGCCGAGGTAGGCGGGCGGCTCCACGCTGTGGGCCATGAGGTCGAAGCCGAGGACGTCGCCCGGCGCGACGCCCGCCTCGGCGGCGAGGAACTCGATCAACTCGCCCTCGCGCGGGGCGCCGAGGCCCCACAGCGGCGTCATGTGCTGCTGCCGGTCGAGCTTGAGCCCGTCGTTCACGCCGCGGTCGAGGTGGACGGCCAGCTGCGGGACGCGCAGCAGCGGCCGGTCGGCGTTCACGAGCGTGCTGCCGCCGCCGCGCAGCGTCAGCCGTCCCGAGAGGCCGAGGTCGCGGTCGAGCCACGTGTTGAGCAGCGTGCCGCCGTAGATCTCGACGGCGATCTGCTTCCAGCCGGCGCGGCCGGTGTCGGGCACCGGCTTGACGCGCAGGTTCGGGGAGTCGGTGTGCGCCCCGATGATGCGGAAGCCCGTCGCGGGCCCCGCGGACTCGGGCACGAACCACGCGATGAGCGCCCCGCCGCGCTGCACGTAACGGCCGCCGGGCGCGCCGTCCCAGGCCGCGGTCTCCTCGACCCGCCGGAACCCCGACTTCTCCAGGCGCTCCACGGCACTCGCCACCGCGTGGTACGGGGACGGCGACGCGGCGAGGAAGCCCATGAGGTCGTCGGTGTGGGCGTGGTCGAACGGTGCAGTCATGACAGCAGCATACGAACCCGCGTCCGGTGCGCGGCACGGCCGTGCCGGGGGAAGGGCCCGGCGCGCGGGGGGTACGCGCCGGGCCCGGCCTCGGGGGCGCCCGCGGGCGCCGGGCGGCCCGGCGGCGGGCGGCTTCCCCGCGCGCCGGGCCCGCCGGTCAGAACGCCGACTCGTCCAGGTCCATCAGGGACAGGTCGGTGGTCTCCGCCGTCGCCCTGACCACGGCGACGCCGGGCAGGACGGTGGCGGCGAAGTGCCGGGCGGCGGCGATCTTGCCGGCGTAGAACGCGGCGTCGCGCCCGGTCGCCTCGGGCAGCTTCGCGGCGGCCACGGCGGCGCCGCGCAGCAGCAGGTAGCCGACGACGACGTCGCCCGCGGCCATGAGGAACGACGTGGTGTTCAGGCCGACCTTGTAGAGCGAGCGGACGTCCTTCTCGGTGGCGGCGAGGTCCGTCAGCAGCACGCCGACGGTGGCCTCCAGGTCGCCCACGGCGCGGCCGAGCAGCTCGCGGGCCGCGGTCAGCTCCTGGCCGCCGGAGTCCTCGGCGAGGAACTTCCTGATCTCCTCGGCGAGCGCGGACAGCGCGACGCCCTGGTTGCGGACGATCTTGCGGAAGAAGAAGTCCTGGCCCTGGATGGCGGTGGTGCCCTCGTACAGGGTGTCGATCTTGGCGTCCCTGATGTACTGCTCGATCGGGTAGTCCTGGAGGTAGCCGGAGCCGCCCAGGGTCTGGAGGGACTCGGCGAGCTGCGCGTAGGACCGCTCGGAGCCGTAGCCCTTGACGATGGGCAGCAGCAGGTCGTTGAGCGCCTCGTCGGCCGACGCGTCCTCGCCCGCGGCCTGCTTGACCAGGATGTCGTCCTGGACGCTCGCGGTGTACAGCATCAGGGCGCGCATGCCCTCGGCGTACGCCTTCTGCGTCATGAGCGAACGGCGCACGTCGGGGTGGTGCGTGATGGTGACGCGCGGCGCGGTCTTGTCCGCGAACTGCGTCAGGTCGGGGCCCTGCACGCGCTCCTTGGCGTAGGCCAGGGCGTTGAGGTAGCCCGTGGAGAGGGTCGCGATGGCCTTCGTGCCGACCATCATGCGCGCGAACTCGATGATCTTGAACATCTGGCGGATGCCGTCGTGCTTCTCGCCCAGCAGCCAGCCCTTGGCCGGGGTGCCGTGGGCGCCGAACGTCATCTCGCAGGTGTTGGAGACCTTCAGGCCCATCTTGTGCTCGACGTTGGTGGCGTACACGCCGTTGCGCGCCCCCAGTTCGCCGGTGTCCCAGTCGAAGTCGTACTTGGGCACGATGAACAGCGACAGGCCCTTGGTGCCGGGGCCGTGGCCCTCGGGCCTGGCGAGCACGAAGTGGACGATGTTCTCGCTGAGGTCGTGCTCACCCGAGGTGATGAAGCGCTTGACGCCCTCGATGTGCCAGGAGCCGTCGTCCTGCCGCACGGCCTTGGCCCGGCCGGCGCCGACGTCGGAGCCCGCGTCGGGCTCGGTGAGCACCATCGTGGAGCCCCAGCGGCGGTCCACCATCAGCTGGGCGATCTTCTTCTGCTCCTCGGTGGCCTCGTCGTACAGGACGCGGCCGAACGTCGGGCCCGAGGCGTACATCCAGATCGCCGGGTTGGCGCCCAGCACGTTCTCGCCCGCGGCCCACACCAGCGAGCGGGGGGCGGTGAGGCCGCCCAGCTCCTCGCCGATGCTCATGCGCCACCACTCGGCGTCCATGTAGGCGTGGTAGCTGCGCTTGAACGACTCCGGCAGCGGCGCGGTGTGGGTCGCGGGGTCGAAGACCGGCGGGTTGCGGTCGGCGTCCTCGTAGGAGGCGGCCAGTTCGTTCTCGGCGAGGCGGGTGATCTCGGCGAGCATGCTCCGCGCGGTCTCGGGGTCGGTCTCCTCGAACGGACCCGTCCCGTACACCGCGTCGCGGCCAAGGACCTCGAACAGGTTGAACTCGATGTCTCGGAGATTCGACGTGTAGTGCCCCATGGCGGCGACTCCGTTGCTGGCGTGTACCGGGTAGTAGCATCCATGATGCTACCCATCGGTAATAAGAAGCAAGCGGAACGCCCGCCGAAGCGGCCCGTACTCTTTCTCACATGTACGGCTACGACCAGCCGGGCTACGCCGGCCAGCAGCCCTACGGGGTGCAGCAGCCCCCCGCCGCCGCCGGGTACGGCGGCCAGCAGCTGTACCCCGAACAGCAGTCGTCGGCCCCCGCGGCGGCGGCGCCCGCGCCTCCCTCGCTGGTGGACGCGCTGCGGGCGTACACCTCTGGCGCGATGTCGAGCGAGGAGTTCCACGACATCTTCCTCAGCGCCAAGATCTACTGCCCGCGCGGCGAGAACCCCGGATTCCTCGCGCTGCACAACACGCGGCAGCCGGTGATCCCGCTGTTCACCTCGCTGAAGGAGCTGCGCCGCTACGCGGGCAAGGAGTCGCGCTACTTCACCGTCACCGGGGGCGAGGTGCTCGACCTGCTGCCCGGCGGCTACGGCTTCGCCCTCGACATGGAGGGCGAGCACCGCCTGGTGCTCGACGCGAAGTCCGTCGAGGAGATGGTCGACTACACGATGCGCCGCCTCTACGGCTGAGCCTCTGCGGCTTCCGGGGCCGTGACGTCTCGACAGAAGTTTACTGTTCAACTATTCTGATGGTGTTCCGACGGCAGACACGCCCAGGAGGTTGCCATGCCCGCGGTCACCGTGGAGAACCCGCTCACCCTGCCCCGCGTCACCACGCCCCCGCCGCAGGCCCGCCCGCGGCCCGTCCAGGCGGTGGCCACCGCCCCGGCCGGCTTCGAGGGCGAGGGCTTCCCCGTGCGCCGCGCGTTCGCCGGCATCAGCCACCGCAGGCTCGACCCGTTCATCCTCATGGACCAGATGGGCGAGGTCGAATACGCGGCGGGCGAGCCGAAGGGGACCCCGTGGCATCCGCACCGGGGCTTCGAGACCGTCACCTACCTGATCGACGGCACGTTCGTGCACCAGGACTCCGAGGGCGGCGGCGGCGTCATCAACGGCGGCGACACCCAGTGGATGACGGCGGGCTCCGGACTGCTGCACATCGAGGCGCCACCGGAGGAAATGGTGCTCGCCGGCGGCCTGTTCCACGGCATACAGCTGTGGGTCAACCTCCCGGCCAAGGACAAGATGACCACGCCGCGCTACCAGGACATCGGCGGCGGCAACGTGCGGCTGCTGACCTCGGGCGACGGCGGCGCGGTGCTGCGCCTGATCGCCGGGGAGCTCGACGGGCACCGGGGTCCCGGCGTCACCCACACCCCGATCACCCTCGTGCACGCCACGCTCGCCCCCGGCGCCGAGGTCACGCTGCCCTGGCGGCCCGACTTCAACGCCCTCGGCTACGTGCTCGCCGGCCGCGGCAGCGCGGGTCAGGACGGCAGGCCCGTCGAGATGGGCCAGGCGATCGTCTTCGGCTCGGGCGACACCGTCACCGTCCGCGCCGCCGCCGCGCAGGACGCGCGCACCCCCGCGCTCGACGTGGTGCTCCTCGGCGGCCTACCGATCCGGGAGCCGTTCGCGCACTACGGCCCGTTCGTGATGAACACCCACGCCGAACTGGCCCAGGCGTTCGACGACTTCCAGGCCGGCCGGCTGGGCCGCGTCCCCGCCGCGCGCGCGGAGGACTGACCCGCGCGCCCTCCCGGGCCGCCGGGCTCAGGCCGGCGGCTCGGGCGGCTCCTCGTGCAGCTCGAACCACGTCGTCTTGCCCGCGCCGCGCGGCGCGTAGCCCCAGGCGTCGGCAAGCGACTCCATCAGCATCAACCCCCGCCCCGACGAGGCCAGTTCGCCCGGCTCCCTCGGGTGCGGCGGCTCGTCGCTCGGGTCGCTGACCTCCACCCGCAGCAGCCGGTCGCCTGCCGGACCGCTCAACTCGGCCACCAGCAGCGCGTCGCCGTCGGTGTGCATCAGCACGTTCGTCACGACCTCGGACAGCATCAGCCGGGCGCCGAACACCCGGTCCGCGTCGCCCCAGTCGTGCAGCAGCTCCGCGAGCCGCCCGCGCGCCTGCGCGATCCTGGCCGGCTCGGCCTGCGCGATCGTCAGCACCACCCGGCGCACGGGCGCCGCCCACGCCGGGCCCTGCGCCCCGCCGCGCGGGCGGCGCAGCAGGAGCAGCGCGATGTCGTCCAGGTCCGGGCCGCCCATGCCGGGCGCCGACGGCTGCGGCGGCGCGTTCCCGTGCACCGCCTCGATCAGGCCGTCCGCCAGGTTCTCAAGACCGACGCCGCCCAGACCCGCCACCGCGCGGCGCAGCCGCGCCCACCCCGAGTCGAAGTCGTGCCTGCCGGTCTCGATCAGCCCGTCCGTGCACAGCAGCAGCGTCTCGCCCGGCTGGAGCACCAGGCGCGTCGTCGGGTAGTCGCCCTGCGGCACCACGCCGAGCGGCAGCCCGCCCGGGCTCGGCCGCGTCACCAGCGTGCCGTCCTCAAGGACCATCGCCGCGTCGGGGTGCCCGGCGCGCGCCACGTCGAGCGTGCCCGAGGGCGGGTCGACCTCCACGTACAGGCAGGTCGCGAACCGGGTCTCGCCGAACGCCGGATCGGGCTCGGCGGTCAGCGTGGACAGGAAACGGGAGGCCCGCGCGAGCACCGCGTCCGGACGGTGGCCCTCGGAGGCGTACGCGCGCAGCACGATCCGCAGCTGCGCCATCACCGCCGCCGCCCGCACGTCGTGCCCCTGCACGTCCCCGATGATCAGCGCCACCCGCCCCGAGGGCAGCGGGATCACGTCGTACCAGTCGCCGCCGACCGTCAGCCCGCCGCCGGCCGGCACGTAGCGGGCGGCCAGCTCCATGCCGGGCACGCCGGGCGCGGGCCCCGGGCGCATCGTGTGCTGGAGGTCGGCGGCCAGCTCGCGCTCGGTGTCCTGGAGGTAGGCGCGCGAGAGGGCCTGGGCGACCAGGCGGGCCACCGTGGACAGCAGCGACCTGTCCTCGATGGTGAAGCCGAGCGGGGCGCGGAACGCCACCAGCCACACCCCGATCGTGCGCCCGGCGACCACGAGCGGCAGGTAGGCCCAGGACTTGTGGCCGAAGCGTTCGATCAGGGGCCACAGGTCGGGGAAGTCCTTGCGGTACTCGTCCGGGGTCGCCAGGTACACCGCGCGCCCGGTGCGCAGCACCTGGGCCGCCGGGTAGTTCGCGGAGACCGGGACGGGGAAGCTCGCGCTCACCGCCTCGAAGTCCGCGCCGTGGTAGTCGGCCAGCTTGACCTGGTCGCCCTCCTGCACGAACACCGCGACGCCGTCGGGCGAGAAGCCCGGCATCGCCAGGGACGCGGTGACCCGCAGCACGTCCTCGGTGGTGTTCGCGCCGGACAGCGTCTGGCCCGCGTCGAGCAGGAACGCCTCCCGCGCGCGCCGCCAGTCCCACTCCACGGCGGAGG
This sequence comes from Streptomyces marincola, assembly GCF_020410765.1. Taxonomy (NCBI): domain Bacteria; kingdom Bacillati; phylum Actinomycetota; class Actinomycetes; order Kitasatosporales; family Streptomycetaceae; genus Streptomyces; species Streptomyces marincola. The sequence goes on along the minus strand of NZ_CP084541.1, from coordinate 3,313,386 downwards.
GGCGGCCCGGCGCCGCCGGCACCTCCACGACCGTGCCGACCACGCCCGAGGTGACGCCGGCGATCCCCGCGCCCGGCCCCTCGTCGACCGGGCGCAGCCGGCTGCGCAGGGTGCGCAGCACGTTCCCCTCGCCGTCGACGACCCTGATCCGCAGCTCCGCGACCCGGCCCTCGGCCTCGGCGGCGGCCATCACGCGCTGGATCTCGATCACGTCCTCGGAGGGCAGGCGGGCGCGGATCGCGGCCTCGGGGATGGTCACCTCGTCGGTGGGCAGGCCGAACAGCCGGGCGGCCGTCGCGTCCAGGGTGACCTGGCCGCGGGCCCCGTCCCACGCCCACAGCCCGGTCTCCGCGGCGCCCAGCACGTCCTCGGTGCGCATATCGCACCACCCTATGGTGTTATGCCGGGAACCGGCCACCAGGAGTGGGCCGGGACGGTGGTGACGGTGGGCGGCGGTAGTCTGAGATGCCGTCCGGCACACCCAACGGCGACGTCTGACGACGGCTTCCTGACGACTTGGATGAACGATGCATCGGTACCGGTCCCACACCTGCGGCGAGCTGCGCTCCGCGGACATCGGCAAGGACGTCCGGCTGTCCGGGTGGCTGCACAATCGCCGGAACCTGGGCGGCATCCTGTTCATCGACCTGCGCGACCACCACGGCATCGTGCAGCTCGTCGTGCACCCCGAGGCCCCGGGCGCCCAGGCCGTGGACGACACGCTCGGCGGCCTGGCCAAGGAGACGGTCATCCGCGTCGACGGCCGCGTGGTCGGCCGCGGCGCCGACAACGTCAACGCCGAGCTCGCCACCGGTGAGATCGAGGTCGAGGTGACCGAGGTCGAGGTGCTCGGCGCCGCCGACCAGGTGCCGTTCACGATCAACAGCGAGGACGGCGTCAACGAGGAACGCCGGCTCGAATACCGCTTCCTCGACCTGCGCCGCGAGCGCATGCACCGCAACATCATGCTGCGCTCCGCCGTGATCTCCGCGATCCGGCAGAAGATGACCGCCCAGGGCTTCAACGAGCTGGCCACGCCGATCCTGTCGGCCACCTCGCCCGAGGGCGCGCGCGACTTCCTGGTGCCCTCGCGGCTGCACCCCGGCACCTTCTACGCGCTGCCCCAGGCGCCCCAGCAGTTCAAGCAGCTGCTGATGGTCGCGGGCTTCGACCGGTACTTCCAGATCGCGCCGTGCTTCCGCGACGAGGACGCGCGCGCCGACCGCTCGCCCGGCGAGTTCTACCAGCTCGACATGGAGATGAGCTTCGTCGAGCAGGAGGACGTGTTCGGCGTCATCGAGCGCGTGATGACCGAGCTGTTCACGGAGTTCGGCGGCGGACGGCACGTCACCTCGCCGTTCCCGCGCATCCCCTACCGCGAGGCGATGCTGAAGTACGGCTCGGACAAGCCCGACCTGCGCGCGCGCCTTGAGCTGACGGACGTCTCCGACGTCTTCGCCGGCTCGGGCTTCAAGGCGTTCGCGGACCAGCACGTGCGCGCGCTCGCCGTGCCCGACACCGCGAAGCAGCCGCGCCGCTTCTTCGACCAGCTCGGCGAGTTCGCCGTGGAGCAGGGCGCCAAGGGCCTGGCCTGGGTGCGGGTCGGTGACGACGGGCAGCTGACCGGCCCCATCGCCAAGTTCCTCACCGAGGAGAACGTGGCGGCGCTGCGCGAGCGGCTGGACGCCGGTCCCGGCACGGCCGTGTTCTTCGGCGCGGGCGCGTTCGACGAGGTCTCCAAAATCATGGGCGCGGTGCGGGTCGAGGCCGCCAGGCGCGCCGGCCACTTCGAGGAGAACGTCTTCCGCTTCTGCTGGATCGTGGACTTCCCCATGTACGAGCGGAACGAGGACACCGGCGCGATCGAGTTCTCGCACAACCCGTTCTCCATGCCGCAGGGCGGCCTCGAAGCGCTGGAGACCAAGGACCCGCTGGACATCCTGGCCTGGCAGTACGACATCGTGTGCAACGGCATCGAGCTGTCCTCCGGCGCCATCAGGAACCACGAGCCCGACGTGATGATCAAGGCGTTCGGCATCGCCGGGTACAGCGCCGAGGAGGTCGAGCGCGAGTTCGGCGGCATGCTGCGCGCGTTCCGCTTCGGCGCCCCGCCGCACGGCGGGATCGCCCCGGGCATCGACCGCATCGTGATGCTGCTCGCCGACGAGCCGAACATCCGCGAGACGATCGCCTTCCCGCTCAACGGCAACGCGCAGGACCTGCTGATGGGCGCGCCGAGCCCGGTGGACGAGTCGCGGCTGCGGGAGTTGCACCTGAACGTGCGGCGGCCGTCCTGACCGCCGCACGTCCGCGCCGCGCGGCCGGGGGGCGTCAGCCCTCCGGCATCACCGAGGAGTGGTGGTTGACGATCAGCCACGTGCCGGTGCGCCGGTCGCGTTCGTAGACGAACGTGTAGCGGGCGCGCACGTCGCGGGGCTCGCCCGTGGCCGGGTCGGTCAGGTGGAAGGTGTAGGCGCCGCCGTCGACGGCCGCGTCGCGGCCCAGGATCTCGACGTAGGACTCGTCGATCTCGCCGGTCGGCCGCTGCGTGAGGAAGTGCTCGAAGTAGTCGACTATGCCGGCGCGGTCGGTGCGTATCCGGTTGGACTGGGTGGGTTCGAGGACGGCGTCGGCCGCGTAGCGGTCGGCCACGACCTCCGCGTCGCCGGTGGCGAGCGCGTCGTTCCACCGCGCGAACAGCGCGCGGATCTCGGCTTCGGTCGGCGGGCGGTGCCCGCCCGCCGCGGTCTGGGGCTCAGGTGAGGTGCGCATGCGGCAAGCCTCGCCCCCGATGGTCAAGCGCTCCATCGGAAACGGCAAAGGCAGCCCCGGACTCCGGCAACGGAACCCTTACCTCCGTTGTCCGGGGCTGCCGTCAGCTCCGTGTCGCACGTCGTGCGAGCCCGGCGCGTAAGGGAGTGCGTGCGCGGGCGCACGCGGGCGTCATCACATGTTGAACTCGCTGGGGGAGAGCCCGAGCGCGCCGCACACCTCCCGGATGACCTGCTGCTCGGCCTGCGCGAAGTAGCCGTCGGCGCCCGCGATCACGATGCCGGTCTGGACGACGGCCCGCGCCTCCATCGGCTTCTTCTGCACCTTGGCGATCTCCTGGAGCGCCGCGGCCCGCCCGGCCTGGAAGTTGCCCACGAGCTGGTCCACGTGCTTGTTGAACCGCTGCCGCAAGGAGTCGGCCGGGAAGTTCTGGAGGACGTCGTTGCTGACGATCAGCGACTCCACGTGCTGCCGCTCGTTGTGGTCGACCGAGCCGTCGGCGGCGGCGACCAGCGCGCACATCGCCATGCTGGCGTCGCGGTAGGCGCCGCTCTTGAGCTCCGTCTTCATCGAGGACAGCTGGTTCTTGAACATGCTCACCAGCTGCTGGCCGCCGCCGCTTCCGCCGCTCCCGCTCCCCCCGCTGCCGCCGGAGCCGGTCCGCCCCTTCGCCGAGTCCTTGATCCGGTCCCAGATGGCCATTGCCTGTCACCTCGGTTGTCGTCAGTCAGTACCCCGTCAACGTATCCGGTCGGCGGCCCGGTTCCACCCGATCACCGGGGGAAATGGGGGGCGCCCGCCGGGATTCACGCCCCGTTCACCCCACGGTTCACGCGCGTGTCCCGGCGTGTGCCCCGCCCCGCGTTCCGGCGCCTCGGCCCGGGCCCGGCGGGCGCTCAGGACGCGGCGCGGAACGTGCGCAGCCGCAGGCTGTTGGCGACCACGGACACCGAGGAGAACGCCATCGCCGCGCCCGCCAGCATGGGGTTGAGCAGACCGGCCGCCGCGAGCGGCAGCGCGGCGACGTTGTAGCCGAACGCCCACCACAGGTTGCCCTTGATCGTCCGCAGCGTCCGGCGCGAGAGCCGGATCGCGTCGGCCGCGGCCCGCAGGTCGCCGCGCACCAGGGTCAGGTCGCCCGCCTCGATCGCCGCGTCCGTCCCCGTGCCCATCGCGAGGCCGAGGTCGGCGGCGGCGAGCGCCGCCGCGTCGTTGACGCCGTCGCCCACCATGGCCACGGTGCGGCCCTCGTCCCGCAGCCGCCGCACGACGGCCACCTTCTCCTCGGGCAGCACCCCGGCGATCACCTCGTCGATGCCGACCTCGGCGGCGACGGCGCGCGCCACCGTCTCGTTGTCCCCGGTCAGCAGGACCGGCGTCAGGCCGAGCGCCCGCAGCCGCCGCACCGCCTCGGCGCTGCTGTCCTTGACCGCGTCGGCCACGGCGAGCACGGCGCGCGCCCGCCCGTCCCACGCGACGAGCACGGCCGTGCGGCCCGCGGCCTCCGCCCCGGCCGCCGCCTCGGCCAGCTCGGCGGGCAGCGTGACGCCGGCCCCGGTCAGCAGCCCGGCCCGGCCCGCGAGCACGGCGCGCCCCTCGACGAGGCCCCGCACCCCGAGCCCGGGCACGTTCGTGAACTCCCGCACCGGGGGCAGCTGCTCCGCCGTCGTGCCCGCGGCCTCGGCCGCGCCCGCGGCGACGGCCCGCGCGATCGGGTGCTCCGAAGCGTGTTCGAGCGCGCCGGCCAGCCGCAGCGCCTCCGCCTCGTCCTCGCCCGCCGCCGCGGTCACGCCGGTCAGCGCCATCCGGCCCGTGGTGACGGTGCCGGTCTTGTCGAGCAGCACGACATCGGCGCGCCGCGTGTTCTCCAGCACCTCGGGCCCCTTGATCAGGATGCCGAGCTGCGCGCCGCGCCCGGTGCCCACCAGCAGCGCCGTGGGCGTGGCGAGCCCGAGGGCGCAGGGGCACGCGATGATCAGCACGGCCACGGCCGCGGTGAACGCGGCGGTCGGCCCGCCCCCCGCCGCCAGCCACACGCCGAGCGTGGCCACGGCGATGGCGATGACGGCCGGCACGAACACGGCCGAGATCCGGTCCGCGAGGCGCTGCGCCGCGGCCTTCCCGTTCTGCGCGTCCTCCACGAGCTTCGCCATCCGCGCCAGCCGCGTGTCCGCGCCGACCCGCGTGGCCTCGACGACCAGCCGGCCGCCCGCGTTGATCGTGGCGCCGGTGACCTGGGCGCCCTCCGCGACCTCGACGGGCACGGACTCGCCGGTCAGCATGGAGGCGTCGACGGCCGAGCTGCCCTCGACGACGACGCCGTCGGTCGCGATCTTCTCGCCCGGCCGCACCACGAACCGGTCGCCCGGGCGCAGGTCCGCGACCGGCACGCGCCGCTCGGCGCCGCCGCGCAGCACGGTGACCTCCTTGGCGCCGAGGTCGAGCAGGGCGCGCAGCGCGGCGCCCGCGCGGCGCTTGGCGCGCGCCTCCAGGTAGCGGCCCGCGAGCAGGAACGCGGTGACGCCCGCGGCGGCCTCCAGGTAGATCGCGCCCGCGCCGTCCGTGCGTTCGATGGTCAGCTCGAACGGGTGGGTCATGCCGGGCATGCCCGCGTGCCCGAAGAACAGCGCCCACACCGACCAGGCGAGCGCGGCCAGCGTGCCGAGGGACACGAGCGTGTCCATGGTCGCGGCGCCGTGCCGCGCGTTCGTCCACGCGGCGCGGTGGAACTGCCAGCCGCCCCACACCACGGCGGGCGCGGCCAGGGTCAGCGACAGCCACTGCCAGTACTCGAACTGCCAGGCGGGCACCATCGCCAGGACGATCACCGGAACGGCCAGGGCCCAGGTCACCGCCGTGCGGTGGCGCAGGGCCGCCAGGTCGTCCGGCGGCTCCGCGCCGCCCTCGGGCGCGGGCGCGGCGGCCGGGCGCGGCTCCTCGGCGGTGTAGCCGGTGGCCTCGACGGTGGCGACGAGGTCGGCGACGGTGACGCCGTCGGCGTAGGAGACCTTCGCCTTCTCGGTGGCGTAGTTGACGGAGGCGGTGACGCCGTCCATCCGGTTGAGCTTCTTCTCGATCCGGGCGGCGCAGGACGCGCAGGTCATGCCGCCGATGGCCAGTTCGACCTCGGCGCTGTCGGATGCGGTGGCTGTCATGGGGTGGCTCCTCGGTTGCCCAGGATACCCGTGGGAGGTATGCGTTCGACCTCCTGTATACCCCACAGGGGTATGTTGGGCAAATACCCCCCAGGGGTAAGTGTCGCGCCCGTGTCGCGCGCCTTCCGGGGGGAAAGCGCCATCTGCGCCAAGCTGCCCCGTATGCGAATGAAGAACGCCGCCCTGCTCGTGAACCGGGCCAGCCTCTCCCACAAGATCCGTTACGCGGCGCGCAATCCGGCGCGCATCGCGCCGCACGCGCGGCGCGTGGCCCGTGACACCTGGCTGCGGCTGCGGCACCGCGACCACGTCTCCTACTACCGCGCGGTGATGGCCTCCGACACCGCCCGCGACCCCGACAAGGCCGTGGGCAGCGCGAGCCGGGCGCGCTGGCGGGCGCTGGGTGAGATGCAGTTCACCTACCTGACCGCGCACGGTCTCAGGCCGGAGCACCGCATGCTCGACATCGGCTGCGGCAACCTGCGCGCGGGCCGGTGGTTCATCGACTACCTGGGGCCCGGCGCCTACTACGGGATCGACATCTCGCCGGACATCCTCGTCAGCGCCAAGCACACCCTGGTCGCCTACGGCCTCCAGGACAAGGTGCCGCACCTGACGCCGACCCGCGACCTCACCCTCGACTTCCTGCCCGACGCGTATTTCGACGTCGTGCACGCGCACAGCGTGTTCTCGCACTCGCCCCTGTCCGTGATCGACGAATGCCTCGCGCACGTCGGCCGCGTCATGGCGCCGGGCGCGTTCTTCGACTTCACCTTCGACCGCACCGAGGGCCGCGAGCACCACGTGCTGCGCGAGGATTTCTACTACCGGACGGAAACGCTCGTCGCGCTCGCGGAGCGGCACGGACTGCGCGCCAGGTTCGAGGAGGACTGGGAGAAGCTGCCGCACGGCCAGTCCAGAATCCGCGTCACCGCTTCCTGATCCGGCCGCCCCCGCGCTCCCCCGCCGGGCCGCCGCGAGATCTCCTCTCGCGGCGGCCCGGCGGCGTCTCGCGCCCTCCCGGTGTGCGGAGAAAAGGAGCGGCGTCGCGGGAGGCGGCCGTTTACCATGGGCGCTTCCGCCTCCCGCCGGGGGCCGCCCGCCCGTGCCCGGGGGCGCGGGCCGTCCGCGCGACGGAGCCCGGCCGCCCGCAGGGAACGGATTCGGGAGAACCCGATGAGAAAAGTCACGCCGGCGGCGATGAGGAAGCGGCTCCGCCCGAGTCTTACGAACATACGAACGAATGCCACGTGGCTCACGCCTGCGGCTCGTGCGGCCACGAAGGCCGGCAAAACCACACGGACCACACGGACCACACGGACCACACGGACCACACGGAAAGGACAGTGATGGGCAACGGCACGGGCGAGCCCGCGATCGAGACCCGCGGACTCGTCAAGATATTCGGCGACAACCGGGCGGTCGACGGCGTCGATCTCACGGTGCCCGCGGGCACCGTCTACGGCGTCCTCGGCCCCAACGGCGCGGGCAAGACCACCACCGTCCGCATGCTGGCGACCCTCCTGCGGCCGGACGCGGGCGAGGCCAGGATCTTCGGTCTCGACGTCTTCACCCAGGCCGACGCCGTCCGCAGCCGCGTCAGCCTCACCGGGCAGTACGCCTCGGTCGACGAGGACCTGACCGGCACGGAGAACCTGGTGCTCCTCGCGCGCCTCCTCGGCCACCGCAAGCCGGCCGCGCGGGAACGGGCCGCCGCGCTGCTCGACGCGTTCGGGCTGACCGAGGCCGCCGACCGGCAGGCGAAGAACTACTCGGGCGGCATGCGGCGCCGCCTCGACATCGCCGCGAGCATCCTCAACACCCCCGACCTGCTCTTCCTCGACGAGCCCACCACGGGCCTCGACCCGCGCAGCCGCAACCAGGTCTGGGACATCGTGCGCGCCGTCGTCGCCCAGGGCACCACCGTGCTGCTCACCACCCAGTACCTGGAGGAGGCCGACCGGCTCGCCGGCCGGATCGCCGTCATCGACAAGGGCCGCGTGATCGCCGAGGGCACCCCGGGCCAGCTGAAGTCGTCCGTCGGCTCCGGCTCGATCCACCTCAGGCTGCGCGACGCCGACCGCCGCCCCGAGGCGCGCGAGCTGCTGGAACGCGTCCTCGGCACCACCGTCTCCGCCGACGCCGACCCGCTGGCCCTCACCGCGCGGCTCATGCAGGACGGCAACGCGTCGGGCCCCGCGGAACTGGCCTCGCACGCCCTGGCCCAGCTCGCCGCGGGCGGCATCGTCGTCGACGACTTCTCGCTCGGCCAGCCGAGCCTCGACGAGGTCTTCCTCGCCCTGACCGACGGCAAGGCCGACCGGTCCGCCACCGACACCACCGCCACGACGAGGGAAACGAAGCAGGAGGCCGTGGCATGACCACCGCGACCAGTGCCGACGCGGCACCCAAGCAGAGCGGCAAGGACGGCGACGAGGCGGAGGACACCTACACGCCCACCGCCGAGACGCTGGGCGCGGTGCTCGCCGGCGTGGAACGCCCGCAGCGGCCCAGCCCGCTGTCGGCGTCGCTCACGTTCGGCTGGCGCGCGATGCTGAAGATCAAGCACGTGCCCGAGCAGCTGTTCGACGTGACCGTCTTCCCGATCATGATGACGCTCATGTTCACGTACCTGTTCGGGGGCGCGCTCGCCGGGTCCACGAGCGAGTACCTTCAGTTCCTGCTGCCCGGGATCATGGTCATGAGCGTCGTGATGACCACCATGTACACCGGCGTCGCGGTCAACACCGACATCCAGAAGGGCGTCTTCGACCGCTTCAGGACCCTTCCCGTCTGGCGCCCCGCCGCGATGGTCGGCTACCTCTTCGGCGACATGCTCAGGTACGCCATGGCGTCCGTGGTGATCCTGATCGTCGGCCTGATCCTCGGCTACCGGCCCGAGGGCGGCGTGCTCGGCGTGGCGGGCGCGATCCTGCTGCTCATCGTCTTCTCGTTCGCGTTCTCGTGGATCTGGACGATGTTCGGGCTCATGCTGCGCTCCGAGAAGTCCGTGATGGGCATCAGCATGCTGGTGCTGATGCCGATGACCTTCCTCAGCAACATCCTGGTCGACCCGGGCACGATGCCCGGCTGGCTCCAGGCGTTCGTCGACGTCAGCCCCGTCGCCCACCTCGTCGAGGCCGCGCGCGGCCTGATGGACGGCAACGTCGACACCGGCGAGATCACCTGGGTGCTGGTGGCGAGCGCGGTGCTGATCGCCGTGTTCGGCACCCTGACGATGCGGCTGTACAACCGCAAGTGAGGGCGGACGACGGCCCGTTGCCCCGCGCGTCGCGCGAGGGTGACGGGCCGTTCCGCTGTCCGCGACCCGGTCAGGCGCCGAGTTCGGCGCCGCGCCCGCCGACCCCGCGCAGCAGCGTGTCGACCACGCGGGTCGCCAGCGCCTCCACGTCCCCGCCCTCGTCATCGGCCGCTTCCCCGCGGTCGTGGGCGGCCTCGTGGATGAGCGCGTAGTAGACGCGGCGGGCCCACTCCAGGTCGACCTCCCGGCGCAGCACGCCGGCCTCGGCGGCGCGCAGGAACAGGCGGTCGCACTGGGCGAGCACGTCGGCGTGCACCCGTGCCACCTCCGGGTCCTCCGGCGTTCCCCTGCTCATCGCGAAGCCCCAACTGGTCTTCACGCGAAGCACGTTGGCGGTCACCTGGTAGAGAGCCACGAGCGGCGGAACGCTGTCGGTGCGGGCGCTGGTCACCGCCTCGTGGAACTGCCGCGTGGCCCAGGCCGCCAGCGCCTCGACCAGCGCCTCGCGGCTGGTGAACCGGCGGTGCACGGTCGTCCGCGCGACACCTGCCGCCTCCGCGATCTGCTCCATGGTGGCCGCCGGATCGGCGCTGAGCACGCGTTCCGCGGCTTCGAGGATGGCCCGCACGGTCCGTTCCGCGTCCGCGCGCAACGGCCGCCCGCTTCTCTGGTCCATGAGGCTCCCTCCCTCTGAGGCACCGGAAACACTACGCCACGGTCGCGCTGCACCCCATACTTGCAACATCGATGTTGCAGCTTCTATGGTTCTCGCGTCGAACCTGACGCAATTGTGCGAGGAGTGCTCCATGGATCTGCACCTGGCAGGCAAGGCCGCCGTCGTGACCGGCGCGAGCCGGGGGATCGGCCTGGCCGTCGTTGCCGCGCTGGTGAACGAAGGAATGCGGGTGGTGGCCGGGGCGCGCACGACCACGCCGGAACTGGTGGCCACCGGCGCGATCTGCGTGCCCGTCGACCTCTCGACGGCCGAGGGACCCGCCCGGCTCATCGAGCGGGCAGAAGCCGAACTCGGCGGCCTCGACCTCCTGGTCAACAACGTCGGCGGCGGCGACTCGGGCGAAGGGCAGACGGGCGGCCTGCTCACCTTCACCGACGAGCAGTGGCAGCAGGCGTACGACCTGAACTTCCTCTCCGCCGTCCGCGCCACCCGGGCCGCGCTGCCCCGTCTCGTCGAGGACGGGGGCGGGGCCGTCGTCAACGTCTCCTCCGACGCCGCCAGGAGCCCGCACAGCAGTCCCATGCCCTACACCACCGCCAAGGCCGCGCTGACCGCGTTCGGCAAGGCGATCGCGGAGGAGTTCGGCCCCCAGGGCGTGCGGGTCAACACCGTGTCGCCCGGCGCGGTCCGCACCTCCCTGTGGGACGGGCCCGGCCGGTACGGCGTGGCGCTGGCCGAGAAGATGGGCATGGAGCACGCGCAGCTGCTCGACCAGATCCCGGCCGCCACCGGCATGCTCACCGGCCGGTTCATACGCCCCGACGAGGTCGCCGACCTCGTCGCCTACCTCGCCTCCCCGGCCGCCGCCAGCATCGTCGGCGTCGACTACGTCATCGACGGCGGCGCGACGAAGACCACCTGACCCACCCGCCAACCCCCAACCCCCCGCCCCGACCGGCCCGTTCCTCCCGCCGGGGTCTGCGGGGGAACGGGCCGTGGGCCGCCGAGTGACGCGCCATCTTCCTCGGCGGAGAGGTCAGGAGATGAGCAGGACGCTTTCCCACGGGGCGGCCCGTTGGCGGGCGAATAGTCCGGCGTCAGCGGCCAGGGCGAGGGCGGTACCGGCACGGCCGCCGAGGAGGCCCGGCGCGGCGGAGGGCGGAGACAACAGAGACAGGACGGTGTCGCGGGCACGGGCGGCGAGCCGGGAACCGCCGTGCCGGGCGCCGGCGAGTACGCCTGCCGCGCCATGGCAAAGACCAGGGCCTTCGGTGTCCCAGGTGGAGATGTCGGTCGCGAGGTGGTCGAGGGCCGCTGTGGCGGTGCGGAGGAAAGCGGGTTCACCGAGAGCGTGGCCGGCGTGCGTGAGGGCGGTGGCGATCCCCGGGGTGCCATAGCACCAGGCGGTTCTGCGGCCGGGGATGACGCCGGGAGGCGGGGTGGGCCCGGCGTCGAGGTCGGCACCGCTGACGTGGGGCGGCCAGGAGGGGCCGGGGTCTGCCCAGGTGAGGAGCCAGTGCGCGGCCCCGGCGATGGCGTCATGTTGACCGGGAGCGATATGGCCCGCGAGGTGGGCGAGGGCGAGGAAGGCGAGGGGACCGGCGATTCCGTGGGCCATGCCGGTGGTGGCGGCGCCCGATGGGGGGACAGGGACGCTCGGCGGATGAGCGTGGGCCGGGAGCCACCAGCCGGGACGAGTTCCCTGGTCGGTGAGGATCATTCTGATCAGGGTGGTCAATGCGGCGTGCAGACCAGGGGTTGCCTCGGCGCGGTGGCCGGTGGCATGGGAGACGAGGAGGATGCGACCGATGCCGCTCAAGCCCTTGATGGCGTCGTAGACGGCCCAGGGCGCCCACGATCCCGGACTCGTCCGCTGAAGCTGGGCGAGGGCCTGGGCACGAGCCGAGAGCCAGCTCGTCGCACGCGGGGCGAGGGCGTGGTGGGGGCCGCGCTCGGGCAGGTGGGCGGTGCCGATGATCAGGGAAGCGGCGAGGGCGCCCGGGCCGGTGTGGATGCCGTCGGCCGGTGCGTCACCGAGGACTTGGGAGGCTGCGTTCCAGTGGCGGACGGCGGTGGTCGCGTCGCCGAGGCAGGCGTGCAGCAGCGCAGTGCCGGCGAGTCCGTAGCAAAGCGTGTGGGCGGCGCGTGCGGAGACGGCGGCGGCGACAGCCCGGGTAGGCCCGAGGGCGAGGGCCAGCTCCTGGGACTTGGTGGCTGAGAGGGCGCGGTGCTCGTCGGTCATGAGCGATGAAGCAGATCGGCGGCGAGGGTGCGGGCGAGGCGTTCGTGGCTCGGGTCGGTGCTCAGAAGCCGGTTGTTGTGCATGTGGATCAGGTCGGATGCGCAGGGGGCGGCGAAAGCGGGGGCGAGGACGTCTCGGTAGGCGAGGAGGGCTTTCCGCCGTTGGGCGTGGACGGTGGCCAGAAAGGGCGGGATGAGAGCTGCGGCACCCCTGCGGGTGATGGCGCGGAGGGTGTCTCTGTGGCGACGCTGGTCCCGAGTCAGGCGGCCAGGGGCGAGGGCCCGTCGGGGCTGCTCGGGGGCGAGAGCTCCGGCGATCTCGGCGGATGAGGCGGCGGCGAGAAGGAGACGTTGGCTGTCGGTGAGGCGGAGGGCGCGGAGAGCAAGGGCGCTGTCCGCGTGGAAGAAGCACTCAGCGGAGGCCATGGCCTGCTCGCCGCCGTAGCGCTCGATTTCCTGCTCGTACGGCTCCAAGTGGAGGCCGCTGCACAGTCCTTGCCGACGCAGCCGAGCGGTAGCGGTGGCGAGTTGGGGTTGCACGCGGCTGTTCAGGGCGGTGGGATCGCCGTGGACGCGGAGGCGCAGGTGGGGACCGAGCGCCGGGGTGGTGTAGCGGAGCCAGAACCAGCGGTCGATGTCGGGCGCGGTGGTCAGCCGCTCAAGCAGTGGGCTGAGTTCGGTGAGCGTGGTGTCGTGGAGGTCGCTCGGCCCGGGAAGAGCAGCGGACAGCCAGCTACCGCCGGGAAGGTGGCGTCCTGCGTGCGCACCGCGGATGGCTCGGCGCGGGCTGGGCCGGGACGAGGGCGGGCTGTCGCGGCGGGTGAGTGCGACAACGAGTTCGAGGTGGTGGCGTTCACGGTCAGGGCCGGGAAGGACACGGAGGGCTTCGGGCGACCCGAGGGGTTCGTGGAGCGATCGGGTGCCTCGGTGAACGCTGCGGCGTAGCAGTTCGCGGTCGTCGGGGTCATGGAGGTCGAGCGGGAGACGGCGGTCGTTCTCCGCCACGACCACGGTGCCGGGCAGGGCGGGGTGAACAGTGCGCTGCCAAACTTCCAGCGTGCTGGTGAAGGCAGCACGGTTGCCTGCCGCGGTGGCCAGTTCCGCGGGCACCTGCCAGCGGGCCGGGCACAGAAGGATGCCGTGATAGCGCACACGCGGCGTGAAGGGGAAGGCGGACAGCGGGCCCCAGCTCCAGGGGTGCCAGGGGCGTGTGTTGGCATGGCCGAGAAGATGCAGGGCGCGGGCGGCCGGCGGTAGCAGACGGGGCGCGACGCGGCTCCGGAGGACCGGAGTGACGGGGCGGTCGTGACGGGTCGACCACAGCGCGAGATGAGTGCCGGAGACGACCAGCGCCAATTCCTCGGGGATCAGATCCTCCGGTCGCCGGGGAACGCCGAGGGGGATGCGCCAAGGCGCGGTGCCCGTCTCGGCGTTGAGCGTTCCGGTGGCAGCGGTGCGGGTGCGGCAGGCGATCTCCGCGACCATCGGTCCGGTGCCGTTGCCGGCGTGTTCGTCGGGGGCGAGTTCGGGGAGCCAGCGGGTCCAGCGGCCCGGTGCGGCACCCGCGTCCTGGGACCCCGTCCCGGGCACGACCGCGATGTCCGGGGCTTCGCTCTCGCTGTTGAGCAGCTGGATGTGGATTTCAGCGGTACGGGGCGGCGGCAGCGGGGACGGGTTGGCGAGCTGGGCGAGGTGGTGGTCCTGAAGAGCGATTTCGGGCGTACCGGTGCTGAGGGCACCGGCGAGCAGAGAGGCCAGTGCGGTCATACGGGACGGGCTGAGGCCCTCGTCGGTGCCGAGTGCGTCGTGAGCCGTGGGCGGGCCCAGGCCTGCTACGGGGTCGAGTGCTTCGAGCAGTGGTACCAATCGGTGGCGTCCGTAGCGGGCCAGGAAGCGGCGGTGGTAGTCGCCGAGCGGTGGGGTGCGGTGACCGATGCGCCAGAGGACGGAGGCGGCGAGCGCCGCGCTGTCGCCCACCGACCACGGCAGGGAGATCTGGGCGTCGGCAAGGGTGTCCGCGGTCAGTGGGCGGGGAGTGGGGCGGAGCGAGTTCGCGAGGTCCCTGGCCGCTGACAGGAGTGGTCGTCGGCGAGGTGACCCGGGAGTGTGCGCATCGGCTTCCCGGAGAACTGCGGCCAGGCGCCTCAGCGTGTGGGCGGACGGCGACTGCGCCGGGAGACGACCCAGCAGGTGCTGGAGCGGGTCGGCACGGAGGTCGTCAGGGAGCAGGTCGTCGAGCAGGGCCCCGGCCTTGACCATGTTCAGTACAGCACGCGCGATGGTGGCGGGGGCGACGTCGGGATGACGTTTGGAGAGGTCGGCGAGCAGGTCGGCGGCCGGGGCGCCGTCCGCGCAGGCACGGAGCAACCAGCGGGAGACTTCGGTGTTCCGCACGCTGCCGGTCTCCGCGCCGCGCTCTGTCGGGCGTTCGGCCACAAAGCGGTCGCCGCGCGAGGCGACCAGATTGCTCGTGGTCAGGGTGAGGGTGGGCAGCAGTTCCGGATGTTCGTCCAAAAGCTGGTCGGCGAGGGCGGTCAGCCAACGTGCGCTCGGCATGGTGATGGCACGGTGCGCCCGGCCCAGCCGCAGTGTGGTGGCACGGGCGGTCAGGGCTGCCGGTGCGACCGCGGCGAAGACACCGTGCGGAGTGGTGCGGCTGCGTGAACGAAGGTCGTAGGCGCGCAGGGTGGCCCTGGTGCGGGCGTCCCTCCGGGCCTTCGACAGGTCGATGCTCCCGGCGAGAAGGACCCCCTCGATCAGGAGGCCGTCAGCCTCATCGCCGACTCCCTGGTCGGGGCGGAGCGGAACGCGGGCCATGGCCACCGGATGAGCGGCGAACAGCCTGCGGGGCATCGCACCACCATTCGTCGGAAGCGTGGATGTGGGAACGGACCGGGGAGACGGCCGGGTGGACGAGCGCTCGGCCGCCCGCCATGCCGATGAGCGCTCAGCAGCCGGTGGTCGGGCCCTGGGGCGGGGACTCGCCACAGCCGTCGCCGGTGGTGTCGCCCTCCTCCTCCCCACCGCTCAGCCACACGTGGAGCCCGCTCACGGGCTGCTGCCTCAGGTCCAGGTCGAAGGCATCGGCAAGTTCAGGTGCCGGTGCCGGGGACGGTGCCGAGGATGGTGTCATGGGGCTCTCCTCCTGATGGGATCACTGGCGTTATGCCGGGAGAACGGTGTGCTGCCGATGGGGCGTGGGCAGCGCGGTCAGCTGATGGTCAGCTGATGGTCAGCCGGATGCTGGGCTTCTCGATGACGACGCCTGGGGGTGCGAGGTCGTCGAGCCGGTGGACACGGACCTCGGGCTCGCCCTGGTGGCGTGCAGTGGTGTTCCAGCGGATGACCTCGTCGGCGAGTGCGAGGCCGAGGTCTTCCCGGTCGGGGCCGTGCGCGACGACGCCGAGTTCGAACTGGTCGGCGTGTTCCGGTGCGGAGCGCAACGCGAGGTAGGCCAGGGAGCTGTCGGTCCAGATCGCCGCCGCGCCGGTGCCCAGGACCCAACCGACCAGCCCCCGTTCCGCGGCGGCCCGGCTCGCGCGCAGCCGGCCGTACGGGGCGACCACCCCGGCGAGCCACACATCGAGGTGAGGAAGGACCCCCTCAGAACCGGTCAGCCGTACCCCTGTCCACACCTCGTGGCCGACTGAGGAGAACGCCGCACGGAGCGCGGCTTCGTCACAGGGCTGTCGCTCGTCGACGGTCAGCCTGACATCCTCGTCGGCCAGCCGGACGATGCGCGGCGCGTCCGCGCTTTTCCCTCGCATGGCGAGAAAGCCGGAGACGATCGTGGTGTCGCTCCTCAGCTGGTCTCCGCGCCACGCGAAAGCGAACGTGCGGGACAGGCCACGGAAGCGTAGCGGGACGACCAGCCGTCCGCTGCCGGACAGCTGGTCGAGCCACGTTTCCGGTAGATCGGCCGACCCGGCGGTCACGATGATGCGGTCCCAACCGCCGGCAGGAGTATCGGGAACCGGCAACGCCCCGTCGCCCGTTCGCACCTGTACCCGCTGGTACCCGGCATCGTCCAGGAGCCGGCGTGCGCGGCCGGTGATGTCCGGATCGATGTCGAGGCTCGTGACGACGCCGGCAGGTCCGACGAGCTCGGCCAACAACGCGGCGTTGCAGCCCCCCGAGCCGATCTCCAGCACACGCATCCCCGGAGCCAACCGTGCCGCCTCCAGCATGCGCGCGTGCAGCCAGGGCGCCGAGACCGAGCTGACGACGCGCCCGTCGTCGGTGCGCTTGGTGAAGATCGCTTCGGGCGCTCCATAGACCTCCGCCGCAGGTACGTGCGGTGCGAAGCGGTGACGCGGGACGGCACGGAACGCCGCTTCCACCGCCGGATGCACGATGGCGCCGCTTCGCACCAACTCGTGCACCATGCGCTCGCGCAGCTCCCCGGCGCCTGCCGACGCCTCTGCTGTCATGCGGTGTTCGTTCATCGCGCTACGTGAATCCTCACTGGACCCTGGCCTGTCTCCCGCCGCTGCCCGAGCCCTCCGAAGTGAGCCGCCTGACAGGACCGATGGGACGACGCCGACGTGGAAAGCCGTGGCCGTGTGCCCCGAGAACTCGGCCACGTTCCAAGGACACCTCAGAATCCGACCGGCGGATCACTGCCGTGGCGGACAACTGGCATCACCTCAAAGCTCGGGGATGTGTCGCGTTCGGCGCGAGGGCGCATGGGCGGAGCACTTGGCGCGTATGGCGGCACGGCCGTCGCCCGTCTCGGCCGGTAGCAGGCCGTGGGGCGGTGTCGCTGAGTCGGGAGTCGTCAGCGTTCCCAAGCTGTGGATGTCGGACGTCCACCCGTGTGAGCGATGGTTCGCGAGGCGAGACGTTGACGCGCCGCCACCGGGCTCGGTCAGTCGGAGTGGATGACGGTGACCACGTACGACCACGTACATGGTCAGGACGCCTGTGCTGACCCAGTAGACGGTGATGGCGCCGGCCAGGGTCGCCTGCCGCCGGTCGCGGTTTCCGCCGAGTGCCTGTCCGTGGGCGTAGGAATCGACAGCGATCTCGGCCACGGCGGCCTCGAACCGCCGACGGCGCGGGCTGCTCATCTTCCGCAGGGCGTCGCGCGCCTCGTTGCTGTACTGGAGGCGGTACCGGCGGCTCACGCGTCCAAGTCCTCGGCAGCGACGAAACCTGTGGAGTCCCCGGCCTCCAGCCGTCGGAACACCGCTTCCTGGGCGGCCCGGAGGTCCGGGCGGGTCTCCTGCGCCCAGTGGCCGAGCAGCAGCTCCAGATCCCCGGCCGCAGCCGCGCCGACCGCCTCGTCGAACTGCTCGCGCCGCTCGGGCGGCAGAGCGGCCCTGATGCCGTTGATGCTGGCGGGCAGTTCGATCTCCTCACCGTCCAGCCACGTTCGCCACACCGGCCCGACAGGATCGCCGGTCGTCTCGCCCATTCCGTGCCTCCCGAAGTGCTCGCCGCCACGGTAAGCGCGGCGGGCCCGCAGCATGACCAGGCGCACGCCGTCGGCCCGTTCCTCCCGCCGGGGTCTGCGGGGGAACGGGCCGTGGGCCGGTGGGACCGCCGGTGGTGCCTCGGCCGCCCCTTGAGCCGTACGGCTACCAGGTCTTCCCGGCCTGCTCCCGGATGGTGTGGTTGACCCGGTTGAAGAAGTTGGTCATCGCGATGTGCAGAGTAAGGGAGGCGAGTTGCTTCTCGTCGAAGTGGGCGGTCGCCGCCTCCCAGACCGCGTCGGTCACCCCCGGCGCGCCGTCCTGGATGCGCGTGACCGCCTCCGCGAGCGCGAGCGCCGCGCGCTCCGGCTCGGAGAAGAACGGCGTCTCGCGCCACGCGGCCACCTGGTGCAGCCGTTCCTCCGTCTCCCCGCGCCGCTTCGCCGACGCAACCCCGGTGTGGACGCACGCGCTGCACCCGTTGATCTGGCTGGCCCGCAGATGGACCAGTTCGAGCACGAGCGGGTCCACACCACCGGCGTGCACCGCCTTGATGAGATGCTGCACAGCCGTCATCACGTCGGGACCCACCGGAGTCTCCATGCGCACTGCCATCGGTCCTGCTCCTTCGGCGTTCGTTCGTCGGTTACCCGGGACGCTCCCGGCCCGTCATCACCCATGACGGAACGCGCCGAAGAAAGGTGACACCATGGCCGAACCCCACCCCGCCGACTCTGTGGCCGAGGCGTTCGAGGCCCAACGCGACCGGCTGCGCGCGATCGCCCACCGCGTGCTCGGGTCGCACGCGGACGCCGAGGACGTGATCCAGGAGACCTGGTTGCGGCTGTCCCGCCAGGACCCGGCGACCATCCGCAACCTGCCCGGCTGGCTGACCACGGTGGTCGGCCGGATCAGCCTCGACGTCCTCAGGTCGCGGCGGGCCCACCCCGAGGCGTCCCTCGACGCCCGGCTGCCCGATCTCGTGGTGACCGTCGACGACGGACCGGGGCCAGAGGACGACGTGGCGCTCGCGGACACGGTCGGGCTCGCGCTCCTCGTCGTCGTCCAGTCCCTCGGGCCGAGCGAACGCATGGCGTTCGTGCTGCACGACCTGTTCGCGGTGCCGTTCCACGACATCGCGCAGATCCTCGGCAAGTCGACCGATGCCACGAAGATGCTGGCGAGCCGCGCGCGCAGGAAGGTGCGGGCGACCGAGCAGCCGACGTCCTCGGGGCGGGAGCGGCGCGAGGTCGTCGACGCCTTCCTGGCGGCAGCCAGGGAGGGCGACTTCGACGGCCTGCTGCGCGTGCTCGACCCCGACGTGCGGCTGACCGCGGAGACGCCGGGCGGGACGGTCGTCAGCCTCGGCGCCACCGAGGTCGCCACCGGTGCGCGGCTGGCCGCAGGCGCGGCGGCACGGGGGCGGGCCGTGCTGGTGAACGGCCTTCCGGGGTGGCTGGCCTGGCACGCGGACGGCAGCCCGCTCTCGGTCCTCGCGTTCAGCGTCACCGACGGCCGGATCACCGCCATCGTCGCCGTCAGCGACCCCGCCCGGCTCGCGGCCATGGACCTGCCGGAACCGCGATGAGCCACCCACCGGGCCGTCGGCCCGTTCCCGCCGGGGCGTGTGGGGGGAACGGGCCGTGGTCCGGGGGGTTACAGGGTGCCGTCGACGATGCCTTGGCGGAAGGCGTTCCACTGTGCGGCGGCCCAGCGGAGTGGGG
The DNA here is from genome assembly GCF_020410765.1 of Streptomyces marincola. Classification (NCBI taxonomy): domain Bacteria; kingdom Bacillati; phylum Actinomycetota; class Actinomycetes; order Kitasatosporales; family Streptomycetaceae; genus Streptomyces; species Streptomyces marincola. Next base: position 3,294,142 of record NZ_CP084541.1, on the reverse strand, counting down.
TGCGGTGGGGGTTTTTGGAGTCGCGGATGGCGATGCCGCCGCCAGGGAGGTCGGTGGCCTCCACGCACTGCGCCGCGCCGTTGCTGCGGGACGATTTGCGCCAAGTGGCGTTGGTGAGGTCGACGGTGTGGAGGTCGTCCGTGCGGGCGTTCACTGCCGGTTCCTTTCGATAAGGGTCCTGATGAGCTGCCGCGAGTCGTCCACGGACAGGGCAGCGGCGACGACACGTTCGAAGGCGGACTCGAAAACCTTCACGTCTTCCGTTCCCTCCACGAAGTAACCGCCCTGAATATTCTCCAGGTTGACCACGGTGGCCCATGGATGTGGAAAGCGTACGATCTCGAAGAGACCGAGCATGCCGGGATTCGGGGTAGCGATCAGCGGCATGACCTGGATGGTGACGTTCGGCAGCTCGGTCATGTCCAGCAGGTGCTTCAGCTGCTGGCGCATGAGGAACGGCTGGCCGGCGAACCGCTGGTGCAGCCCGGCCTCGTGGACCACTGCCCACAGCTTCAATGGGCGCCCCTCCGGCCTGGTCGTGAGAATGGCCTGGCGCATCTTCCGGATCTCAGCGAGGGCGGCGACCTCCTCAGAGGTATGCGTGGTCGAGATCCCGGCGATGATTTCGCGTGCGTACGGGCCGGTCTGGAGCAGCCCTGGCACCAGGCCCGGTGTGTAGATGTGGACGCTCTCCGCGTCCGTCTCCAGCGTCAGGTAATCCTTGTAGTTCAGGGCGACGACATCCCCGTACGCCTGCCACCAGCCCTGTTTGCCCGCGTCCTTGGCCAGGCCCTCCAGTGCCGCGATCACCTGGGGGTCGGTGACGCCGTACTGGGACAGGAGCTTGGCGACGTCCTGCGGCAGCAGGCGGGCGACGGCCGTCTCGATGCGGGACAGCTTGCTGTCGTCCCAGCCCATGGCGGTGGCCGCCGTCACCAAGGTGACCCCGGCCTCGTGCCGGTACCTCCGCAGGGTCCCGCCGAGCCGACGCCTGCGCAATGTTGGGATGGCCCGAACATTCGGCATGGTGCTATTTCACACCCCTCCGGTGCTGGAAAAGAAGGTTTGGGTGCGCGGAGGTACCGCGCGGGTGCGGCAGACGCGGTGCGAGGTGCCCTTTCCCCTGTCAAAGGCGCTGCCAAGCTTGCCTGTTGACTTCCTGGTGCCGCATTCTTCCTTTCCCAACGCGTGATCGCAGGCCGTTCCCGCGCGATTACCCGGAGTCGAACGCCTTTCCGGCGACGAGGGGTCACCATGACCACGATCTGCCGCACGTTCCCGCCCACCCCGCCGCCCGCCTGGCTCGTGCCGGGGATCCGCGTCCGCGACGCCGCCTCCCGGGGGCTGGGCGTCGTTCTGCTGCTCCAGGACGCGCGGCGCGAGGTCAGCACCCGGTGGATAAGCCGTCCCGTGCGGGCGTTGCTCCGCGCCGACTGCTGGGGCGGCCCGCTGTGGTGGGCCCCGGCCGCCGGACTGTCCCCGGCCGACGAGTGCGTCCGCTGCCTCGGTCACTGCCCGTTGCCCGCCCTCGCGTGAGAAGGACGTGGATTGCTATGTCTGTTCGCTGTGCCCAAAGGTCCGCGCCGCCCTTGACCTGGGGCCGCACCAGCTGCCCGTTCCCCATGCCGCCGCGTGGAGCGCGGAACGGACCGCCGTCGCGGGCGCGTTGACCGTCAGGGCCGACGGGGCCGGGCTGGCCTACCGGGACGAGAGGCCGGGCGACCGGGACGGGCAGGGCGTGCTGTGGGCCCGGATCGGCCAGGCGCAGGGCCAGGGACGGCCCAACTTCCGCGCGCTGCACTCGGGTCGGCAGCGCGGCGCCATGCTGGACAAGCTGTGCCAGGTGTGCGGCGGGCAGGCGAGCAGGACCGGCCGGGGCTGGCTGTTCCTTCTGCAACGCCCGGCCCCGCCGCCGGAGGGCCGGGACTGGCCCGAGGGGCTGCTCTGCACGAAGCCCCCGGTCTGCCGCCCGTGCGCCGCGCTGGCCATGCGCCACTGCCCGCACCTGACCGACCCGGTGGTCGTGCGGTCGCGCAAGCCGAGGACGTGGGGGGTGTTCGGCGGCTTCTTCACGCCCGCGCCGGACGGCGGCCTCACCCCGCACGCCGACTCGGCCCTGCCCTACGGCGACGCGCGGGCGCCGTGGTTCCTCGCCTCCCAGCTCGTCGTCGAACTCACCCGCTGCACGGTCGAGTCCGCGCCCCGGCCCGTGCGGTGAACGGGCGCCCGCGCGGTCACAGGCGGAAGCGGGGGGCCTCGTCCGGTGGGGGGCGGTAGGCGCACATCGTGCCGGTGGAGACGGACGCGCGCAGGTGGGCGGCGAGTTCGGGGTGGCGGGTGTCGAGGCGGCGCAGCGTGTCGCGGATGCGCGCGGTGACCGTTTTGCGGGCGCGTTCCGCCTCGTCACCCAGGCGCCTGGTGCGCCCGCCGAGGCCGGCGGCCGTGCGCAACTCGGTGAGCAGCGCGGCGCGTTCGCGGTCGAGTTCCGCGGCGCGTGCCGCGTCGCCGCGCGCCGCCGCGCGGTCGACTTCGTCGTCCAGTTGTTCGAGGTGGCGCCGGTAGCGTGCCTTCGCCTCGTCGTCGAGCACGGGGTCGCCGCCGTACAGCGGCGCCTCGCCCGCCGGGTCGAGCAGCCGCCCGGCGGCGATGTCCTGGCCCGGCTGCCCGATGAGCCGCCACAGGTCGCGCAGCCCCTTGGCGTCCGGCAGGTGAACGGTGCGCCCCGCGTACCGCAGGGTCCACACCGAGCCGTCGAAGCGGAACTCGTCGGTGCGGCGCGGCTCGTGCGGTGCGGCCAGGGCGGTCGCCGCCTGCTCCTCGATGTGCCGCAGGCCCAGGCGCGCGGCCTCCTCCTCCGCCTCGCGCAGCAGCGCCCGCGCCGTGTCCGCGTCGCCCGGCCGCCCCCGGCCGAGCAGCGAACGGCCCAGGCCCAGGCGCGCCCTGACCGCCCACGGCCGGGCCAGCAGCCGGTCGGCCGACGTGGCCGCCTCGGTGAACCCGGCCACCGCCGCGTCCCACCGTTCCTCGGCCTGGTCGAGCAGCGCCGACCACAGGGCCCAGGGGCCGCCGATGTCGAAGCCGAACAGGCCCACCGCCCACTGCCCGGTCAGCGGCGCCAGCTCCGCGCGGGCCCGCGCGATCAGGTCCGCGTCGCCCGACAGGGCCGCGGTCTGCGCCTGGAAGCGCAGCCACAGCGCCTCGGCGTACCGGGGCCTCGGCACCGGCAGGGACGTTTCGTACTGCCGCAACGCCGCTGCCGCGTCGCCCTGTTCTGCGGCGGCGATGCCCGCGACCAGCTCGGGGTGCGCCTGGGGCTTGGCGGCCCCGGCCGCGTTCGCCTCGGCCAGTTCGGGGAAGCGGCCTTGCGCCAGCAGGAGGCCGCGGCGCATGTGGTCGCGGAACGCCCCCATGTGCTGGGCGTTCCCGGCGTGGCGGGTCAGCTCGACGAGTTCCGCGTGCAGGTCCTCGGCCTCGGTGAAGCGTCCGTGGAGCGCGGCGACGATGGCGCGGTCCACGGCGGCCGACAGCCGGTAGCGCGGTCGGCCGGTGTGTTCCGCCGACTTCAGGAACGCGTCCAGTTGGTGCAGATAGGCGGGATCGCCGCGTTCGAGGAGCGTCACCCAGCCGAGCGCCGTCGAGAAGTGTTGCAGGTCCCGGTTGCCCCCGCGGCGGGCCAGACCGGCCAACTCGGTGATCAGAGCCTCGCGTTCGGCCGCTGTGCCCGGGCCCCAGATGGCGTCGTGCAGGGACCACAGGCTGAACGCGAGCGCGTCGTCGTCACCGGTGCGCCGCGCCAGCACGGCGCAGCGGATGCTCAGCTCGCGCACGACGCGTTCCAGCGTCGCCGGGTCGTCGCCGGTCGGCAGCGGCCTGCCGGCGGGGGTGCCGACGAGCCGCCGGTGCGCGTCGTGCAGGAGGTCGGCGTGCGGTCGGTCGATGCCGCCGCGCGACGTCACGCCGTGCGAGTCGTGCAGGGACAGCGCGACGCGGGCCAGCAGTTCCGCGTCGTCGAGCGCGCGGGCCGCCTCGGCGCAGCGCGCGAAGGCGGCGGCTGCCCCCGCCGCGTCCCCGGTGTGGCGCAGTTCGGCGGCGAGGTCGAGGCCGACCAGGACGTGGCGGCGCGGGCCGAGTGCCTCGGCCAGGCGGAAGGCGTCGCGCATGTGCCCGAGCGATTCGTCGAACGCCATCCGCCCCTTGGCGTCCTCGGCGGCGGACCGCAGGAGTTCCACCGCGTGCGCGGGGTCCAACTCGTCGCCCGCGAGGCGCGCGTGCCGCGCCAGGTCGGCGGGCGGCACGAGGTCGGAGAGCGCGGGCTCGTCGGCCAGCGCGCGGACGACGGCGGCGTGCCGGCGCCGCCGCTCCCCGCCGTCCAGCGACTCGTGCAGCGTTTCGCGCACCAGGTCGTGGGCGAACGCGAACCGGTCGGGGCCGTCCCGCGCGACGAGCCGGGCCGCCTCCGCGTGCGCGAGCAGCCGGTCCACCTCCGTGCCGGTCCCCGGCGCGGTGGCCGCGAGCACCCGGCGGTGGAACGCGCGGCCGAGCACGGCGGCCCGGGTCAGCAGCGCCACGACCTGCTCGGGCAGCAGCCCGAGCCGCCGCCGCACCGCCTCGCGCACGCCGGGCGGCACGCCGGTGCCCTCGCCGCCGTGCCACAGGCGTGCGGTCTGCTCGACGAAGAACGGGTTGCCGCCGGTGTGCCGGTGCACCCGGGCGGCCAGGGCCGCGTCCGGGGCGGCGCCCGTGGTGCGGGCCATGAGCGCGCCGACCTCGTGCGGGGCGAGGCCGGTGAGCGCGAGGGTGGTGGCCCTGGACACCAGGGGCATCAGCAGCGCGTGCAGCGGGTGGTCCTCGGCGGCGACGTCCGTGTCGCGGTAGGTGCAGATCAGCAGGAGGCGTTCGAACCACGTGTGCCGGGCGGCGAAGTCGAGCAGCCGCAGCGATCCGGTGTCCGCCCAGTGCAGGTCTTCGAGCACGAGCGCGACGGGCCGCCGCTGCGACACGGTGACCAGCGCCGTCGTCACCGCGTCGTGCAGGGCGAAGCTCTCGGCCCCGCCGCCGTCCCCGCCGGTCGTCCAGCCCGCCAGGTCGGCGCCCGCCGCGTCTTCCGCCGCCGCCCACTCCTCGGCCGTCGCGGCCCGCCGCAGCCCGCGGACCACCTGGGTCCACGGCCAGTGGCCCGGGGCGTTCTCCGCGTGCCAGCAGGAGCCGCCGAGCACGAGGGCACCGCGCGCCCTCGCCTCCTCGGCGGCGCCCGTGACCAGCGTGGTCTTGCCGATGCCCGCCTCGCCCGTGACCAGGACGAGGCCGCCGTGGCTGGTCGTGGTGCGGGCGATCTCGGCGCGCAGCACTCCGGCGGCGTGCTGCCGCCCGATCATGGTGTCGAACACGTGGTCCCGTCGTGCTCGCGTCAGCCGGGCAGCGGGCCGGAACCGGTGTCCCGTTCGCTGTTGGGCGCCGTGCCGTTCGGCGCGGTGCGGGTGGTGCCGCGCACCTGGAGGTGGCCGAGCAGGTGCCGCGTCGCCTCCGCCACCTCGGCCACCGCGGCGTCGAACACCTCGCGGTTGTGCGCCGCGGGCGACCTGAATCCGGACACCTTGCGCACGTACTGGAGGGCCGCGGCGCGGATGTCGTCGTCGGTGACCTCGGGCGTGGCCGGCGGGCGCAACGTCTTGATGCTTCGGCACATGCCACCAGTGTGCACCCGTCCCGAACGCCCATCCGAGCGCAATAGTCCACACAGGGCCCGTCATCGTCCACAGGTACCGGCCTAGCATCGACCGCACGCCGCAGCCGGCCGGCACCGGTGCTCTCCTTCCGCGACCCACCCCACGGGTCGCTTCCCCCACAACCCCCACACCGGACGGAGAATCCCCATGCGCAGGACGAGCGCGCGATTCAAGCTGGCCAGTGCCATCGCCGTGACGGCCGCCGCGGCCACCCTCGGCGGCATCACCGCCGCCGGAGCGGCCGAGCCGGCCGCCGAGCCCGGCGTTCTCGCCGTCGGCACGCCCACCGGCTTCGGCGCCGCGACCACGGGCGGCGCGGGCGGCGACATCGTCACGGTCTCGGACGCGGACGCGTTCATCGAGGCCGCCGAGAGCGACGGGCCGCTCCAGATCGAGGTCGACGGCATGATCGAGCTTGACGACATGGCCGACGTGTCGTCCGACAAGACGATCATCGGCGTCGGGGCCGACAGCGGGTTCGACGGCAGCGGCCTCAACATCAGCGAGGCCGACAACGTGATCGTCCAGAACCTCACGTTCGCGAACTCCAACGACGACGGCATCAACGTCCAGTACGCGACGAACGTCTGGATCGACCACAACGGCTTCACCAACCCGAACGACGGCGCCCTCGACATCAAGCGCGCCTCGACGGACATCACCGTGTCGTGGAACCACACCTACGACTCGGACAAGAACATGCTCCTCGGGCACGACGACGACAACGCCTCCGAGGACGTCGGCAAGCTGAACGTCACCTACCACCACAACTGGTTCGACGGCGTCAACCAGCGCAACCCGCGCGTGCGCTTCGGCGACCCGGTGCACGTCTACAACAACTACTACAACGACATCGGCAGTTACGGTGTCGCGTCCACCGAGGACGCCGGCGTGCTCGTCGAGGCCAACTACTTCGAGAACACCGACGACCCGTTCCACCTCGGTGAGGGCGACTCCGGGCCCGGCAGCCTGGTGGCCGTCGACAACCACTTCGAGAACTCGGGCGAGGGCGAGACCGGCGGCTCCGTCGCCGACATCCCCTACAGCTACACGCCGGACGCCGCGGCGGACGTCAAGTCCATCGTGACCGGCGGTGCGGGCGTCGGAAACATCTGACCGACGCGGGGCGCGTCGGACTCCGACGCCGACGGGGGCGCCGCGGCCGACGGGCCGCGGCGCCCTCCCTTGTCGGCAGGTCCCCCTGCCGCTATCGTCCACGCCACCCCAGGCGTCGGGTGAGAAGCGAGGCCCCCCATGGCGGAACGCGGCCCCGGCCCGGACCGCCGGCCCACGGTCGGCCTGGTCACGGCCAACATCCACCTGGGCGTCGGCGCGACCCTGTGGTCCGGCGTACTGGAAGCCGCGGAACGAGCGGACGTCAACGTCGTCTGCTTCCCGGGCAACGCGCTGCGCCCCGGCGGCGGCGACCCGCGCAACGCCGTCTACGACCTCGTCGGCTCTGGCTGCCTCGACGGCGCGATCTGCTGGTCGTCCACGCTCGGCGTGCCCGACGCGGGGGAGGACGGCGCGGGCCCCGACAGCCCCGCGGCGCGGCTGGCGCGCCACCTCGCCGGCCTCGGCCACGTGGTCAGCCTCAACCGGGCCATCGGCGGGCACGAGACGTTGCGCCTCGACTCGCACGCCGGGATGCGCGAAGCCGTCGGCCACCTGGTCGACCACCACGGCCGCCGCCGCCTCGCGTGCCTGCGCGGCCCGCTGGCCAACCCCGTCTCGCGCGACCGGTTCCGCGCCTACGCGGACGCGCTCGCCCGCCACCGCGTCCCGCGCGACCCCGCCCTGGTCTCCGCCTCGCTCGACTACGCGGCGGGCGCGGGCGCCACCGCCATGGGCGTCCTGGTCGACGTGCGCGGCCTGCGCCCGGGGCGCGACTTCGACGCCGTCGTCGCGTGCAGCGACGTGCTCGCCGCCGACGCCGTGCGCTTCCTCGCCGCGCGCGGCATCCGCGTTCCCGACGACGTCGCGGTGGTCGGGTTCAACGACTCGCTCGAAGCCCGCGTCAGCGACCCGCCGCTGACGTCCGTGGCGCTGCCGTTCGACGAACTCGGCACGCTCGCCGTCGACACCCTCGTCGCCCGGCTGCGCGGCCACGCGCCGCCCGCGCGGCGCGTGCTGCCCGGCACCCTCGTCACCCGCCGCTCCTGCGGCTGCCGCTCCCCGCTGGTCGGCCAGGGCGAGCCGGACGCGCCCGCCCCCGAGGGGCCGCCGCTGGCCCCCGCGCTCGCCGCCGCGCTGCGCCGTCCTGGGCTCGCGTTCCTCGACGCGCTCGAACGGCACATCGCCGACCACGTGCACAACGCGGCCGACGCCGCCGCGCTCGACCGCGCGTTACTGGGCGCGCGCGCCCGCGCGGGCGCCGTCACCGAGGGGGGCGCGCGGTCCCCGGTCGACGTCGAGCGGCTGCTCGGGCAGGCGCGGCTCATGGTCGCGGACAAGGCGCACCGCCTCGTCGAGTACGCGCACTGGACGGAGGAGCAGCAGGCCAGGCGGCTGCGGGAGTTGGCCACCGCGCTGACCGCCGTCACCGACACGGCAGCGCTGCGCGACGTGCTCGACCGGCACCTGCCCGACCTCGGCGTCCCCGGCTGCCGCATCGCGCTCGCCGGCGAACGGCCCGGCGGGCCGGTGGCGGCCGGTGGAACGCCGCGACCGGCCGGGGCGCCGCTGCTCACCGCCGACCTGCTCCCGGCCGGCCGCCGGTTCACCGCCGTGCTCGAACCCCTGCACATCGGTGAAGAACGCCTCGGGTTCGCGGTGTTCGAGGCGGGCCCCCGGCACGCCGCCGCCCGGGACGGCGCCCTCTACCGCGCGCTCGGCGACCAGATCAGCGCGGCGCTCGGCGGAGTCCGCCTGTTCACCGAGGTGCGCAGGGCGCGCGACGTCGCGGAACGCGCCAGCCGTTTCAAGACCCGGCTGCTCGACAACGCCACCGACGAACTGCGCACACCCGTCGAGGCGATCCTCAGCCACACCCGGCCGGGCGACGCCGCGCACGAGGAGGCGGGCCGGCTGCTGCGCCTCATCGACGACCTGCTCGACCTCTCGCGTTCCGACGTCGACGCCCTCGCCCTCGACCGGAGCCTGACCGACCCGCGCCCGCTGCTCGCCGAGGCGCTCGGCCTGCTCGACCGCGCCGCGGACCGCCGCGCCGGGCGCGCGGCCGACCCCGCCGCCGCCGACCCCGCCGCCGGCGACCCCGCCGCCGGCGGGCACCGCCTGCCGCGCCGCCTGCCCCTCGTCCTGGCCGACCCGCGGCGGCTGCGGCAGCTCCTGCGGAACGTGCTGGCCGCCGCGGGCGGCGCACGCGCCCGCCTCGACGTCCTCGTCGGCCCCGCCGCGCTCGCCGTCCACGTCACCAACCCCGACCTCGTGCTGCCGCCGGACGACGACGTGCTGTTCCACCCGTTCGCGACCGGGGAGCCGGGCGCCCGCCTCGGCCTGGCCATCGCCCGCCGCCTCGCCGTGCTGCACGGCGGCGCCCTGACCGCCCACCGGGGCCCTGACGGCCGCGGCTTCCACCTCACGCTGCCGCTGCCCACACCCGCCGAGCCGCCGGCGCCGCGCCCCCCGGGCCGCACCCTGCTGGTCGCGGCCGACTCGGCCGTCTCCACCGAGGTCGCCGCCCTCGCCCGCGACCACGGGCTGCGCCCGCACCGGCTGCACCCGGACGACGACCTCGCGGCCCTCGTCGCCCCGCCGGGGCCCGCCGCCGTCGCGTGGGACACCACGCACGCGACCGCGCACGAGTGGTCGGCCGTGCGCCGCCTGCACGACCACCCGGCGCTGCGGCACACGCCGTTCCTGCTCTACGGCGAGGCCGGGGGCGACGGGCTCGACCAGGCACTGCGCGCCCTGCGCCCCTCGGGCCTCGCGGCGCCCGTCGTCGTCGCGACAGGCTCCGCCCAGCGCCGCGAGACGTTCCGCCGCCTGCTCCCCGGGCGGCAGGTGCGGGCCGCGGCCGACGGGACGGCGGCGCTCGCGCTCATCGCGGAGGAGGCGCCCGGGCTGCTGATCGTCGACCGGGTGCTGCCCGACATGGACGGGTTCGACCTCGTCGAACGGCTGCCAGGCACACCGGCGTTGATGATCGGCGACCAGGGCTTCACGGCGGCCGACGCCCGCCGCGCCGATCCGCACCCCGGCCTGGTGCTGCTCGGCCGCGACATCCTCACCGGGCCGGAGACGGCGCGGCTGCTCGCCGCGATGACCGACGGAACCCCGCGCACGGCCGACCCCGCGCCCGTGCGCAACGCCCTGGTCTGCATCGAGCAGCGCTACCGGCACCGCCTGACGCGCTGGCAGATCGCGCAGGCCGCCGGGGTGAGCGAGGACCACCTCGGGCGCCTCTTCCACCGCGAACTCGGGCTCACGCTCTGGGAGTACCTGACCCGGCTGCGCATCAGGCAGGCCAAGGAACGGCTCCAGCACAGCGACGACAGCGTGCAGACCGTGGCCCGCGCGGTCGGCTTCCACGACCGCGCCTACTTCAGCCGGGTGTTCCGGCGCCTGACCGGCGTCGCCCCGCACGCCTTCCGCGACGCGACCTGACGCCGAGGCCCCGGCCCACGCTCCGGGCCCGCGCGCTGAGTGGCGGGGTGGCGCGGTGCCGTTCCGAACGGGAACGCGCGCGGGGCGCGCGGGTCGCGTACTCCGGGCGCCATGCCGGGGTGATCTCGGGGAAGCCGCTGGACGAGGCGAGTCACCCCCCTCATGAGAGCCTTCGCGGGCATCTTCGAGGGCGAACTCGGCGTCGGCATCGGCGTCTCGTCGCCGCACGGAACGCCCCTCCCGTACCGGGTCACCGTCGAGGAGGAGCGCATCGCTGTCGACATCGCGCACGGCGGCCGGTGACCGGCAGCGCCGGTACGCGTGCGGCGCCGCGCCCCGCACCTCCCGCGGCCGTTCCGGCGGCCACGGAAGGTGCGCGAACGGGCGGCGTTCAGTCGGCGGGGGCCACGCGGATGTGGTTCCCGTCGGGATCGGCGACGACGAACGTGCGGCCGAAGACCTCGTCCCTGGGCTCCTGGACCACCTCCACGCCCTTGGCCACCCACGCCCGGTACCGCTCGTCGATCACCTCGGGCCCGCCGGGCAGCGCCACGCACACCTCGCTGGTACGCGGCGTGGACCGCGCGACCTCGACCGCGCCCGACCACACGGCCAGCTGGACGCGGTCGGCGAGGTCGAAGGCGATGAAACGGGGCGACGTGAACGCGGGGGAGACCCCGAGGAGGTCTCCGTAGAAGCGGGCCGACGCGGGCGCGTCGGTCACGTGGACGATGAACACGAACGGATCGGACATGAGTGCCCTACCTCTCTTCGGCGCTGCGGACGGGACAGATCATGGGCGGCAAACATGACAGGATCCGGCGCGTTTTCCGGGAGAGTTGGCGCATGACGCCCGACCGGTTCTTCTCCCTCCTCGTCGCCCTCAGGGCGAGCGCGACCACCACGACCGCCGACCTGGCGGCCCTGCTCGGCGTGTCGGTGCGGACGGTGCTCAGGGACCTGGCGTGGTTGCAGGAGGCCGGCTTCCCCGTCCTGGTCCGCCGGGGCCGCGCCGGCGGCGTGGCGCTGCTGCCCGGCGGGGCGCTCGACACCGGCAGGCTCACCCCGGCCGACCGGGACCAGCTCGCGCTGTACGGCCTGGACGACCGGCAACGCGACCTGCTCGGCGCGTCCGCCGACCACCGGCGCGTCCGGGCCAAGGTCGCGCCCCGGCGCACGATGGGGGACGACCTGCTTCCCCTGAGCGCCGTCGTGACCGCGGACAACGAGCCGTGGTGCGGCCGGCAGGCCGAGGGGGTCGCCCCGGCCGCGCTCGTGGCCGACCTGCGCCGGGGCGTCCGGCTGCGCGTGCGCTACCGGCGGTCCGAGGAGCCCGACGCCGCCTGGCGGCTGGTCGACCCCTACGGCCTGCTCGCCAAGGGCGGTCGCTGGTACCTCGTGGCCGACCGCGCGGGAGCCGCGCGGCTGTACGCGCTGGAACGCGTCACCGACTGGCGGCCCACGCGCGTGCCCCGGCGCCTGCGCCCCGGCGCGACCCTGCCCGGTGTCGCGGCCGAGCTGACCTCGCGCGCGCCCGAGGCGGCCGACGGCATCCGGGTCCGCGCGCTGCTCGATGTCCGGCAGCTCGACCGGGCCGCACGGATGCTCGGCGCCCGGCTCACGGTGCACGGGCGCACGGGGGCGGACGGGGCGCGGGCCGAGATCACGTTCGCCTGCCGCGTCCTGGACGACGTGCGCCAGCTCCTGCCGTTCGCCGGCGACCTCACCGTCACCCATCCGGCGCAGGCGCGCGACCACGTCCGCCGGCTCGCCGCCGAGCTCGTCAGGAACCACGCGTAGCGGCCGGGCGCACCGGCTCGGGGGCGCCCCCGGCGCGTCGGTTCAGGGGCGCGCGCATCGGGGCGCCGGGCGCGCTCCCCGGGCCGTGGGGGCGCCGGGGCGGGAGAGTGGCCGTGGCACCGATGAGTTCCGCCGGCCGGACCGGTCCCCCCTCGAAGGGGTGCCGGTCCGCCCTGCCGCACCGGTCGCGACCCGGCCGGGCGGTGCGTACGGCCCGGCCCGCGGGAACGCGGGCGCGGCACCGTTCACGGAGGTGGGAGAACACCATGGAAGCCACGACGGTCTCGACCGACGGCACCGGCATCGCGATCACCCGCACCGGCACGGGGCCGCCCGTCGTCCTGGTCGACGGCGCCATGTGCCACCGGGCGTTCGGCCCCTCCCCCGCGCTCGCCGAGCGCCTCGCGCGGGAGTTCACCGTGTTCACCTACGACCGGCGCGGCCGGGGCGGCAGCGGGGACGGGGCGCCCTACGCGGTGGAGCGCGAGGTCGACGACCTGCGCGCGGTGATCGCCGCGGCGGGCGGCGCGGCCTGCGTGCACGGCGTGTCGTCGGGCGGCATCATCGCGCTCGAAGCCGCGGTGCGCGGGGCGGCGATCGACCGGCTCTCGGTGTTCGAGCCGCCGCTGCCCGGGCCCGCGCGGGTGGGGCCGGTCGGCGAGGGCGCCGCGGAACTCACGCCGCGCCTGGCCTCGCTGGTCGCGGAGGGCCGCCGCGGCGAGGCCGTCGAGCTGTTCCAGACCTCCATCGGCGTGCCCCCCGGCATGGTCGCGGCGATGCGGGACGCGCCGTTCCGCCCGGCGCTCGAAGGCATCGCGCACACCCTGGTCTACGACCTGACGGTCACCGCCGCCGCGCTCATGAGCCGGTACGCCGCCGTCGCCGTTCCGACGCTCGTGCTGTCGAGCACCGACACCAGCGCCGGGCTCGACGCGTCGGCGCGGGCCCTGATCGACACCGTGCCGGGCGCACACCGGCGCACGCTGCCGGGGCACTTCCACGAGGTGGCGCCCGACGACCTCGCCCCGGCGCTCACGGCGTTCTTCCGGCCCTGATCCCGCCGCTCCGGCGTCATCTTCTTCGCGGTGCTGCGAGAGGGCCGCCCGCCCCGGGGCCCGGCACGGCTGCCTGTCGAGCGGATGACCGGGAAAGCGCCACTCTGACCCGCTCGCTCACCTCGCCGGGCACCGCGTCGGTGCGCTGTTCGCCATGCTCCGCGACGGCGGCTTCCACGAACGCGGAACCCCACGCCGCACGTGAGGCAGGACATGGAGGCGCCCTCGGACGCCGGCGACGCGGCGCCGCTCACCCCGGCCCGGGGGCCACCTGGGTCTCCGCGATGACGGCGCCCGCCGCGTCACGTGCCGTGACGGTGACCTGCTCGCCGGCCGGCCCCTCGCCGAGATCGGCGTGGTACCCGCCCCATCCGGGCCGCCCGTCGAGCGTCAGCAGGTACGCCTCGGCGGCCCGGCCGTCGGCCGCGCGGACGGTCACGCGGGCGGGTTCCGCACCGGTGTGCCACGTTCCCGTGCACACCAGCGCGCCGCCCGCCTCACGGCAGGAGAGGGTGAGGCCGCCGGGCGGCTCGGACGCCCCGCCCCGCGAGACACGGGACTCCGCGTCGGCGAGCTCCGCCTCGAACGCGGCCTCGGGGGCGACGACGTGCCCGTGATCCTCCTCGGGGAGCAGGCCCATGCGCAGGCCGCGGCCGATGTCCACCGGCTGGCGGGGCCGCACCTCCCGTGCCTCCCGCACCTCCCGTACGGCCGGCGGCCCCGCAGCTGGTGGGGTCGGCCCTCGCCCCTGGTCGGCGGACGGAAGCACGGCGGGGAGCAGGGGCAGGGCGGCAGCCGCTGCGACCGCCGCACCCAGCAGGGCCACGCGCCGCCGCCTGCGCATCACCCTTCCCCTGCGCACCACCGCGTCCACGGGCGGGGGAACGGCGCCCAGGGCGTCCAGAGCCCCTTCCTCCTGTTCCCCCTGTTCCCTCAGTCCTTCCAGCCCCTCCAGCCGCCTCAGCCGTTCGCCGAACCCGCCGAGCGCCTGGCCGTCATGGACATCCCGTGTCATCGGGTCACGACCTCCCTCGCGATGTTCTCGGACAGCGCGCTGTCCTCCCTGAGCCGGCGCAGACCGCGGGCGGAGTGCGTGCGCACCGTGCCCACCCCCATGCCGAGCAGCGCGGCGACCTCCGTCTCGCTGCGGTCCTCCAGATACCGCAGGACCACGACCGCGCGCTGCTTGGGGGAGAGCCGGCCGAGCGCCTGCATCAGCGCGCCGCGCACCACGACCCGCTCGCTGCCGTCGGCCGCCGCGCGTTCGGGGAGCCACGAGGTCAGCCACTCGCGGAGCTTGATGCCCCGCAGCCTGTCCCGATGGACGTTGATCATGATCCGCCAGACGTAGGCGTCCGGGTCGTCGGCCCGCCGCACGCGCTCCCACCCGCAGTACGCCTTGGTCAGCGCGGTCTGCGCCAGGTCCTCGGCGTCGTGATGGTTGCCCGCCAGCAAGTACGCCGTGCGCAGCAGCCTCGTCCAGCGGCTGGTCATGAACGAGCGGAAGTCCGCCTCGACGCTCTCTCGCACGCGCTGCCCCGCCGTCCTCTCCCTCGCCTGCCATCCCTGCCCTGTCCAGACGCCCACCGGCGCGGTGAGCTAGGACAGCGGGGCGGTGCTTCCTCCCGTTTCCCCTTCTTCCGGCCCTTCCGGCCCGCCGGGCTCGTCCTGCTCGCCGCGGAACTCCATCCGGTCGAGGACGCGCCCCTCGGCGTCGTAGGCCGTGACGACCAGGTCTCCGTTGCCCATCGACCTGACCCCGGGGTCGGCGTGGTAGGTGCCCCAGCCGGGACGGTTGGGCAGTCTGAGCAGCTCGGCCTCGTAGCTCCCGCCCTCGAACTCGATGGTGATGCGCGAGGGGCCGCAGTCGGCGCGCCAGGCACCGCTGAAGACGATGTTGGGCACCTCCTGCTCGGGGGTGTGCCACTTGAACGAGAAAGAGGCGCTGATCCGGCCGTCGGCGAGATCGGCACCCCCGTACTGGTACGCGTCCCGCACCGCACGCCGGAAGGACTCCCGCGTGTCGTCGGCCAGCACGTACTTCTGATCGCTTGAGGGGATCAGCGCCATCACCATGCCCTGGCCAACGCCCACCCTCTCGAACGGCCGCACCACCGTCGCCGCGCCCGGCGCGGCGCAGCGCTGGGCGTCTCGCCCGCCGTACGAGCCGACCTGGGCGCCCGCCTGCCCCGCCGTCCCTCCGAGCAGTACGAGTACCGCCACCGCGGCCCCCGCGGACCGCAGCCACGTTCTGGTCATGTCGCTTGCCTCTCTCCCATGTCGGGTGTTCGTCGTCCGTCAGACGGCGGAACAGTGGGGAACCTAGGACACGGCGGAGAAGTCATGAGCGTGACGGCTGACGCTCCTGTCGGCGGGAGCCGGTGCGCTGGCATGATGGCGCGGTGCGCGCATCCGCCGGCGTCCCCCGCGTCCCGCGCCCCTCCCGCAGGCGGGCGGGGCTGCTCCTCGCGCTCGCCTCCGCCGTGGCGTTCGGCGGCTCGGGCGCCACGGCCAAGCCGCTGATCGAGGCGGGACTCGGCCCCCTGCACGTGGTGTGGATCAGGGTGGCGGGCGCCGCGCTCGTGCTGCTGCCCGTCGCCTGGCGGCACCGGGCCCTGGCGCGGCGGCGGCCGGCGCTGCTCGCGGGGTTCGGCCTGCTGAGCGTCGCCGGCGTCCAGGCGTTCTACTTCGCCGCGATCGAGCGCGTCCCGGTCGGCGTGGCGATCCTCGTGGAGTTCCTCGGGCCCGCCCTGCTGCTGGGCTGGATACGGTTCGTGCAGCGGCGCCGGGTCAGCGGGGCCGCCGCGGTCGGCGTCGCGCTGGCCGTGGCGGGCATGGCCTCGGTGGTCGAGGTCTGGGCGGGGCTCGCGTTCGACGCGGTCGGCCTGCTGCTCGCGTTCTGCGCGGCCTGCTGCCAGGTCAGCTACTTCCTCCTCGCCGACCACGGCAGCGAAGGGGACGACCCGCCCGACCCGCTCGCCGTCATAGCCTTCGGCCTGCTGGCCGCCGCCGCCCTCCTCACCGTGCTCGCCAGGCCCTGGGCCATGGACTGGGCGGTGCTCGGCGGCTCGGCCGCGCTCGGCGAGCGGCAGGTCCCGGCGCTGCTGCTCGCCTGCTGGCTGGTGCTCGTCGGCACCGTGCTCGCCTACCTCACCGGCGTGCTCGCCGTACGCAGGCTGTCGCCGCAGGTCGCCGGCGTGGTCGCCTGCCTGGAGGCGGTGCTGGCGAGCGTCTTCGCCTGGGTGCTGCTCGGGGAGAACCTGGGCCTGTGGCAGATCCTCGGCGGCTCGCTCGTGCTCGTCGGCGCCGCCATCGCCCAGCGCGCGAAGCCGGGCGCCGCGCCCGCGGGGCCGGGGGCTGCCGCGCCCGGTGGGGCGGACGCGGCGGAGGAGGGCGGGGCCGCGCCCGTGCCGAGCGCCCCGCGCTGAGCGCTGCGGGCGGCGCCTCGCGCCGCGCCGGGCCCGATGCCGCACGGTGGGCGGGCGGCGAAAGACCCGGAGGTGCTCCAGGACCCGCTTCTGCTCACCCGCTCAGGGCACCGGCGTGCCGGACGGCGGGATGTTGTGGTTGACGCGGAAGACGTTCTCCGGATCGTAGGTGCGTTTCAGCTCGGTCAGGCGCGCGTAGTCCTCGGGCGCGAACGCGGTGGACAGCCGCGCCGCCTCCGCGTCCCCGACGCCGAGGAAGTTGACGAACGCGCCTCCCGTGCCCCACGGGCGCACCGCCTCGTGGAGCGCGTCGGCCGCCGCCCCCGCGGCCGGGGCCGCGCCCGTGTACAGGGAGAACCCGGCCGAACGGTGCCCCACCGCGTTCGGGACGCGCGGCGGACGGGCGTACGCGCCGCCGAAATGGCGCAGTTCGGCGACGAACGGCGCGCGCGCCGCCGGTCCCGCGCCGGCCAGGACGGCGTCGACCGCCGCCGGGGGCAGACCCGTCAGCAGGGAGCCCCGGTCCTGGGCCGCCGCCGCCTCGGTCGGCTCGTGGTGGATGGAGCCGACCTCCCGGTAGGGCAGCTCGGAGATGGTGTCGAGCAGCGGATGGCCGACCGCGCGCAGCGGCGCGAGCAGCGGTTCCGCCTCCGCCGGCGGCCCGGACCAGGCGACGCGCACGTGGGTGACGTGCCGGCCGCGCAGCGGCGCGGGCACCCCGGGCACGTCCGGGTAGGTCATCAGCAGGACCGACGAGGCCATCTCGTCGGGCAGGTCCCCGCTCCCCGCCCACGCGGCCCAGGCGTGCAGCGCGTCCGCGCACGCCTGCGCGGGGAAGTACAGGCCGCCGCCGTACAGCCGGGCGATGGGGAACAGGGCGATCTCCATCGCGGTGACCACGCCGAAGTTGCCCTTGCCCGCGCCGCGCAGCGCCCAGAACAGCGCGGGCGCGGTGTCGGCGGTCACCGTGCGCGGTCGCGCGTCGGCCGTGACGAGGTCGAGGCCGTGCACGTGGTCGGCGGCGAAACCGTAGCGGCGGCCGAGGAGCCCGGCGCCGCCGCCGAGGGTGTAGCCGACGGCGCCCACGTGCGGGCTCGACCCGCTCAGCGGCGCGAGGCCGTGGGGCGCGCACGCCTCGATGACGTGCTCCCAGCGGGCGCCCGCGCTCACGCGCGCGGTACGCGCGCCGGGGTCGACGGTCACGTCGGTCATCCGGCGCGTGGCGATCAGCACCGCGTCCGGTCCCGCGGCCACCGAGGCGCCGTGCCCGGTGGCGAGCACGCCCACGGCCAGCCCGCGGTCCACCGCCTGCCCGACGGCGCGCACGATGTCCTCGGAGCCCGCGGCGCTTACGACGTAGGCGGGTCGGTGGTCGACCGCGAGGTTGAAGCCGGTCCGCTCGGCGTCGTAGCCGTCCTCACCGGGGTGGAAAACGCGTCCGACCCGTGTCGTTCTGCCTCTCACGCCCGCCACGCTAGGCCCGCCGCACGGGCGAGGTCTTGAACGAAACGGTCGGCGGTCGGGTGGGTGTCAGCCGCGGGCCAGGCCGTCGAGCAGGTAGCGCAGCAGGCGGTCCGCCTGCTCGCCCGGCACCTGGCCGCGCAGCCAGGCCGCCGCGGCGATCAGGGCGAACACGTCGGAGGCCGTGACCTCGGCGCGGACGGCGCCGGCGGCCACGGCGCGGGCGACGAGGCGTTCCCCGTCCTCGCGCATCCGCAGGCAGGCCGCGTGCAACTCCGAGGTCTCGTCGTCGAGGCTGCCGAAGAACTGGGCGGCCAGGCCGTTGTACGTGGCACCGTGCGCGGCCAGGGCGGTGACCCACTCGCCGAGGGCGTCGCCGGGCGCGTCGTGGTCGCGCAGCCGCTCGCCGAGCCGGAACAGGGCGGCGTGGCGGTCCCGCAGCAGCGCTTCGAGCAGGGCCCTGCGGGTGGGGAAGTGGCCGTAGAGCGTGCCGATGGCGACCCCGGCGCGGCGGGCCACGGATTCGAGCGAGGCGTCCGTTCCGTGTGCGGAGAAGACCGCGTCGGCCTCGGTCAGCAGCCGTTCGTAGTTGCGGCGGGCATCGGCACGCATCGCGTTCTCCCAGGTCGGTGGCGTGGGCGGGGGGACGACTGCTAAGTCGAGGGGCCCTCGATATGGTGACCCCGTCTCCCGAGGGCCCCTCAGATTACGCGGAGTGCGACATGATCCTGGTCACCGGCGCCACCGGCTCCATCGGACGGCACCTGGTGCGGCGACTCGCCGCCGAGAACGCGGAGTTCACCGCGCTGGTGCGAACGGCCGCCGCGGGGCGCGCCCTCGGCTGCCCCTACGTCGTGGGCGATTTCGACGACCCCGGCTCGCTCGCCGCGGCCTTCGGGCCGCGGGGCCGCGTCAGCCGGCTGCTGCTGAACACCGCCGGAGCCGTTCCCGTGCCCGACGGCACGCCGCAGCCCATGGTCCGCAGGCAGCTCGCGGCGATCGACGCGGCCCGCGCGGCGGGCGTCGAGCGCGTCGTCAAAATCTCGGCGTTCGGTGCCGCGCCCGGCGGGAAGCTGTCCGTGGGGGCGCACGGGGAGATCGAGCGGTACCTGGAACGTTCTGGGCTGTCCTGGTCGATGCTGCGGCCGAACGGTTTCATGCAGAACTTCGCGACCGGCGACGGCGGTTACGTGCGGGACGGCGCGCTGGTCGGGACCTTCGGCGCCGGTCGGGTGGCCTACGTCGACGCGCGGGACGTCGCCGCGTGCGCGGCGGTGCTGCTGACGGGGGACCGCGGTGCCGGGGAGGTGTTCGTGCCGACCGGCCCCGAGGCGCTGACGCACCGGGAGATCGCGCGGCGGCTCGGCCTCGGCTTCCGCGACGTCCCGGCGGCCGAGGCCGCGGCGGAGCTGCGGGCGCGGGGGCTGCCTGACGGGTTCGTGGCCGACCTGGTGTGGCTGTGGGAGGACATGGCGGCGGGCGGCCTCTCGGTGCTGACCGAGGACGTCGGCGCGCTGACGGGCCGCGCGCCGCGGACGTTCGACGACTGGCTGGCGGACGGCCGCCCCTGACGTGTTGAACAGATCGTTCAACATTATCCGTTGTCTATATTTCGTTGACAACCAATTGTTGTGCTCCTCAGAATGGGCGGCATGACCGACCACGCGGCAGAGGCCGGGCGCGGCGCGCCCGGGGCCGACCCGTTCACCCCCGACCCCTTCGCGCTTCCCGACCCGGGCGAGGCGCGGGCGCACCGCGCCGCCGCCGCGCTGTTCCGCATCGCGGAGCGGCACGGCGGGACCCCGCGGCAGCGGGCGCGGCAGGTCAACCCGCACCTGCCGGCCCCGCACGAGGCGGTGCGGCTGGTGGCGTTCCTGCTCAGCGGCGCCGCCGCGCGCGAGGACGACGAGCCCGAGGTCGACCGCGCGGACATCACGGCGGCGCTGACCCTGCTGCCGCGCGTGCGGGCCGAGCTGGACGAGCTGGAGGCCGGGCTGCTCACCATGGCCAGGGGGCGCGGGCTGACGTGGCAGGAGATCGCGTTCGGCCTCGGCCTCGGCACCCCGCAGGCGGCCAGGCAGCGCCACGACCGCCTGAACGGCCGCCTCCCCGCCGCCCCGGACGCGACGGCCCCCGACGCGACGGCCTCCGACGCGCGGCACGGCACTCCGCGCGACGCCGGCCCGCGCGGTGACCGCGCGTCGGAATGACGGGCGGCGGTGCCGCGCGAGGCGTTCCGCCCGCGCGATGATTTCCGTCCGCGCGGCGGGTCCATTCCCGCGAGTACCCATCGCGTGGAAGGAGACGGAAGATGGCTTCGAGGGACAGCTTGACAGTGGGCATGTACTCCTTCGACTGCCGTGACGCGGCGCGGCTGGCGGCCTTCTGGTCGGGCGTGCTGATGCGGCCGGTCGACGAGGGGGCGACACCGGCGTACGCGACGATCGGCTTCGAGGGCGACGGGCCGACCTGGATGTTCCATCAGCCGACCGGTGGACTCGCCGCGGGGGACAACCGCCTGATGCTGGATCTGGCGGGCGGGGGCGGCTGGGCCGAGCAGGCCGATCGGGTCGAGGCGCTGGGCGCGGAGCGCGTCAGCGACAACGAGCAGGACGGCGTCCGCTGGGTCGTGTTCCGGGACCCGGAGGGCAACACCTTCCGGATCTTCGCGCCGCGCCCGCGGTGACGGCAGCGGGCCCGGCCCGCGCGGCCGGCCGGCGCCGGCGCCACGGGCACCCGTGGCGCCGGCACCGCGGCCGGCCGGCACCGCGGGCGACCGGCACGCCAGGCGACCGCCGCGCGCTATGCCGCGACCCGCACCACGTACTTGCCCCGCACGCCGCCCGCCTCCAGCGCCCGGTGCGCCGCCGCGACCTCCTCCAGCGGGAAGACGGTGTCCACCGCCGGGCGGAGCTTTCCCTCGGCCACGTGCCGGGCGAGATCGTCCAGGTGCTCCCGCTTGGGTTCGCCGCTGAAGAAGCGCACCCGGCCGCGCCCGTGGACCGCGCTGGCCGCGAGGTAGCCGAGCGACGCCGCGGGCCGTTCCAGGTCGAACGCGATGGTGACCATGCGCCCGCCGGGGTTCAGCAGCCGCCGGAAGGCCCGCAGCTCGGTCCCCACGGTGTCCAGGACCACGTCGAAACGGCCGAGATCCGCCGGCCGGACGCCCCGGTGGTCGACGGCCTCGTGCGCCCCGAGCCCCCGGACGAACGCGAGGTTGGCGGCGCGCGCGAGTGCCGTGACCTCGGCGCCGTACGCGCGTCCGAGCTGGACGGCCGCGTTGCCGACGCCCCCGGCCGCGCCCCGCACGAGGAGCCGTTCGCCGGGGCGCAGTCCCGCCTTGTCCCGCAGCGCGGTGACGGCCGTGGTGGCCACCGGCAGCGCGGCGGCTTCGACCAGGCCGAGGCCGTCGGGGACCCGGCCGACCCGTTCCGCGGGCACGGCCACGTACTCGGCGGCGCTGCCGAACCCCGCGCGGCGCCCCAGGACGCCCCATACCCGGTCGCCGGCCGCGAACCGCGTGACCCCGCTGCCCGCTGCGGCGACCTCGCCGGTGTAGTCAAGGCCGACGCGCTGGGGGAACCGCCGGCCGGTCACGAGGCGGAGGCGGCCGGCGCGGGCCGCCAGCTCGCCGCCGTTGACGCTGAACGCGTGCACCTTCACCAGCACCTCGCCCGCGGCCGGCTCGGGGCGCGGCACCCGGCCCAGGTACAGCACGTCGGGGCCGCCGTAGCGGTCGTGGAGCACTGCCTGCATCATGCGGTCGTCCACCGTTCTGCCTCTGTCGCCCGTGGCCGTGGCCGTGGAAGGAACAGGTACCGACGGTAGGCTCCAAACGGACGCGATCGTCCGTTTCGACGGGAAGCGAGAGACAGTGACGGTGGAATCCTCTCGGATCGCGCCCCGGGACGCGGGGCGGGCGGATGCCAGGCGCAACCGGGAACGCCTGCTCGCCGCCGCCCGCGCGGTCTTCGCCGAGCACGGGATCGACGCCCCGATGGCCACCGTCGCCCGCCGGGCCGGCGTCGGCGTGGCGACGCTGTACCGGCACTTCCCGAGCCGGGACGCGCTGGTGCGGGGCGCGTTCTCGCGCCAGATGGAGACCTGCGCGCGGGCGCTCACCGAGGCCCTGGCCGTCCCCGACCCGTGGCAGGGCTTCCAGCAGCTGGTCGAGACCGTATGCGAACTCCAGCGGGAGGAACGGGGGTTCCCGGCCGCGTTCCTCGCCGCCTTCCCCGAGACCACATCGGAGCACGCGCGGTCCAGGGAGCGCGCGGAGCGGGACATCATGACCCTGGTCCGCAGGGCCAAGGCCGCCGGCGCGCTGCGGGCCGACTTCCACCCCTCCGACCTCGCCGTGCTCCTGCTGGCGCACTGCGGACTCGTGACCGCCCTGCCGGACGACGGCGCCGCCTCCCGGCGCCTGGTGGCCTACCTGCTCCAGTCGTTCCGCGCCGACGCGGCGGGCGAACGGCTGCCCCCGCCGGCCGCTCTGCCGCTGAGCGATCTGCCGCTCGCGGCCGACGGCCCCAGGGGGCGGCGGGCTACACCACCCCGGTGAGCGCGGCGAGTTCCGCGGCGGGCAGCGAGCCGGCCGGGCGGCCGGTGCGCGCGAACTCGGCGGCGAGGCGCCGCAGCGTCTCGTTCACCGGCGTCGGCACGCCGAACCGCCGCCCGAGCAGCACGATCTCGCCGTTCAGGTAGTCGGCCTCGATCGAGCCGGCGCCGCGCCGCAGGCTCTGCCAGGACGAGCCGCCGACGCGCTCGGCACCGGCCACGGGGCGCACCCGCATGCGGTCGCCGCGCAGCTGCTCCTGCTCGTCCTCGCCGGCGAACGCGATGCCCGCCGCGTTCAGCGCGGCGACGCCCTCGGCGCGGGCCGCCGCGACCACGTCCGTCAGCGGCTGCCCCTCGATCGGGCCGGAGACGGCCTCGGCGGCGTTCGCCAGGTTCAGCAGCAGCTTGGCGTACTTCCAGCGCATCACGTCGGGCACGACGGGCGACAGGAAACGGGACGCCTCCAGGTCGGCCGAGATCCGCCGGGCGGTGTCGTCGACGCCGCCCGGGTGGGCGCCGAGGTGCAGCATGCCGGTCAGCGGCGCGCAGGGCGCGGTGATCCGGCCGGGACTCAGGTACTGGGACGGCAGCCACACGCACATGCCGTAGACGCGGGGGAAGCGGCGGAGCGCGAGATCCTCGTTGGCCACGCCGTTCTGCGCGCACACCACCGGCACGTCCCCCGCGACCGGCGCCCAGGCGTCGAGCGCGGCCACGGTGTCCTGGGTCTTGACCGCGAGCACCAGCACGTCGTCGGCGCGCGGCCGGTACCCGTCCGGCCCTTCGAGCACCGGCGGGCGCAGCGTCAGCGACGCGTCCGGGGTGTCGAGGCGCAACCCGTGCTCCCGCAGCGCGGCGCCGTGCGCCCCCCGCGCGACCAGGGCCACCTCGCGCCCGCTCTCGGCCAGCCGGCCGCCGATGGCGCCGCCGACGGCGCCCGCTCCGACGATCACATAACGCATGGGGTCATTGTCGCCGCGGGGGCGCGCGATACACCCGGGGGGCGCGGAAAACGCCCCCCGGGCGCGGGGTTCACCAGTAGACGACGACGCGGTCGCCCTCGTTCACTGCGTCGAACAGCTCCGCGATGGCGGCCTCGTCGCGGACGTTCACGCAGCCGTGCGAGGCGCCGTTGTAGCCGTTGGCCGCGAAGTCCTCCGAGTAGTGCACGGCCTGCCCGCCGTCGAAGAACATCGCGTACGGCATCGGCGAGTCGTACAGCGTCGAGTGGTGGTTGCGGGACTTCCAGTACACGTCGAACACGCCCTCGCGGGTGGGCGTCTCCTCGGCGCCGAACCGCACGTCCACCGTCATCCGCACCTCGCCGTCGACGACCCAGGCCATCGTGTTCGACGTCTTGGAGATGCACAGGACGCGGCCTTCGAGGCAGCGCTCGTCGAGGCCCTGCGCGGGCTCGACCTCCGGGACTTCGAGCGGCGGATGGGTCTCGTCCCGGGTGGGCGTGGTCGTCTCCGCCCGCAGCGCGTCCCAGGTCGGCTCGAACACCGTGCCCGTCGCCTCGATGCCCGCGGCCTCCTGGTAGGCCCGCACGGCCGCCGCGGTCACATCGCCGTAGTACCCGGTGGGATTGTCGGCGAAGTGACCCAACTGCTTCAACCTGGCCTGGAGTTCACGCACCTGGTCGGAGTTGTCCCCGTAGCCCATCACCTGCTGCGGCGGGTACAGCTGCTCCTCGGTCGGCGCGGCCGTCGCGCCCGTGAGCGCCGCCCACGTGCTCTCGAACACCGTGCCCGACACCTCGAAGCCGGCCGCGCGCTGGTACTCGGAGACCGCGCCGACCGTGACGTCGCCGTAGTACCCGGTGGGCCGGGCCGCGAAGTGCCCGAGCTGTTCGAGCCGCGCCTGCAACTCCCGCACCAGGTCCGACTCGTCACCGAAGTCCAGCACGACCTGCTCGGCCGGCTCCTCGCTCTCCTCGGCCCCGTCGTCGCCCTCGCCGTCGTCCGGCGGCGCGGTCGTCTCCTCCCGCTCGGCCGCTTCGGTGGGAGCGCCGGACGCCTGGCCCTCCTCCGCCGAGCAGCCGGTCAGCAGCAGCGCGGTGGCGGCGGCGGCCGACACGGCGAGCCTGCGAACGTACGCGGAGCGCATGGATGTTCCCCCCTGGCACGACCAGATCTCTCAGACCTCATGGGTAAAGATGCGCGAACCCGGCGGATTGTTGCGCCGACAGCCATAACGATGGAGCCACGATCCGCGTTACCGGTCGCCCGCCGCCGCCGGACCCGTTCATCGGTTCACGGCGGCAACGCCCTGATCAGCGCAGCAA
Source organism: Streptomyces marincola (assembly GCF_020410765.1). NCBI lineage: Bacteria > Bacillati > Actinomycetota > Actinomycetes > Kitasatosporales > Streptomycetaceae > Streptomyces > Streptomyces marincola. The sequence goes on along the minus strand of NZ_CP084541.1, from coordinate 3,269,262 downwards.
CGCCCTGACCGCGGCCACCCGGTCGGCGTCGGCCGGGGCCTTGTCCGTCCGGTAGCGCAGCACGCGCGCGAACCGGAGCGTGACACCGGCGGGGTAGCGCGTGGAACGCTGCACGCCGTCGAACGCGACCTCCACCACCAGCTCCGGGCGCACCCGCACACCCCACGCGGCGCGTTCGACGGCCAACGCGCCCAGGCGTTCCGTCTGCCAGGCGAGCAGCGCGTCCGTCAGCCCCTTGAACGTCTTCCCCAGCATGACGAACGAGCCGTCGTCGCCGCGGGCCCCCAGGTGCAGGTTCGACAGCAGGCCGGTGCGCCGCCCGTGCCCCCACTCGGCGCCGATCACGACCAGGTCGAGCGTGTGCACCGGCTTCACCTTCAGCCAGGACCCGCCGCGCCGCCCCGCTGCGTAGGGGGCGCCGAGCGCCTTCAGCAGCACCCCCTCGTGCCCGCGCGCGAGGACCGCGCCCGCGAACTCCCGCACGGCGGCCCGCACCTCGGGGCGGTCCGGGTCCTCCGCCACGAGGCGGCGCACCCGGCGCGGCTCGGGGGCCAGCCGGGCCAGCTCCGCGTGCCGCTCCTCGGTGGGCAGGTCGAGCAGGTCCCTGCCGTCGAGCGCGAGCAGGTCGAAGAAGACGGGCGACACCGGCAGGGTGCCGCGCAGCGCGCCGACCCGCCCCGCCAGCTCCTGGAACGGGCGCGGCCTGCCCGTCTCGTCCAGCGCGATCACCTCGCCGTCGAGCACGGCCCGCTCGGCGGCCAGTTCGAGCGCGGCGGCGCGGACCTCGGGCAGCCGTTCCGTGATCTCGTCCAGCGTCCTGGTCCAGATCCGCACCTCGGCGCCCTCGCGGTGCACCTGCACCCGGACGCCGTCCAGCTTCTCCTCGACCGCGCACGGGCCGAGCCGGTCGAGCGCGGCGTCCACGTCCGGCGCGCTGCCCGCCAGCATCGGCTGCACCGGGCGGCCCACGCGCAGCCGGAACTCCGCGAGCGCCGCGGGACCGCCGGCCAGCACCGCGCCGGCGACCGCGCCGAGCGAGCCGCCCAGCATGACGGCCCGGCGCACCTCGTCGGGCGCCGCGCCCGCCGCCTCGGCCAGGGCCTCGGCCGCGACGGCGTCCAGCGCGCCCTGCCGCAGTTCCCCCGAGACGAGACGGATGAGGAAGTCCTGCTCGGGCGCGGTGGCCGCCGCGAGCAGTTCGCCGAGCAGCCGTCCGCGTTCCGCCGTGGCGCCAGGGCCCGAGACGGCCGCGATCCGCGTGAACGCCGCGTCGGTCTCCCGCACGGTCAGCCGCGCCCGCGCGGCCGGCGCGGGCCGCCGGGCCAGGGCCCGCGGGCCGACCCCGAGGCGCCGCTGCGGCAGCCGGCCCGCCAGGTAGGTGATGACGACGGGCGCGTCGGCCGGTTCCGTGGCGCGCAGCAGCCGCGCCAGCGCGGCGATCTTCGTGGTCCTCGCCGTGTCCGCGGCCACTTCCCGCCAGACCCGGGCCGGCTCGGAGAGCAGCATGCCTCCATCGTCGCCCGCGCCCCGCGTTCGCGCAGTCCGGCGCCCGCGCCGCGCCGGGCTCAGCGCAGCAGGTTCAGGCTGGCCACGACCGTGAACGCGAGCACAAGGCGCTCGAACTTCTTCTGGTCGAGCCGCTTCACCCCGGCCCGCCCGATGAACGCGCCCAGCAGCAGCGCGGGCAGCAGCGCGGCGTTCAGCGCCAGCGAATCGGCCGTGATCAGCCCGAGCCCCGCGCTGAACGGCACCTTGAACAGGTTCACGATCAGGAAGAACCAGGCGGCCGTGCCGAGGAACGTCAGCATCGCGTACCCGGCCGCCAGCAGGTAGAGGGACATGACGGCCCCGCCCGCGTTCGCCACCATCGTCGTGAACCCGGCGAGCAGCCCGTAGCAGAACGCGACCCACCGCCCCGCGGGCCGCGGCGGCGCGCCCGCGGGCCCTGCCTCGGCGGCGGCGCGCCGCCGCCTGCGCCGCTGCCACAGGTGGACGGCGACGACGGCGAGCAGCAGGCCGCCGATCGTGCGGCGCATGGCGGTGTCGTCGACTCCGGCCACGAACACCGCGCCGACCAGCACGCCGGCCGCCACCGAGGGGAAGAGGCGCAGCAGGGCCGGCCAGTCGACGTGCCGCCGGTAGGCGTGCACCGCGAACAGGTCGCCCACGATCAGCAGCGGCAGCAGCGCGCCGCTCGACTCGCGGGCCGGGAGCACCGCGGCGAACAGGGCCACGCTGATGGCGCCGACCCCGCCGATGGCCGTCTTCGCGATCCCCACGAGCAGCGCGCCGAGCGCGAGGACCGCCAGGTCCGCGGCCCCGAGCCCGCTCACGGCTCCCCGAGGTGTCGGCGCTCGCTCATCGGTGTCAACGATCCCCGGGTGCGCGTAGGTATCTGTACGAAACTGTTCGATTGCCCATCATGCCCGACCCGCTCCCCGCCGGGCCAGGCCGCCCCCGGCCGTCGCCCCGCACGGACCGGGCCACCCGTTCCGAACCGGGCCACGCCGGGCCGACCCCCCCGCCGAACCTAGGACCCGCGAACCCCCGGAGCTCGGGAACTCCCCCGCCCGGCGGGACGTGACACACGGTGTGACCACCGATCGACTGCGCCGCCTGGCGCGCGCCGCGCGGCCCCGCATGCCGCGCACGGTGCCCGGCAAGCGCCGGGCCGTACAGGCCGTCATGGCGCTGCTCGTCCTCGCGCTGCTGCCCTCCGCGTGGCTGCACGTGACGACGGACGGCCGGGTGCGCGACCTCGCCGACGCGCCCGCCGCGCCGGTGACCGTCGTCTTCGGCGCGGGCCTGCGGCCCGACGGCGAGCCGACCCAGTGGCTGGCGAACCGGCTCGACACGGCGGCCGAGCTGTTCCACAGCGGGCGGACCCGCGCGATCCTGGTGACCGGGGACAACAGCACCGAGGACTACAACGAGCCGGACTCGATGCGCCAGTACCTCATCGACCGCGACGTGCCGGGCGACCGCATCGTCGCCGACTACGCGGGGTTCAACACCTGGAACTCATGTGCACGGGCCCGTTCGGTCTTCGGGGTGACCGAGGCGCTCCTGGTGTCCCAGGAGTTCCACATCAGGCGCGCGCTCGCGCTCTGCGAGGCCGCGGGCATCGACGCGTGGGGCGTCGGAGTGCCGGAGCGCATGAGCGGTGTGTGGCTGTTCAGCGGGGTGCGGGAGATGGCGGGCGCGGTCACGGCCGCCTATCAGGCCGCGTTCGATCCGGCGCCTGAATTCGCGGGCCCCCGGGAAGGCGCCCTGGATGAGATCCTGGCAGAGCACTGACTGAGGACTCCCGGTGGTCGGCGCGCGCGCCGGCACCCGACGGTATGCCGTAGTTCACCTGACAGTCACTTCCCGGCGGCGGGACATTGCCGGAAGTCGGCTAGAAGTTCACGAACAACGGTTCCCGGAGCCAGGTCCGGTGCCACCGTTGGCAGCCAAGGACAGTCGTTGACAGTCTTGGACAGCCGTTGACAACGGGATGCCCACACCCAGCCAGACCCTGCGATCGGAACCCATGCCCGCCAAGAGCGCACCCTCCGCGACCCCGCAAACTGGGGCGGTCACGGACAAAGACGACCTGAACCCCGTGCCCGCTCCCAGGTCGGAACCGAAGCTGGAACACCGGTTCGACATCGATCTCATGCGGCTGATCTGCTCCTGCGCCGTGATCCTCGGACACGTCGCCGGCGCGTTCATCCTCGCCGTCGACCGGGAGGAGTCGAACGGCCCCGCCGCCTACTGGGTGGGGCACATAGCGGACGGCGCGAACGCGTTCGCGGTACCCATGTTCTTCGCCATGGCCGGCTGGGCCGTGCTGATGGGCGCCCCGCCGCGCGATAGCGCCCGCATGTGGACCCGCATCATCCGCAACGGCACGCCGCTGTTCGTCTGGACGGCCCTCTACCTGGCGTGGGCCTACCTGCGCGACCGCAACACCGACCCGATGTCCGACATGGCGGTCGAGGCCGTGTTCGGCTCCGTGCGGCCCGCGTACCACCTGTGGTTCCTCTACTCGTACATCCCGATCATCATGGCCCTCGGCTTCGTCGTGCTGATCCGCGCCGGGCGGCGCCCGTGGGGCCTGGGCATCGCGCTGCTCGTCATCGCCGGGCTGCCGCACCTGCTCGCCACCGTGGGCGAGTTCACCGGCTGGTCGCCGCCGCCGGTCGGCTGGAGCTTCGGCACCTACTCGGTGGTGTACGCGATCGGCGGCGCCCTGCTGTTCGCCCACCCGAAGCGCCTGTCGCGCCGCGCCCTGTGGCTGGTGGCCGCAGTGATGGTCGCGGCCATGGCCGGCTGCGTCTGGTGGGATACGCAGGTCCACTACGTGATCCCGAACGCGCACCCGTTCGTCGCCGTCCTCACCCTGTGCCTCCTGGCGCTGGTCAGCCGCATGCACATCAAGGAGTCCTGGCGCCCCCGGCTGACCAAGCTGTCCGCCGCCGCGATGGGCGCCTACATGGTGCACGTGTTCTTCGTCGAGGAGCTGGTGAAGCGCTGGGTGTCCGCCGACTCGGGCGCCGTCGAGGCGAGCGCGATGCTCGTCGCGATGGTCGCGATGACGATCGCGCTCTCGTACGGCGCGAGCCTGCTGTGGGGCAAGCTCGGAGCGCGCCGCTGGCTCGGCTGAGCCGCCGCGCGGCGACGGGCCCGCCCCGGCCCGCCCGCACCCCGGAACGCCCCCGGCCGCCGCACTGCTGGACGCGGCGGCCGGGGGCGTTCCGGTGCGGTGGCCGGGCCCGCGCGGTCAGCGCTTGGCGTTGTTGCGCAGGGTCGCCTTGCGCACCTTGCGGGCGAACCGCATGGCGGTCCCGCCGCCCGGCAGCTGCCGCGTGATCTGCGAGGCGAACCCGCCGGGCAGGGCCAGCGCGGTCAGCCTGGCCCGCTTGAAGTAGCGCCACGTCGTCTCGTCGAGGTGGGCGTCGAGCCACGCCTCGGCCTCGCCGCGCAGGCCCGGGTTCGTCTTGGCCTGCATGCAGTAGCCGACGGTCCGCACCAGCGGCGCGACCCGCGCGGCGGCGTCGGCGCGCTCGGTGACGACCTCACCGGCCCGCTGGGCCTCCAGGTCGGGCACCAGGGCGTCGACGATGGTCAGCGGGATGCGGTTGCTGTTCTGGTACGGGGTGATGCGCTGCATGAGCAGGTCCGTGCCGACCCGGGCGATCGGCACCCCGTAGTACGCGGACGCGGTCATCAGGGCCGTGGAGAAGCAGCCGACCACGAGACCGGGCCGGTAGTGCTCGAACACGGTCTCGGCGAGCATCGGGGTGTCGAGCACGGTCAGCCGCACGCCGGCCTCGGCCGCGGCCTTCTCCAGCGCCCTGGAGTACTGGACCGGCGCGGTCGGATGGGGCTTGAACACCACGTCGCGGAACCCGGCCGCCGCCGCGCCGCGCAGCATCCGCTCGTGCAGCTGCTCCTCCTCGGCGGGCGTGAGGATGTCGATCGCGGCGAGGTACTGGCCGAGCAGGACCGCGACCCGCCCCGGCGCGGCGGCCTCGGGGCCGTCCGCCGTGCCGTCCGCGTCGTCCGCCGTGCCCGTCTTCTCACCGTCCGCGGCCTCGCCGTCGGCCGCCTCGCCGTCCGGCGCCCCGGGGACCACGTGCTCGGCGCCGATCTCGTCGAGCACCGCGCGGAACGCCTCGCCCGGCACCACCTCGGCCGGCACCCCGTGCTCGGCGAGCAGCAGCGGTGCGAGCCCGGGCACCAGGTCCAGGTGCAGCAGGCGCTGCACGCGGATCGCCGTCTCCGGCGAGATCCGGTCCCGGGTCGGGCCGTAGCTCATCAGCCCGTCCGCGTACACGTGGACGTCCGCGTCACCGAAGATCTTGGCGAGCGCGGACGCCGGCTTGGCGTGCACGGACTCCACGGCCAGCTCCACCGGGCCGTCCCCCAGGCCCCAGTACCGGCGCAGCAGCCGTTCCCAGATCGGCGCGTCCCGGTCGGCCGGGCCCCAGTCGCTCGGGTGGTGCGGACGGATGGTGTCGTTCCAGTTGATGACCCGGTCGAAACGGGTCGTGATCCGCGCCCAGCCGGTCATGTCCGTCAGCGCGGCGGCCGTTTCCGGAATGGTCGCGTTGTTCGACACAAGGAGCACGCGCCGCGTGCCCTCCTCCCGGCCGAACTGCCCCGCGTCCAGTGCCGCCGCGAGCGTGGCGGCTCCGTAGAGCGTCGAAACCTCGAAGATCTGCGTGCGCACACCCATGGCTCAGGCCGCCTTCCTTCCCCGGCCGAGCAAGCGGCGCAGCACCTTGCCGCGCTCGTCGCCCATCGCCACCAGTGTCTTCTCCAGCAGCTGCGGAGGAAAGCCGCGCAGGGCCGCCGCCGACTCCTGTTTCAGCCGGCGCGCCGCGTCGGCCTCGTAACTCGCCGCGTTGCCCGCGTGGAACGCGATCATCGCGCAGTAGGTGCGCACGATCTTGGGCAGGAAGCGCTCGGCCTCCGGGTCCTGCTGGACCTCGCGCAGGATCAGGTCGTGCGCCGGGATGAAGTCCAGCTGCCGGTCGTCCTTTATCTGCGTCAGCGAGGTGGTCACACCCCGCCGGTAGAAGACGCCGAGCAGCCCCACCGTCGCGAACGTCCGCGCGCGCAGCTGGAGTTGCCAGCAGAACACCCGGTCCTCCGCGGTGCGCAGGTGGGTCTGGAACCGCAGCCCGTCCTCGAACAGCTCGCGCCGGTACACCCCCGCCCACACGAAGGGGTAGTCGACCATCGTCTTCTTGTCCGCCGGGGTGATCGCGTCCCTGGGGCTCATGGGAACGCCGCGGCGCGGCGCGGGCGCGCGGTTGACCGTGCGGCGCCTGCCGTTGGACTGCACGTGGTCGGTGCGCACGTAATCGCAGTCGAGTTCGTCGATGGCGTTGGTCAATTCGTCGAGGTAGCCGGGCGCGTACCAGTCGTCCCCGTCGAGGAAGGTCAGGTATTTGCCGCGCGCGGCCTCGATCCCGGTGTTGCGCGCGTGCGAGATGCCCAGATTCGTGTCGTGCCTGATCACTCTGGCCCGCGGCAGCTCCCCTTCCGCACGGCCGAGGATCTCGCCGGTCGCGTCGGTGGACCGGTCGTCCACGAGGATGAACTCGGTCTCCGGCCCGGCGTTGGTGGCCAGGCTGCGCAGCGTATTGGGGACGAAATCCTGCACGTTGTGGCAGGCGACGATGACAGAGAGCTTGGGCACCGGTATTCCATGAGCTGTGAGCAGGACGAACGCGACGGTAAACACGCGAGCAGCGCGTCGTGGGTCGCTCAGATGACCACGCGGTGAACGCCGACTGTACGGTCGGCCAATTCCCCCCTTTTTCGGCGCGGATCGGTAACGGACATGCCCCCAGCATGCCATCCGGCCGGACCGGCCCGCGACGGACCGTGTCCGGCCGTGATGGCCCGCCGCCGGGTCAGTGCCCGCGGTCGATCCACTCCGCGAGGTGCGGGGCCTCGGCGCCGATCGTCGTGCTCTCGCCGTGCCCGGTGCGCACCACCGTGCCGGGCGGCAGCGCCAGCAGCCGGTCGCGGATCGAAGCGATGATCGTCGGGAAGTCGGAGAACGACCTGCCGGTGGCCCCCGGGCCGCCCTGGAACAGGGTGTCGCCGGTGAACACCGTGCCCAGCGCCGGCGCGTACAGGCACACCGCGCCCGGCGCGTGCCCCGGCGTGTGGAGCACGGTCAGCTCGGTGCCCGCGACGGTGAGCACCTGCCCGTCGGCCAGCTCGCCGTCCGGCTCGCGGTCCGGGTGCGTCAGCCGCCACAGCGGCAGGTCGTCCGGGTGCAGCAGCACCGGCGCACCGGTGCGTTCCGCGAGGGCGGGCGCCGCGCCGACGTGGTCGTTGTGCGCGTGCGTGCTGATCACGGCCCGCAGCGTCCGGCCGCCGAGCGCGGCGGCGATGGCGTCCGCGTCGTGCGCGGCGTCGATGACGACGGCCTCGCTGTCGTCGCCGACGATCCACACGTTGTTGTCGACGTCCCAGGTGCCGCCGTCGAGGGCGAACGTGCCCGAGGTCACGAGGTGTTCGACGCGCGCCCCGGCCATCACAGCACCACCACGGAACGCAGCACGTCGCCCGCGTGCATGCGGTCGAAGGCCGCCTCGACGTCGCCGAGCCCGACCGTTTCGGTGACGAACGCGTCCAGGTCAAGGCGCCCCTGCCGGAACAGGTCGACCAGCATGGGGAAGTCGCGCGAGGGCAGGCAGTCCCCGTACCAGGACGACTTCAGCGCCCCGCCGCGCCCGAAGACGTCGAGCAGCGGCAGCTCGATGCGCATCTCGGGGGTCGGCACGCCCACGAGGACCACCGTGCCCGCCAGGTCGCGCGCGTAGAACGCCTGCCGGTAGGTCTCCGGCCTGCCCACGGCCTCGATCACCACGTCGGCCCCGAACCCGCCGGTCAGCTCGCGGATCGCCTCGACCGGGTCCGTTCCCGAGGCGTCGACGGTGTGGGTGGCGCCCAGCCGCGTCGCGGTCTCCAGCTTCCTCGGGTCGATGTCGACGGCGATGATCCGGGCCGCGCCGGCCAGGCGCGCGCCCATCACCGCGGCCCCGCCGACTCCGCCGCAGCCGATGACCGCGACGCTGTCGCCGCGGCCGACGCCCCCGGTGTTGATGCTCGCGCCGATGCCCGCCATGACCCCGCAGCCGAGCAGCCCGGCCGCGGCCGGGGAGACCTCCGGGTCGACCTTCGTGCACTGCCCTGCGGCGACGAGGGTCTTCTCGGCGAACGCCCCGATGCCGAGCGCGGGCGTCAGCTCCGTTCCGTCGGTCAGCGTCATGCGCTGCCCGGCGTTGTGCGTGCTGAAGCAGTACTGCGGGCGGCCCCGCAGGCAGGCCCGGCAACGCCCGCACACCGCACGCCAGTTGAGGACCACGAAGTCGCCGGGCTCGACCTCGGTGACGCCCTCGCCCACGGACTCGACGGTGCCCGCGGCCTCGTGCCCGAGCAGGAACGGGAACTCGTCGGTGATGCCGCCCTGCTTGTAGTGCAGGTCGGTGTGGCACACCCCGCACGTCAGGACGCGCACCACCGCCTCGCCCGGTCCGGGGTCGGGGATCACGATGGTCTCCACCCGGACCGGCTCGTTCTTGCCCGGCGCGATGACGCCGCGTACTTCGTCCGCCATGGAAGGTGCCTCTCCGATCAGCCGGATTGCTTCGTTTCGCGTTGCTTCGTTCGCGTTGTTTCGTCGGTGTTGCTCGGTCGTCGCTGTGCGGCAGCGATTTGTCGATCATGCCGTGTTCGTGCCGGTGCCATTCTCGGGGAGAGCGCGCGGGGCGTCCACGCGGGGGGCGCGCCCGGCCGGGGCGCGGACGGGAGCGCGCGCCGCGCGGGAGAACGCGCGCTCGACCGCGCGTGCGAACGCCGCCGCCGGGGCAGGGTCGCAGGGGAGTCCGGGAGTCCGGGAGTCCGGGAGTCCGGGAGTCCGGGAGTCCGGGAGGGCGTCTGGGGGAGGGCGAGTGCCGCAGCGGCTGCTGAACCGGCGGATGTTCCTGCTGCTCGTCGCGTCCCTCGGCGGGATGAGCGGCTTCAACGTGCTGCTCTCCGTCGTTCCGCTGTACGTGGCCGCGGGCGGCGAGGGCGGGGTCGGCGCGGGCCTGACCACCGGCGTGATGATGCTCGCCACGGTGCTGACCGAACTGGCCGTGCCGCGCCTGCTCGACCGGTTCGGCTGCCGGGCGCTGGTCGCGGCCGGTCTCGTGCTGCTCGGGGTGCCCGCAGCGCTGCTCGCGCTCTCGCCGTCCCTGCCCTGGACGCTCGCGGTGTGCCTGGCCCGCGGCGCCGGGCTCGGGATCGTCGTGGTGGCCGGCACGACGCTCGCCGCCCAACTCGCCCCGCCCGGGCGGCGGTCGGAGAGCCTGGGGCTCTACGGGGTGGCGATCGGGGTGCCGCCGGTGGTCGCGCTGCCGCTGGGCGTGTCGCTGAGCGACAGCCTCGGGTTCGCGCCGGTCTTCCTCGGCACGGCCGCGCTCACGCTCGCGGCGCTCGCCGCCGTGCCCGGGCTGCCGGGCCGGGCGGAGGCACCGGCCGTGGAGGCCGTGGAGGCCGTGCCGTCGGGCCCGGCCGCGCCCGGCCCGGCCGCCGGCGGCGGCGGCGTGCTCGGCGGGCTGAAGGTGCCCGCGCTCGCCCGCCCGACGCTGATCCTCGCCGCCGGCACCCTGGTGGCCGGGGTGGTGGTGACGTTCCTGCCGCTCGCCCTGATCGACGCGGACCGGAACCTGGTGGCCGCCGCCCTGCTGGTGCAGGCGGCGACCGCGCCTGTGGCCCGCTGGTGCGCGGGCTGGTACGGCGACCGGTTCGGCTCGGGCCGGCTGCTGGTCCCCGCGGTGTGCGCCGGGGCGGCCGGCACGGCGGCGCTCGCGTTCCCCGGCGCCCCGTGGGGGGTGCTCGTCGGCATGGCGCTGTTCGGGGCGGCGTACGGGGTGCTCCAGAACGTCACGCTCACGGTCATGTTCGAGCGCGTGCCGCGCGCCGCGTTCGGGCGCGTGAGCGCGCTGTGGAACCTCGCGTTCGACGCCGGCATGGGCGTCGGCGCGGTCGGGTTCGGCGTGCTGATCGGCTGGACGGGCTACTCCACCGGGTTCGCGCTCACCGCCGCGCTGCTGCTGGCCGCCGTCGTGCCCGCGTGGCTGGACACCAGGGCCGGGGACCGCGGCCCCCGGCCCGCCCGTCATTTGAGCAATCCGCGTTCCGCGGCGAGATAGCCCGCCTGGAACCGGCTCTCGGCACCGAGTTCGTCGAATATCTCGGCAACGTATTTCCGGCAGGTGCGCAGGGAAACACCGAGCCGCCGCGCCATCGTCTCGTCCCGCGCCCCCTCGCTCAGCAGGCGCAGCACACTGCGGTGCAGATCGCTGAGTACCGCGGGTTCGAGACGGTAGTTCTCCACGGGGGTGGCCCGTTCCCACGCGTGATTGAACGCCGTGCACAGAAAGGAGATGACGGAGGGGTCGCGGATCACCGCGGCACCGCCAGGAACGGTGTGGTGGGGGAGGAAAGCCACGGCCCGGTCGAAGACGATCATGCGGCCGAAGAGTTCCGTGCTCGTGCGCACCTCGGCGCCTGCGGCGGTGACCTGGTCGACATAGGCGCGCGTGGCCGTGTGGTGGCGCGACGCGTGCTGATAGAGGGTGCGCATCTTCACCCCGCGGTCCAGCATCTCGATATCCCGGACGACGGCCTGCTCCAACTGCTCGGGCGGGCGTCCGCCGCCGGGCTGCGAACTGATCATCTCGACCTTGCAGCCGGCGCTCGCCTCGTCGATCAAGGAAACGACATCGGTAAGCGCGCCGACGATCTCGATCGCCTTCCTGCTGCCGCCGCCGGAACCGAGAATCGAGTAGACATCCGACAACTGCTCGAAGTCCTGCCGCGCGCTGCTGAGGTCCACCATCAACTGCCGCAGCCTCGACTCCGTCGCGGCCAGCCTGGCCGCCGCGATCTGCGGGTTCAGCGCGCGCCACCGCCGTCCCGGGTCCGGGGCCGCCGCGTCCTCGGGCGGTCCCGAGGCGCCGGGCCCCGGCCGTTCCTCCATCAGGCGGGCGGCGACCAGGGTGCCGAGGGCCTCTCGCGCCTCGCCGCTGGCAAGACCGAGTACATCTGTTATTTCTTCCAACGAAACAAAGTTACGTGCGATGGCCCACTTATAGACGCGGGTGGAGGTCGCATTCAGCCGCTGAGCGGATAAGGCATCGCCCGCTAGATCCCATTTGTCCACTTTGCCTCCATGCAGCTTGCTGCTTGCAGCATGATGTCCCCGGGCCTTGCTTGACGCAAGATGCCCAGGCCAGGAACCTGAAATGGCCGAGAACATTCGGACTGGTCGTATTCAATTTCGGGGGAAGGACAGAAACCATGTCGCCCATGAGAGCAGCCGCGATAGCGGCACAAATGATCAGTTTTCCGTTCGAAATGACTCCCCGGCCCGCAGCGGAACTCGCCCACCGCGCCCCCGGAAATGGGGGCGACGACAGCGGCTGGGGCTGACACGGCGGCAGGCAGCCGCAACGGCAGGCCGAATCGCGCCCATCGACCCCCCACCCGTCGGTAACCCACCGGTCATGCCGGTATCTCAGCGCCGCTTGCCGAGGACGCGCGAGTCCGCCGGCCGCCTGGCACGCCCGGCCCGCATGACAGGTCATTTCCGCCTCTTACCCGCCCCGTCCTGACAACGCCCGTTCGTCACCCCCGTGTCCGGGGCGCCCGCACCAGTCATGCTCACACGCTGGAAAGCGTGATTTCTCCACGCTTTCTCACGAGCGAAAGAGAAGACGATGGCCACCGCACATTCCCACCCAACGGACGCAGAAATTCCCGCGGGCGCGGGCGACGCGCTCGATACCACGTGCCTGCCCGATCTGCTGGCCGAGCAGGTGCGGGCCCACCCGGACCGCGTCGCCGTCGTCCACGGCGACCGGCACCTCACGTTCCGCGCGCTCGCCGGGCGCGCGGACGAACTGGCCGCCCGGCTGCGGCACCTCGGGGTCGCGGCCGACGACCCCGTGGGCATCTTCGCCGAACCCTCGCTCGACCTCATGGTCAGCGCCTGGGGAGTGCTCCACGCGGGGGGCGCCTACCTGCCGCTCTCGCCCGACTACCCCGAGGAGCGCCTGCGCTACATGATCGAGGACGCCCGCGTCCGCACCGTGCTCGCGCCCCGCCACCTGCACGACCGGCTGCTCGCCCTGGCCCCGCCGGGCATCCGCGTCGTCGCCCCCGAGGACGCCGGCGCCCCCCGCCCGGCCCGCGCGCCCGCGCCCGCCGGGCCGCCGGGGCCCGACCGGCTCGCCTACGTGATCTACACCTCGGGCAGCACGGGACGGCCCAAGGGCATCATGATCGAACACCGCGGCATCGTCAGCCAGATGCGCTGGCTCGCCGCCGCCCACGGCCTCGACGGCACCACCACCGTGCTCCAGAAGACCCCGATGAGCTTCGACGCGGCCCAGTGGGAGATCCTGGCCCCCGCCTGCGGCAGCCGCGTCGTCATGGGCGCGCCCGGCATCCACCGCGACCCCGAGCAGCTGATCGACACGATCCTCCGGCACGGCGTCACCGCGCTCCAGTGCGTGCCGACCCTGCTCCAGGCCCTCCTCGACAGCGAACGGTTCCACCACTGCACCTCGCTCACCCAGGTGTTCAGCGGGGGCGAGGTCCTCTCCAAAGCGCTCGCGCTCCAATTCTTCGACACGCTCCCCGGTACCGCGCTCATCAACCTCTACGGACCCACCGAGACCACCGTCAACGCCTCGGCCCACACCGTCGACCCGCTCACCGTCGCCGACGGCCCGCAGGCCGTCCCCATCGGCACGCCCGTGGACCGCACCGCGTTCCACATCCTCGACGCCGCGCGCTCCCCCGTGGCCGCCGGAGAGGTCGGCGAACTGTACATATCCAGCGTGCAGTTGGCCCGCGGCTACCTCAACAGGCCCGAGCTGACGGCGGAACGCTTCCTCACCGACCCGCGCCTGCCCGGCACCCGCCTGTACCGCACGGGCGACCTCGCGCACTGGAACGCCGACGGCACCGCCCAGTTCGTCGGCCGCGCCGACAACCAGGTCAAACTCCGCGGCTTCCGCGTCGAACTCGACGAGATCCGCCTCGCCGTGGAGGCGCACGACTGGGTCAAGAACGCGGCCGTCCTGGTCAAGGACGATCCGCGAACGGGCTTCCAGCACCTCATCGCGTGCGTCGAGCTGAGCCCCAAGGAAGCCGCCCTGATGGACCAGGGCAACCACGGCGCCCACCACCAGTCCAAGGACAGCAGGCTCCAGGTCCGCGCCCAGCTCGCCGGCCTCGGCACCCGCGAGGACGCCGACCTCGCCGGCCGCCCGGCGTTCGCCCTGCCCGGCGCGACCGCCACCGCACACCAGCGCCGCCGCGTGTTCGCCCGCAAGACCTACCGCTTCTACGAGGGCGGCGAGGTCACCCGCGCCGACCTGCTGCGGCTGCTCGCCCCGCGCCGCGCGCCCGGCGCCGCCCCCCGCGCCCCGGAAACGCTCACCGCGGCCGGACTCGGCGAGATCCTGCGGTACTTCGGCCAGTTCCGCAGCGAGGAGCGGCTGCTGCCCAAGTACGGGTACGCCTCGCCCGGCGCGCTCTACGCCGCCCAGCTGTACATCGAGACGGCCGGCGTGCCGTTCCTGCCGGACGGACTGCACTACTACCACCCGGTCCACCACCGGCTCGTCCTCATCGGCGGCCGGGCCGCCCCCGCCGGCGGCGCGCCCCGGCTGCGCGTCCACGTGGCCGGCAAGCGGCAGGCCATCGAGCCGGTGTACCGCAACAACATCAGGGAAGTGCTGGAGATCGAGACCGGCCACATGGCCGGGCTGTTCGACGAGGTCCTGCCCGCGCACGGCCTCCGCCTGGGCGAACCCCTGTGGGAGCCGGAGGTCCTGCCCGCACTCCACTGCGCGGACGACGACTTCTACCTGGGAACGTTCGACATCGGCCCGGCCGCGGGACCCCGGCCGCCCGACCCCTGGGACCTCTGGGTGCAGGCGCACCCGGGACGCGTCGCGGGCCTGCCGGCCGGCCAGTACCGCTACCGCGACGGCGACCTGCGCCACGCGACCGACGAGGTCGTGCGCAAGAAGGACGTCATCGCCATCAACCAGCAGGTGTACGAGGCGGCCGGCTTCGGCATCACCGCCGTCAGCAGGCGCCGCGCCGGCTGGCCGCGCTACATCGACCTCGGCCGCGCGCTCCAGCGGCTGATGATGAACGACGAGGGCATCGGCCTGATGTCCTCCGGCTACAGCTCCGAGACCGGGCACCCGCTGCCCGCGGCGGAACGCGTCAACCGCGTTCTGCGGGCGGCCGGCGAGGAGCCCGGGCCCTCCTACTTCTTCGTCGGCGGCCGGGTCAGCGAGCGGCAGCGGCGCAGCGAGGGCATGCACGAGGACAGCGTCCACATGCGCGGCCCGGCCGAGATGATCCGCGCCGACCTGACGAACCTGCTGCCCGACTACATGGTGCCGGGACGGGTCGTCGTCATGGACCGCCTCCCGCTCACCGCGAGCGGCAAGATCGACGTGCGGGCCCTTGAGACGGCCGAGGCCGTCACCTCCGCCGCGCCCGACCGGACGTTCGTCGCGCCGCGCACGCGCACCGAGGAGCGCGTCCGCGACATCTGGGAACGGCTGATGAAGCGCGACGGCGTCTCCGTCCGCGACGACTTCTTCGCCACCGGGGGCAACTCGCTGATCGCCGTGGGCCTCGTCGGCCGGGTCAACAAGGAGTTCGGCGCCGCGCTGCCCCTCCAGGTCCTCTTCGACTCCCCGACCATCGAACGCCTCGCCGCGGCGCTCGACCGGGCCGGGGCCGCCACCGCACCGGAACCCGCCTCGCGCCTGGTCAGGCTGCACGCGGGGAGCGGCGGCCCGCCCGTGTTCTGCTGGCCAGGACTCGGCGGCTACACGATGAACCTCAGGCCGCTGGCCGCCGGGCTCGGGGACCGCCCCTTCTACGGCGTGCAGGCGCACGGCATCAACCCGGGCGAGACGCCCTACGGCACCATCGCGGAGATGGCCGAGGCGGACATGGCGGCCATCCGCCGCCTCCAGCCCGAGGGCCCCTACACGCTGTGGGGCTACTCGTTCGGGGCCCGCGTCGCCTTCGAGACGGCCTACCGGCTGGAACGCGCGGGCGCCGAGGTGGCGCACCTGTTCCTCATCGCGCCCGGCGCACCCCGGCTCGACCCGGCGCCCGCCACCGCCCCCGCGCCCCCGCGGCCCGAGGGAGCCGATCCGGCCTACGCCGACCGGGCGTTCGTGACGATCCTCCACTCGGTCTTCTCGGGCAGCGTCACGGGACCCGCGCTCGACGCCTGCCTGCGCGCCGCGCACGACGACGACAGCTTCGCCGCGTTCATCACGGGCACGCATCCGCACCTCGACCGGGACCTGGTGCTCCGCGTGGTCGCGGTGGTGCGCAGGACCTACGAGTTCACCTACACCTTCCGCGAACTGGCCAGCCGGCGCATCGACGCGCCCGTCACCCTCTTCAAGGCCCGGGGCGACGACTACGCGTTCATCGAGAACAGCAGCGGCTACGCCGCCGCGCCGCCCACGACGGTCGACCTCGACGCCGACCACTACAGCCTGCTCAGGGAGCCGGATGTGCGCACCCTGCTGAGCGCCGTGCACGCGCGCCTCGCCGCCGGGGACGCGCCGTTCGCGCAGGCGGCCGGGGGGACGGAGGAGGCGGGCGAGTCGCAGGAGACGGGAGAGACACAGGAGACAAGGGGAGACATCGTGCCGCACGTCAACATCAAGCACTTCCCGGTGCCGCTCACCGAGGAGGAGCAGTCGCGGCTCGTGGCCGCCGTGACCACGGCCGTGCAGACGGCCTTCCGCTGCGACGAGGGAGTCATCTCCATCGCGCTCGAACCCGTCGAACAGGAGGCGTGGAACGAACGCGTCTACATCCCCGAGATCGTGAACCGGAAGGCACTGCTCCGCAAGTTCCCGCAGTACTGACCGGCACCGACACCGCAACCGCACGACCCAACCACGGAGTCCAGATGCTCAACGCAACCGCCGGCCGGTTCCTGCTCCTCGCGCTGCTCTGGGGAAGCAGCTTCACGTTCATCAAGGTGTCGCTCGAAGGACTGACCCCGGGCCAGCTCGTCCTCGCCCGCCTCTTCCTCGGCGCCGCCGTCCTCTCCCTCATCGTCGCGTTCCGCCGCGTGCCGCTGCCCAGGCAGCTCGGCGTGTGGGGCCACGTGGCCGCCGCCGCGCTGTTCGGCAACGTCATCCCGTTCCTCCTCCTCTCCTACGGCGAGCAGACCACGGGCGCCGCCATCGCCGGCGTCCTCATCGGCGGCACCCCGCTGCTGACCCTCGCCATCGCCACCGCCGCCCTGCCGAACGAGCGGGTCACCGGCCGCAAGGCCACCGGCCTCGCCTTCGGCTTCATCGGGGTCGTGGTGCTCATGGGCCCGTGGGGCGACGCGCTCGGCTCCTTCGGCGGCCAACTCGCGTGCCTCGGCGCGGCGGTCAGCTACGCCTGCGGTTTCGTGTACGTGCGGAAGTTCCTGTCGCCCAAGAAGCTGCCCGCCATGGGCGCCGCCGCCTCCCAGCTGATCGCGGCGTTCGCCATCCAGGCCGCCGTGACGCCGTTCCTCGCCTGGGAGACGCCCGACTTCACCGGCCGCGTGACCGGCAGCATCGTCGTGCTCGGGCTGTTCAGCACGGGGCTCGCCTACGTGCTCTACTTCCGGCTCATCAACGACGTCGGCGCCACCACGGCCTCCGCGGTCAACTACGTCGTGCCGGTCGCCTCCGTCCTCGTCAGCATCGTCGTGCTCGACGAGACGATCACCTGGAACCTCGTGGCCGGCGGCCTCATCGTGCTCCTGGCCATGGGCTACGCCGAGAACCGCGACGGCCAGCTGCGCCGCGGGCCGGGGGCCGCGGACGCCGCCCCCGCGCCCAAGGCCCCGCCCGCCGCCGCGCAGCCCGGAGCCGCGGAGTCCACAACCGCCGCCGGCCGCGACGAGCCGGTCGCGACCAGGGCGGCGGAGGAACGGCGTTGAGCCCCCGCGGGACGCCGGGGCCGCGGACCCCGCGGCGGGCCTACCGCCGGGCCGTCCGCGACCTCGACACCGTCAGGGCGCGCGACCCCTCGGTGCGCTCCCGCACCGAGGCGCTGCTGCACCCCGCGGTCCTCGCCATCTGGAGCCACCGCGTCGCGCACCGGCTGCACCGGCGCGGCCTGCGCCGCACCGCGCGGCTGTGCTCGGTCCTGGCGAGGCTCGCGACCGGCGGCATCGAGATCCACCCGGGGGCCACCATCGGGCGCGGCTTCTTCATCGACCACGGCGCCGGCGTCGTGATCGGGGAGACCGCCGTGATCGGCGACGACGTCACGATCTTCCACCAGGTGACGCTCGGCTCGGTCGGCTGGTGGCACGACCGGGAGCGGGGGGAGGGCGCCCGGCGCCACCCGCGCGTCGGCGACCGCGTCGTCATCGGCGCCAACGCCAGCCTCCTCGGGCCGATCACCGTCGGCGACGACGCCGTGATCGGCGCGCAGGCCCTGGTGATCGACGACGTCGCCGGCCGCACCCGCGTCCTCGCGCCCCTCGCGCGGGCCCGCACCCGCACAGCCGCGACCGCACCCGGTCCCGTCACCCGCCCCGTTCCCGTGCCCCCGACCGCGCCCGCCCTGCCCCGGGCCGCGCCCGCCGCGCCCCGCTCCTTCCCCGTCTGGTGACCCAGCCGGCCCGCCGACCGCCGACCGAACGGAGGACACCATGCTCACCTCGACCCCCCGGAGGCCCGCCGCAACGCTCGACCACCTGATCGGCGGCACCCCCGTCATCGCGCTCGACCTCGGTCTCCCGCACGCCGGTACCACCGTCTACGCCAAGCTCGAATCCGCCAACCCCCTGTCCAGCGTCAAGGACAGGACCGCCCTCTACATGCTCGACGCGGCCGAGCGGCGCGGCGCGCTGCTGCCCGGCGTGAGCACCGTCGTCGAGGCCACCTCGGGCAACACCGGCATCTCCCTGGCCGCGCTGTGCGCCGCGCGCGGCTACCCGTGCGTGATCGTGCTCCCCGACAACGCGACCGGTGAACGGATCAGGCTGCTCCGGGCGTTCGGCGCGGAGATCGTGTTCACCCCGCACGAGGAGGGCTACGCGGCGGCCGTCGAGAAGGCCGAGGAGATCCACGGCTCGCTGCCCGACTCCTGGTTCGCCTGCCAGCACGAGAACCCCGACAACGTCCAGGCCCACTACGCCACCACGGGCCCGGAGATCTGGGCCGACACCGAGGGCAGGGTCGACGTCTTCGTGTGCGGCGTCGGCACCGGGGGAACGCTGTCCGGCACGGCCCGCTACCTCAAGGAGCGCAACCCCGACCTGACCGTCGTGGCCGTCGAGCCCGCGTCCTCGCCGGTGCTCAGCGAGGGCTGGGGCGGCCTGCACCGCATCCCCGGTCTCAACGGCGGGTTCCTCGCGGCCACCACGGACACCGACGTGATCGACGAGGTCGTCACCGTGTCGGACGCGGACGCGTTCGCCACCATGCGGCTGCTCGCCAGGACCGCGGGGCTGCTGGTCGGCGTCTCCTCGGGGGCCGCCGCGCACGCCTGCCGCGTCGTCGGCTCCCGCCCCGAGCACGCGGGCCGCACCCTCGTCGGCCTGTTCCCCGACACCGGCGAGCGCTACCTCTCGTGGCTCGACGCGGAACCGCCGGCCGAGCCGGCCGCCGAACGCCCCGACGGCCCCGCCACAGAACGCGCCACCGAGCCCGCCACCGAGCCCGCCACCGACCGCACCGCCGACCAGAGGAGTGAGTCCCGATGACCATGCTGCCCCGCATCCTGCTTCCCGGCGACGGCGAGAAGGTGCAGATCGGCACGACCACGCAGACCACGTTCAAGGCGGTCGGCGGCGAGACCGACGACCGGCTCGGCATCTTCGAGCACCGCATGGACCCGGGCGCGCCCGGCGCCTCGCCGCACGTCCACCGCGAACAGCTCGAAGCGTTCTACGTGCTGCACGGAGTCGTCGAACTCCACCTGGACGGCGAGACGTTCGCCGCGCCCCCGGGCACGTACGTCAACGTGCCGGAGAACATGTCGCACGGCTTCCGCAACCCGTACCAGGACCAGGCGACCATGCTCATCATCTTCACCCCCGCGATCAACCGCGAGGAGTACTTCCGGGGCTTGGCCGAGCTGTACGCCGACGGCAACCGGCCCACCGAGGACGAACTGCTCGACCTCATGGCCCGCTACGACCAGTTCGAGCTGACCCTCGACGGAACAGCCCCCGGCTGGGGCCGCCACTGACGCCGGGCACCCGCCCGGCGCACGGGCCCCGCCGGGCGGAGCGTTCCGCCCGGCGGGGCCCCGCGCGTTCCCGGGGAACGCCTCGCGCGAGCGGGTGACGGTCGGCATGAAACGGCCGGACGTGGGCATTCACTGCCAGTCCGGGCAGCGACCGGAACCACGCACACACCACCCGAGGACACGATCATGAGCGGCACGACCGACGGGACCGGCGACCGGACCGGCGAGACGACCAGTGAGGGACAGGACACCGCGGCGGGCGGCGGGGACGGCAACTCCCAGTACGGCAGGAAGAAGTTCAGCCGGTCGCCCGGCCACTTCGCCGACCGCGTCACGGCCGACGGCGCCGACGGCTGGCCGGTGGCGGCCGGGCGGTACCGGCTCGTCGTCAGCCGCGCCTGCCCCTGGGCGAGCCGGGCCCTCATCTCGCGGCGGCTGCTCGGCCTTGAGGCCGCCCTGTCGCTCGCCGTCGTCGACCCGATCCAGGACGACCGCAGCTGGCGCTTCACGCTCGACCCCGGCGGCAAGGACCCCGTGCTCGGCATCCGCTTCCTGAGCGAGGCGTACGACGCGCGGGAGACCGGCTACCCCGGCGGCGTCAGCGTCCCCGCGGTCGTCGACGTGCCGACCGGCGTGCTCGTCACCAACGACTACCAGCGGATCACCCTCGACCTCGCCACCGAGTGGACCGCCCTGCACCGCGAGGGCGCCCCCGACCTGTACCCGGAGGCGCTGCGCGAGGAGATCGACGAGGTCATGGAGGGCGTCTTCCGCGACGTCAACAACGGCGTGTACCGGGCCGGGTTCGCCACCGATCAGGGCGAGTACGAGGCGGCCTACCGGGACGTGTTCCGCCGGCTCGACGAGCTGTCGCGGCGGCTCGCCGACCGCCGCTACCTGGTCGGGGACACCATCACCGAGGCGGACATCCGCCTGTTCACGACGCTGGTCCGCTTCGACGCCGTCTACCACGGCCACTTCAAGTGCAACCGGAACAAGCTGACCGAGGACCCCGTGCTGTGGGCCTACACGCGCGACCTGTTCCAGACGCCAGGATTCGGCGACACGGTCGACTTCGACCACATCAAACGGCACTACTACCTCGTGCACACCGGCATCAACCCGACCGGCGTGCTGCCGGCGGGGCCCGACCTCTCCGGCTGGCTGGGGCCGCACCACCGCGAGCAGCTCGGCGGCCGGCCCTTCGGCGACGGCACGCCGCCGGGGCCGCCGCCCGCCGTCGAGGAGGTGCCGCCGGCCGGCCGGCCCTGACCGCTCGGCCGCCCCTGACCGCTGGGCCGCACGGCGCCGCGCCCGCGGCGCGGCCCGCCGGGCGGTCAGCGCGTCACGAACTGCGTGAGGATCGCCTGCACCTCGTAGATGTCGACGCCCTTGGTGAACGTCTTCTCCACGGGGGTCGCCGCGCCCGAGATCCAGATCTTCAGCTCGGCGTCCAGGTCGAACGTCCCCGCCGTCTCCACCGCGAAGTGCGAGATGCTGCGGTACGGGATGGAGTGGTACTCGACCTTCCTGCCCGTGATGCCCTGCTTGTCGACGAGGATGAGCCGCCGGTCGGTGAACAGGATCGTGTCGCGGATCAACTGGAAGGCCGCGTGGACCTGTTCGCCCTGACCCAGCAGCCGCGCGTACTCCTGCTGCGCCGATACCGGATCGATGGTGTGCGCGTTCCCGAAGAGTGCCACAGCAGTCCCCCGCCCTTGAGAGTGCCCGGTGCGCTTTCCTCCGCACTGTAACCCGCGGCACGCGCCGCCCGCAGGGCCCGACCGCCTCGGTCCTGCCCCGGGGTGCGCGGCGCGCGCGCCCGGCGCGACGGCCGTTCGGTACGAACGGCCTTGGGGCGCGCGCCCGTTCACACCGGCGCGTGAGCCTCCAGGAACCGCCGGGCGTGCGCCGCGCCCGCGGCCGTCTCCCAGTCGCCCGCGCCGACGACCGCGGCCAGCAGCTCCTCGGTGACGTCCCCGTCCGCGGCGATCAGCGCGTCGACCGCGGCCTCGGACGGCGCGGGCCGCGACGCGTCCCGCCGCCCGCCGCGCGGGTCGTACCGGCAGGCGTCCGCGATCCGCCGGTGCGTGGCCTCCCGGGTGAGCGCGGGCAGGTTCACCGCGCGGAAGCCGTCGTCGACCTCGTACGGGGCGCGCGACCACGCCGCGCCGTCGAACCCGTACAGGAACCCGACGAACTCGTACTCCCTCACCGCCGCCCGCAGCACGGGCGCCCACCACTCCGGCGCCCCGGCCAGCAGGTCGATCCCCTCCTCCGGCTCGGGCGAGCACTCGTGGTCGTGCCCGACGAGCACCGCCCGGCCCCCGTCGAGGTGGTGCAGCTCCAGCCAGTTGCCCCCGCCGTCGTCGTAGTGCCACACCGGCCCCGCCGCGCGGCAGCCGCGCCCCGCGCGCCCGGCGCGGTGCACCGCGGCCCAGGCCGCCCACCGCCCCCGCAGCGCGGCGGGCGCGGGCAGGTCGAGCGCGACACGCTCCATGGGGTTCCCCTCCCGTTCCTCGCACCGGGAACGCTCCGTGGCCCGGCACTAGGCCCCGCCGGGGCGCGGGCAACCCGGTGCCCGCCTCGTGGGTCATCTCATAGGTTGAGTGTCGGTGCCGGTGACGAGGCCGGCGCGGTGTGCCGGGACGGTGAAGTCCCGCAGGGGAAGGGCTGGGGCCGCATGGGTCGTCGTTCTCAAGGGGTGGTCGGGGCATGGGCGCAGGCCCAGCGCCAGCAGCAACTGCGGGCGCAGGCGGCGCAGCGGGCCTGGTCGCAGCAGCAGCGTGAGCAGGAACGGCAGCAGCGCGCCTGGGAGCGCGAACGCGCCCGCACCGAACGGGAGCAGCAGGCCGCCCACCGGCGCGGGCGCGAGGCGAGCGCGCGCCGGCGCACGGAAGAACTGGAGGCGCGCGTCACCGCGTTGACCGGCCTGCTGGCGGCCGGCTGCGCCGCGCCCGCGTTCCGCACCGAGGCGCTGCTGAGGCCCGAGGCGGTCGAGCCGTTCGACCCCGGCCCGCTCGGCGTGCCGGTGCCGGTGCCCGACCCGTTGCGGTACCGGGCGCAGAGCGGCGGCTGGTCGTTCGGGGCCGGGCGGCGGGCCGAGGCCGAGGCGCGGGCCAGGTACGAGCACGACCTGCGCGCCGCCCAGGCCGCCGAGGCCCAGCGGCAGCACCAACTCGCCGGCTACCGGCAGCAGTACGACCGCTGGGCGCACGAGCGGATCGCGGAGATCCGCCACCACAACGAGGGCGTGGCCCGGCTGCGCGACCGGCTCGCGCGCGGCGAGGAGGAGGCGGTCGAGGAGTTCTTCACGGCCGCCCTGTACGCGGCGGCGGCCTGGCCCGAGGACTTCCCGCGCCGCGTCGAGGCGTCGTTCGACCGGGCCGCGGGAACGCTCGTGCTCGACTGGGAACTGCCCGCGTTCGCCGTCGTCCCCGAGGCCAGGTCGGTGCGGTACGTCGCCTCGGCCGACGAGGAGCGCGAGACCGCGCGACCCGCCGCCCAGCGGCGCGCCCTCTACCGGGACGTGCTGGCGCAGAGCATGCTGCTGGTGCTGCGCGACCTGTTCGCCGCCGACGCCTCGCGCGCGCTGAACTCCGTGGTGCTCAACGGGTTCGTCGACGACCACGACCCGGCCACCGGGCGGCGCGCGGAACTGGTCCTGGCCGCCGTGACCGTCCCGCGCGCGACGTTCGACGGACTCGACCTCGCGCGCGTGAACGCCGTCGACTGCCTCGTGGACGGCCTCGGCGGCCGGCTGTCGGCCCGCCCCGACCAGTACGCCGCCGTCGCGCCCGGCCCGCGGCCCGCCGACGTCGGCCAGGGCGGTACCGCGCTCGGCGACGACGTGCCCGACCTGCTCGCCATGGACCCGGTCGCGTTCGAGCACCTGATCGCCGAACTGTTCAGGGCCAGGGGCATGCGCGCCGTCACCACCCAGCGCAGCAACGACGGGGGCGTGGACGTCGAAGCCCTCGACCCCGACCCGGTCAGCGGCGGGCGGATCATCGTCCAGGCCAAGCGCTACCGGGCCACCGTTCCGCCGAGCGCGGTCCGCGACCTGTACGGGACCGTGCAGGCCGCGGGCGCGAACAAGGGCATCCTGGTCACCACGTCCGGCTTCGGGCCCGGCTCGTACGCGTTCGCGAACGGAAAGCCCCTGACGCTCATCGGCGGACCGCAGCTGCTCGAACTGCTCGACGCGGCCGGGCTCTCCGGCCGTCTCGGCGCCCCCGGCCCGCCCGCCGCCGGGCCCCGGGCGCAGGACCCGGCGCCCGCGCCGGCCGGCGCGGGCGCCGAGGAGAACGTCCTCGGCATGGCGTGGCGCGGCGCCGTCGCGCTCGACGTGTGCGCGCTGCTCTGCCAGGGCGGACGCGCCCTCAGCGACGAGCACTTCGTCTTCTACAACAACCCCGCGACGCCGGAGGGTACGCTCCGCTCCGTGCCCGCCTCGGGGCCGGACAGGGCCGCGCTGCGCGTCGCGTTCGACGCCCTGCCGGAACGCGCCGACCGGCTCGTGCTCGCCGCGGCCGTCGACCCGGCCGCCGGCCCCGAGGCCGACCTGTCGGGCTTCACGGGCGCACACATCCGCCTGGCCGACGCCTCGGGTGCGGAACTCGACCGGCTCGACGTCTCGGACGGGCGCCCGGGCGAGACCGCCCTGGTCCTCGGCTCCTTCAGGCGCCGGGCGGGCGGCGACTGGACGTTCGTGCCCGGCGGCAAGGGCTACCCGGGCGGCCTCGCCGACCTCATCGCGGACTACGGCATCGACAGCGAATGACGCCTCGGCCGGGCGGGGGGTGCGCCCCCACCCGGCCGCGCTCGCCCGCGAAGGCGGCGTTCAGCTCACCCAGATGTTCGACCTGCCGCTGCTCCGGTAGCCCTCGGTCGCCATGATCATGTAGTAGCGGAACTGGCCGAGACCCATGCCTGCCCTCGACCACGCGTCGAAGTGGTTGCCCGTGGAGACGACGCCGTTCATCCGCTTGGCCTGCCGGACGCTCCAGTACTGCGGGAAGGTCTTGGTGCCCTCGACCGACGGCGCGTTGTAGCGCATCGTCCGGTAGATGTCGTACGTGCCGCCGTCGCTGTGGACGGTGCCCCGGTGCTCGCCCGTGGGCCGGTAGTCGCCCCAGTTCTCGACGATGTAGTACTCGACGAGCGGGTTCGACGTCCAGCCGTAGAGGCACAGGTAGCCGTTGCCCGAGGGCTGGAAGTTCCCGGAGAAGTTGACGTTCCTGCGGGAGCCGTTGCTCCAGCCCTTGCCGGCCACGAAGTTGCCGGTGTTGCTCCAGGTCGTGCTGTAGTTGCCGCCGGAGCCCAGCGTCATCGAGACCGTTCCGTTGGCGTCGGTCCAGAACGAGTAGTAGTAGCCGCTGTGCGTGCCGGTCTGGTTGTTGGTGATCGTCTGCGCGTTGGCGACGCCCGGCACCACCAGGGCCGACGCGGTCAGCGCGAGGCCGGCCCCGCCGATGAGGCTCCTGCGGCTGATGGGGCGTGCGGGGATGTGGTTGGCGTTGTCCATGCTTCCTCCTCGTGAGGGCCGGCGGGCGGCCGGGCAGCGTGGTACGACCGGCGGGCCTTCGAAGTCCGGGGCGGGGCCAGGGCGTTCGCGGGGGGCCGCCCGGCGCGCCACCGGTCGTCGTGCGGCTCGTGACCGGGGCCGGCGAGGGCTGCCGCTGTCGTTGCCATGACAGTGCTCCGGCCCGGCGGAGCTGTCAACGACTTCCGCAAGATTCCCGGAACGCTCCGGCGTTCGGCGCCCAGCATCGAAAAGGGATAGTGACTGTTCAGTCGCCTTTGAGGCCGATCAGAGGTGCGCACGGCCGGGGCAGCGCCGCCGCACGTTCCGGATTTTCGGCCCGGTCACATGAAAATTATCGGAGTCGTTCCGGATGGTGCACGGGGGCCCGGAGGCCGCCTCAGCGGGACCGGCGGCGCGGCTTCCCGCGCCGGTCGCCCTTGGGGCCGCCGCCGCGCCGCGCGTTCCGGCCGGCCGTTCCCGCCCGCCCCGCCCCGCCGGAGTCCGCGCGCTTGGGCTTGGGCTTGGGCTTCGCCTTCGGCTGCGGCGGGGTCGGCCGGCCGCGCGAGCTGTTGACCGTGCGCCCGCGCACGATCCCGATGAAGTCCTCCACCTGGTCGGTGGTCCTCTCCTCCGGCCACGCCAGCCCGACGCGCGACTCGGCGGCGCCTGGCATCGGCCGGTAGGTCAGGTCGCGGCGGTGGTGCAGGCGGGCCAGCGACTGGGGGACGACGAGCAGCCCCACCCCCGCGGCCACCAGCTCCACCGCGTCAGCCGTCGTCGCGGGACGCTCGCGCGCCGGGCGGCCGGGCGGCCGTTCCCACGGCAGCACGTCGTCCAGCGGATGCAGCACGATCTCGTCGGCCAGGTCCTCGGGCGCCACCTCGTCGACCGCCGCCACCGCGTGGTCCTTCGGCACCACGACCACCGTCGTCTCGGTGTAGAGGGGGATGACGCTCAGCTCCGCCCGGTCGGCCGGCAGCCGGAGGAACCCCGCGTCGGCCTCCCCCCGCCGCAGCAGGTCGGCCGCCTCGGCCGAGGGCACGGTGCGGAGGTGCAACGGCAGGTCGGGCAGCCGTTCGTTCCAGATCCGGACCCATTTGCCCGGCGTCACGCCGGGAACGTACGCGAGGCGGAACGAGGAGGGCGCATCCGAGCCGGTCATCGCGCCAGGCTATCCGCTCGCGGTCGAGGCCACCGCACGCGCTCGTTACCCTTGGCGGTATGAGCCCGCGACCGACGACCCAGACCATGAAGCCCGCCACCGCGGCGAAGAAACTGGGGGTGTACCTCCAGGCCACCCCCGCGGAGTTCCAGGAGGGCGTCGTCTCGCGCGGCGAGCTGAACGCGTTGCAGACCGACCCGCCGCAGTGGCTCGTCGAGCTGCGCCGCGACGGCCCCCACCCCAGGCCGGTGGTGGCGGCCAAGCTCGGCGTCTCCATCGCGGGGCTCGCCCGCGCGGGCGTCACCGACGCCCTCACCACGGAGGAGATCGAGGCGCTCAAGCGCGAGCAGCCCGCATGGCTGCTGCGGGAACGCGCCACCCAGGCGGAGGTGCGCAAGGAGGCGGCGCGCGTCAAGGAGAAGAACGCCGCGCGCGAGGACGCCACCGGCCACCGGCGCGCCTGACCCGCGCCGCTCGCCGCGGCGCGGCGGGTGGCCATGCGCACCGGAGGGGGTGCAGATAAGTACACGGTGATCCGGGTGTCGCGGGCCAATGTCCCGCGGTCGGCCGAACGAGAAGCTTTAAGCACTTGTTCGGACGCACCAGGAGGCCATCGTGAACCGCCGCCGCATCACCGCTGTTGCTCCCGTCGCCGCCGCCCTGCTGGCGGTGTCCGCTCCCGTCGCGGCCGCCGGAGGCGGGCAGCCGGGCGGCGGCACCGACCCCGTGCAGCGGCAGCTCGACCGGCTGGTGGCGGAGAACGGCGTGCCCGGGGTGCTCGCCCACACCGAGTCGCGGACGTGGACCGCGGGCACGGCGGAGACCGGCAGCGGGCGGCCGATGGTCGGGGCCGACGGGAGCGTCCGGGTGGCGAGCAACACCAAGTCGTTCACCGCCGTCGCGGTGATGCGGCTGGTGACCGAGCGGCAGCTCGGGCTCACCGACCGCGCCGGCCGCTACGTGCCGCAGCTCGCCGACAGCCGGGTGACCGTGCGGCAGTTGCTCAACCAGACCAGCGGCCTGCCCGAGCACGTCGCCCACATGGACTGGTCCGACCAGGACCAGACCCCCGAGGACCTGCTGGCGCTGGCCCTCGCGCAGGAGCCCGCCTTCGAGCCCGGGGCCCAGTGGGGCTACTCCAACACCAACTACCTCGTCCTCGGCATGATCATCGAGCGCGTGACGGGTGAGGACTTCCGCACCTACATCGAGGACACCATCCTGCGCCCGCTGCACATGGACGCCACGTACTGGCCCGAGCGCGGCGAACTCGGCCTGCGCGGCCCGCACGCCCACAACTACGGCGTCCACCCGGCCGACCCCGAGGCCGGCCCGACGGACCTGACCGAACTGCCCGGCCACCTGTTCGGCGCCTCGGGCGGGCTCGTCTCCACCCCCGAGGACCTCAACACCTTCTGGCGCGCGCTGTTCGACGGTCAGCTGCTGCCCCGCTGGGCGGTGTGGCTGATGACCCACGACACCACCGCCATCGGCGGCGACGGCATGCACCCGGCCGGCAGCCGCTACGGCTACGGCGTCGCCAGCTTCCCGCTCAGCTGCGGCGGCGTCTACTGGGGCCACGGCGGCGACCTGCCGGGCGACTCGGTGGCCGGCGGCCACGTGCCGGGACCCGACGGCGGCACGGTCACCGTGTACACCACGAGCATGGCCATGCCGGGCGAGACCCGCGACCGCCTCCACGCGGCGGCGGACGCCGCCCTCTGCACCGAACCCCGCTGACCCGGCCCCCACCGAGCCCCGCGCCCTCGGCGCGGGGCTCGGCGCATTCGGCCGGAGACCGCCGCCCGCACATGCGTGCGGCCGACGACGGCGCCCCGGCCGGCACACGGTCCTACAGCTTGCTCATCTTGGTGTAAGGACTCGGAATCCTCTCCCGCACCGGGCCGAAATCGACAAGAACGGCGACTCCTTCCTCGATGTCGATCACCCGGCCCAGGCCGTACATGTCGTGGGTGACCTGGTCGTCCACGGCGAACTGCTTGGGCGGCGGCGTGACCGGGGCCTTGAAGGGACTGGTGGGCAAGTGGCGCTTGGGCGCGGCTGACTTCGTCATTGCGGCCAGTATGCGCC
Organism: Streptomyces marincola; assembly: GCF_020410765.1. Lineage (NCBI taxonomy): Bacteria > Bacillati > Actinomycetota > Actinomycetes > Kitasatosporales > Streptomycetaceae > Streptomyces > Streptomyces marincola. The sequence goes on along the minus strand of NZ_CP084541.1, from coordinate 3,240,676 downwards.
CGCCAGCCGCCGTCCACACCCGCCTCGACGGCGCGCCGTCGGCCACGGCCACGTCCGATGAGCGCTCGCACCCAACGGGGCACGGAACGCCGAACGCCCCGACCGCCTGACGCTGCCAGGCCCTTTTCCGAAGCACACGGCATGCGGGCCGCGTTCGCCACCAACACCAGCATCGGCGTCCGGGCGATCTCGGCCATCGACGACACCGCGCTGCCGACCGAGCACCCCGTGCCGGCGTCGCTGCGCGACGCGTACATGAGCCTGCCGGGCGACCCTGTCCAGGGGCGCTGCCACGGAAATGGCTCGCTGGACCGGACGGGAGACGAAGGCACTACGACTCGCGCACCGCGTGACGGCCCGGGGGTTCGCCACGCTGATCACCGAACAGGCCGCAACCCGCGAGGATCCGCGCACCGAGACGTTACTCGCGTCCGACGTTCGCCAGCACCGGCGCCATCCCGCCCCGCACCGTTCTGACCTGCGGCGTAGCCACCAGCATGAGTGCTTCTGAACACCTCGGCACACCGGTGAACGCGACCAGAACGGCGACCACGTGCCTCCTACTTGCCCGGGGCGGGCCCGTACCACTGGAGTGCCTGCCCGGTGACGGCGGCGACGCAATCGAAGTCCCGGTCACGGTGCAGCAGTGTGAGTCCCTGGAGCTCGGCCGTCGCCGCCACGACGAGGTCGACGGCCCCCGCACTGCGATGCTGCCCACGCCGGGTGAGGGCTTCTTGTACCTGCCAGGCGCGCGTGTAGGCGCGATCGTCAACCGGAACCCAGCTGAAGATCATTCGCATGTCTTCGATGCCTTGTGCGCGGTCTTCGGCGGAACGTGCGCTGTAGAAGAACTCAAGCTCGGTGATCGGGCACGTGGCGATCAGCCCGGCTGCGGCAGCCTGGTCCCACCCGTGCTGCTCGGCGTCGCCGCGCAGGAACCGGGCGAGGGCGCTGGTGTCGATCAGGAACTGGGCGGCGTTCACCGACGGTAGTTCGCCTTGTCCTCGAAAAGGTCCAGGTCGAAGGCTCCTTCGTCGGCGGCGGCCCGCAGCCGGGTGAGTGCGAGTGCTCTCCGCCGGTTCTCCAGTACCTCACGCAGGGCGGTGTTGACGGTTTCCTTCTTCGTGCTGGTGCCGAGGGCCTTGGCCACGTCTGCCACGAGTTCATCATCGAGGTCGATCACGGTCCGGCTCATCTGTACACCTCCGTAGATATCAAAGATGCGACCAAGTATATCTCGCCAGGTTCTGCGGTGCCGCCGAGCGGATCGGGGTCCGGGGCGTCCGGCGGCGCCGGGCGGTGAGCAGTCGGATGGCCGAGCGCTCAGCCCGGCGGGGCGGCTCGGATGCGGGCGCGGTACATGCACGTGACCGGGGCCGTGCCGAAGAAGGTCGCGGGGCAGGTAGGGAGCGCGCTCCTGGCGGACCAGGCAGGCAACTGAGACGGAAACCGAGACGGCACGACGAAGGCCCCCGGCCGTGGATGGCGGCGGGGGCCTTCGGTCAGCCCGGTGAGAGCTGGCGGAGGATACGAGATTCGAACGCCGCCCGTCGGGGTTCACACTCGTTCTGACCTGCGGTGGAGCGATCCGCTTGGCGCCGACCGAACCCGGCCGGACGGGGGTGAATGAGACCAGATCTGAGACCACGCCGCCTGGGACTCGTGGCCGGTCCGGTCCACCTCGCACCTGGTCAGCCGTCCGATTCTCTGGTTGCCGAGGCGCAGGCAAGGTGAACGGTTTCGGGTCTGCAGGTCATCCGGGATTCGTCGTCGTCCGTGCGGGCCCCGCCTCGGCACGCGGACGGCTTGGCCGTCCGTCGGTCGGCCCGGAAGGACGTCGAGGTCGGGCGACGGATGCCGGGGTCGGGTGATTCGTGCCGGAGATGGGCGGGGCTGAGGGTCCCGGCCGGGCGGGTGCAGCCGACGCAGTAGCAGCCAGGTCGTTGAGAGCTGCGTTGACAACCGGCCAGCACATGTCGACCGTGTCGCGGTTGGGCCCGTGTCCGGTTCGTCGTTCTGCCGTTGGATGCACCAGGTTGCGGTAGTGTCGCACGAGTTCCGAAGCCAGCTTCGCGTCGTGCTCGATCCAACCGTTGTCGTGTGCGAGATCGACGAGCTCCTTCAGACCCATGTCCTCCGGTCGCTTTCTCAACGTCCGAGTAACTGCGCGCACCTGGGCGACGTGCACGAGAACCCCTTCCAAGAGGCTGCCCAGCATGATCACGGCTGCCGTGTACGCACTGTGCTCGTAACACGTGTGCGCCTCGTCGAGCCTGGTCTGGACTGCCGTTGCCAACGCCGGGTCGCTGATGACCTGCGACACGGAGACCTGCAGTTCGACCCTGGGCATCCGCACTGGCTCGTTGGCACCGGCCTCGACCGGTACGAGGATCGGCTGTCCCTCCGCGTAGCCGATTCGCCATCCTTCCAGGGCCAGAACTTCGTCGAGCCGGGCGACAGTGGCCTTGTACTCGCGTGGCTGGCCGACATACTCACGTCGGTCGGCGAGTCGCAGCACTGCCCTCAGGGTATCGCCCTCGCCCTCCTCCTGGTGTTCGCGAAGCAGCCCGAGCGTCCACTGGTGCCGCGGTGTGCCGTCGGGGTCGGGGACGTCCTCCCACTTCGCGCGGCGCAGGAACTCGGCGATCTCGTAGCCCTTGCGGTACAGCAGCGGTGAATCGTCGCCGCAGATCAAGGAGGCGATCTCGATGAGGACGCTCTCGTCGAACGACTGGCTCATGTCAGGTCTCCTCGGGCGTCATCGGCGGACAGATCCTCGTCATCGGTCGTTTCGTCATCAACGTCCGCGTCCTGCGCCTCGTCGTACAAGGCGACTGGGTTCCAGGTGCTCGCCCCATCAGAGGCAAACTGTTCGAATCCGGCCGTGCCCGGCTGGATATCGAGCGCTGCGAGCTTGCGCCACAGGGGTGCGAGAGCCTGGTCGGGTGCCAGCGCGAACTCGCTGCTGCGCACTCGCCAGAACGTCCATCCCGCACGCCGCAGGTCCCGCTCACGCTCGTAGTCCTCCTGGCGCTTCTTGCTGGTGGTGTGGTGAGGGCTGCCATCACACTCCACGGCCAGCCGCGCGTTCTCCCCGACCACGACCAGGTCGATGAACTTGCCAGCGACCTCCCACTGGGGAAGAACGTGGTACCCGCGCCGCCTGATCTCCAAGAAGACCTTCTGCTCGAACAGCGAGTCGAACGGGTCGCACCTCTCATCGGGAGTGACCGCCGCCAAGGTCGGCGGTGCGGGGTGCAGGGCCGGCGGGTTCTGCATGTAGGTGAGCAGGGAGTGTCGCAGATCCTTGCTACTCAGCTGGTCCGGGGTCACGGAGGTGAAGAGCCACATCTGATCACGGCCACGGCTCGCCGCGACGTTGAAGCGCCTGCCGTCGTTCAAGCCGGTCAGCGCCCGGGCGTGGTCGCCGTCCACCACCATGGAGAGCAGGATCACGTCCCGCTCGTCCCCCTGGAACTGTTCGGCGGTCCCGACTCGGATGTTGTGTCGCTCACTTGCTTCAGGACCGATCTCCGCATCGATCAGGTCCTCCAGCAACCGTGTCTGCGCACCGGACCGCAGGACGATGACGCCGATGCTCCGACCCGCGTACGCAGGGTCGCTGATCAGCTCCCGCAGCTTGCCGACCAGCCGTTCCGCCTCGGGCCGGTTGACGAGGCGCTCACGCGCCCCCTCGCAGTAGCCTTCGCGCACATGGACGACTTCCAGGGGCCTCAGCCGGTCGGCGCCGTACTGGCGCAGGGGAACCAACTCGTTGTCCGGGTAGAACTGCTGCGAGGACCACTTGATGATCTCCGGCATGCAACGGAAGTGCTCGGTCAACCGGATGACCTCGGGGAAGCGAGCGGACAGCAACTCGTACAGGTTCGATTTCGGGTTGAAGCCGTCTCGCTGCCAGTCGGTGAAGCCGGCAAGCCGCTCATCGACCTTCTGGTTGATCTGGTCGTGCTTGTTGCCGGTGTAGAACGGTGCGCACTGCTTGTCATCACCAACGACGATCACCCGGGGCGCCAACCACAGCAACAGCAGCCCGGACAAGCCGACCTGGCTGGCCTCATCGACGATGACGACGTCGAACGCGTCGGGTTCCGGATCCAGCATCTCGACCACCTGACGCAGCGGCATGACCCACGCGGGCACCGCTCCCCGTGCGTCACGCATCGCGGACCGGGCCGCGGCCAGATGCCGCTTTCCCTGTGCCGTGGCACCCCGGCCGGCATGCGACATCGCAGTGGCGTAGGCGCTCAGCGCCTGCTTCTGCCTGGTGGTCATCCGACTGAGGCAGTGCAGCAGCGCCCGGTCCGCAGCGAGTTGTTCCTTGACACCCTTGAGCTGCGCTTCGACCTCTGCGAGCTCGCGTTCGAGCTGCGGCTCTCGCCCCGGAGACAGCATGCGGTCCATGAAGCGCTTCGCCAGCTGCCAGGACCACGCCTGGTCAAGCGCCGCGAACCGGCCTTGCCACTGCGGGTCGGTGGGCGACGTGGCGAACGCGCGCCCGAGTTCGGGCAGTCCCTCCTGCAAATGTGTGAGCAGCTCGTACGCCTGCCTCCGGTCGGCTTCCCGCAGGTAGGCAGCTCCGACGGCGTCGATCGCCCGGGCGTACGCGGTTGCGTCACGGTTCGACGCTGCTCGGTGGACCTCGGCCAACTCGGGTACATCGGCGCCGCTCGGGTTGGGAAGCGACTCGATCAAGGAAGCGAGTTCACATTCCGCCAGCCTGGCTGACAGCACTAGCCGCGCGCGCTCGGCCGTCTGGCGTACCTCGTTCCACTGTTCCGGGGACCGCACCATGAGCCCCTTCACCCCGGCCTTTACCAGAGCGTCGTGCACGGAACGCGCCGCCCCGGTGAACGAGTCCACCGCCTGCAACAGCGTGTAGCGGTCCAACAACTCGGACAGGAGCACCTCTGAGTCGCCCTCAACCTTTGGAAAAGGGAAGGCCTTCCAGCGCTCTTGGAGCTGTCGCGCGCACTCCCGCAGTTCGAGGTGCACGACCACGGCCTCCACCTCTTCGGCCGTCCGCGGGACGCGGCCGTCGACGCGGCAGTTCTCCAGCAGGGGACGAGCCTGCTTGTGGAAGGGCTTCTTCAGCGCCCATCTGCTCGGCTGGCCGTTTGTCCTCAGATACTGCGCGAACTCGCGGGCAGCCGCCCGCTGGTGCGGCTCTTCGGTCTGCGATACCTGCGGCAGCACGACCTCCATCAGAGGCATGCTGAGCAGTTGGTCACGTTTCTCCTTGGCGCGGGCGGAGTGGCGGCGCACCCCTTCCCATAGCTGCTGACGCTTGTCAGACATGCCGTCGACCAGCGCGGTGGTCTCCCAATGGTCCTGCGGCCACGTCACCGGATCGGCTGGCAGCCCCTCCTGCTGGAGCGCTCGCTCAGCGGTGTCGAGGAGCCTGATGACGGTGTCGATCAATTTCTCTCCTCGTTCCGCCATCGTCAGCGACGCTTCCGAGGGCGCGCTCCCTGACACCTCCAGAGCGGCCTGCAGACTTCGCACGAGTTCTTCGAACCGGGCCGGAGCAGGCAGGGATTCGGGGGCAGGACACAGGAAGGCACGCGAAGTGAGCACCTCGAAACCGTGACGTCCCACGAGTCCGAGGAGCCGCTGGGCTTCTTCGGCCGTGATCGGTGGACGAGTAGATGCAGCCGCTGGCAGCTCGGGAAGCCACTCGTAGGACGCCTCTTGCCCGGAGACCAGTGCAACGATCTCTGCGAGCCGCCCGGAGTACCCCGGTGCCACTGCGGACTCGAGGTGCTCAACCCACTCGGCCTCCCGCAGGTCACGCAGGTCCGCGCGCAGTTCGACCTGCAGTTTCTCCAGGTCCGACCGGTCCTGCTGGTGCCCCTCAATGCGTTCGGCGAGCTGATCGGTTGTCACCGAGGCACTGAGATAGGACAGGGACCGGACGGACTGCCCGAGTTCGTCGCCACCCTCGTACCTGAAATCTCCCTGCAGGACGCAGAGTTGGCGCAGCTTTTGTGGGATCTTGTCGCGCAATACCCTCAGCGCCTGTGCCTTCTCGCTGGTCACCAGGACCCGCTTGCCGTCGGCCAGAAGTGCCGAGATCAGGTTGGCGATGGTGTGGGTCTTGCCGGTCCCGGGCGGTCCCTGGACCACGACACCAGTGTCCTTCTGCAACCGGCTCAGCACTTCGCGCTGTGCTCGGTTGACCGGGAGCGGGAACAACGGATCTGGTCCGAGCGCGGCCTCGAAACCTCCCGCCCCTCCAGCCGCCCAGCCCGTCCGCTCCTCAGGCTCGATCTGGAACAGCAACTGCGCGAGCCCGAGAGGGCTCACAGCGCCCGGTCGAGCCAATCGGCGGGCGATGCCGTCGTAGAACGTGACCAGCGCCCCTTGGCCGCGCTCGCGCAGCACGATCGCCGGCGTGAACGAGACGCTGGGCTCGGCGGGGGAAGTCTCGTCCGGGCGGCTCCAGGAATCGTCGAAGCGGGCCGCGTGCTCCATGCCGAAAGCCCGCTCGCACCAAGAACGCAGCACCTCCAGGGCATCCGTGGACAGAGGGTGGAAGGTGTCTTCCTCGACCCGGGACCGCAGCGCGTTGAGCAACTGTGCCGTGTAGCCGTGGGACTCGTCCAGGAAGTCCCCGTCCTCCAGCCTCGGGCTGTCACCGTCCGACAGCGAGACTGTGATGTGAATCGTCACCGGGTCCACAGCCAGCACCAAGGGGACCGTCAGAACATGCCTGTGCACCCGCTCCCTCTTGCTCCCACGGTCCAAGGACAACAGTCCGGTACTCAGGACTGCCTCGAAGACCTCTCCCTCCCGCTGGATCTGGGTCGCCATGCGGTAGAGGCGGCGGTGTAGCTGCCGGTACGGCTCTTCCGCCTGCTCACGCTGGGCCCAGCGCCTCCACTCGGGAAGCCAGCGGCTGTAGGCGCTCAGTACCTCCAGGGCGTCTTCCCTGGCGATCTCGTCGGTCTCGTAGGTGTTGCCGTCCTCGTCTTCCGCATAACCGCGGCCGGGCCCGACGTCAGCCAAATGAGGGTCCCCGGCTGTTGCGGAGGCCACGTCTTGCGGCTCGATCCAGCCCTGCAACACGTCGGGAACTGTCGGCGCGGGTCGTACCGGATAGTGCTTGACCTTGAACAGCACCCCGCTGGCTGCCAGCTTCGCGGGAACGAGCTCGTCGGGGCATTCGGCAAGCCAGAGCACCTGCTTGTACTTCGAACAGTCACGCACCGGCTTGTAGGAACTGCGTACGAATTCCCGCAGGAACTCGACCAGGTCACGCGTATGCCTGACAACCTGCGGATCATCTGCGCGCAGCACTGGCTGTTTCAAGGCTTACTCCTCCAACTGCCGTCTGTAGAAAGCCTTTCAGGATGTGTGGAAGTCGGTCACAGGGCAAACGTCGCAAGTTGTCGGCGGATGAATCCGGTCATGATCGCCATGATGGATCCATCAGGCAACAGGTCGTGCTGACCTTTGGTGGCTACCTGGCTACACCCAGGTGCTCGCGGAAACATCGGCCAGTTCGAGTACCGATCTGCTGGTTCGAGCAGTATCCGACTCGTCCTTTCTGTCTGAATATTGCCCGGGGGAAGTCTGGCGGCGGCCGTGTCACGGCCGTTGTCGAGGGACAGCGCGTCGCCTATACGTTGACGCTCAGCCTCGTGGTCCGCGCAGCTCTCGACTGACGTCGTCGGACACCCAGAGATGCCCGACGACTGCGTTCGCCTGTTACCTGGTTGCCAGAAGTTCCCCGCGCTCGACGGCTTCGCGGAGGACGGAGGCGATCTCCTGGGGCGGGAGGTTGATCGCGTCGAGGGCTTCGGTGTTTAGGGGGATGTCCTCCAGGAAGTACTCGCCTCGGCCTCCCTGGCTGAACTCGGGGCCGGTGCGGTCCCGGCAGGTGAGGTAGTGGATGGTGAGGTTGGACTCGATGGCGCCGTCCCATTCCGCTTCGCCGAGGTCCTCCCAAGGGGTGCGGGGGTAGGTGCCGGCGTTGTTGACGAGGATGTCGATCGGGCCGAGCTCGGATTCGACCTGGCTGGTCATCGCGGCGACGGCGTTCGGGTCGGTGAGGTCGGCGCTGACCTCGATTCCCGTGCGGCTCTCGCGGCGGACGTCGCCGAGGACGGCGCGGGCCTGGTGGATCTGTGCGAGGTGGTTGACGGCGACGGAGGCTCCGGCGGCGGCCAGGGCTCGGCTGATTGCGGCGCCGATCCCGGTGGCTCCGCTGGTGACCAGGGCGACCCTGCCCTGTAGGGGGAGGGCGGCGATGGGCAGTTCAAGCGGCGTGAGCGCGGTCATCGTCGGGGCCGGTGGCGGGCGCGGGCTGGGTTCGGGTGAAGGTCTCGTTGGCGGCTTCGGGGTCGTGGGCCTCGGGGAGCTTTGCCAACAGCAGGAGCAGGTCGTGGCCGGTGAGGCGGGAAGGCGGAATGACACCGAGGATCCGAAGCGCCAGGAAGTGGCGGATCTGGGCAAGGAATCGGTCTGGGCTCAGGCCGGCCGCTGGGCCGAGGTCGGCTCGGATGCGTAGCAGCAGACGGCCGATCGCTGCCTGGCGTCCGGCGCTGACCGTCCAGGTGTAAGTGACTTCGAGTCGGCGGTGGCGCTCGTCGTGGTCGACGTGTTCGAGGCGCGGGGTGGTGATCGGGGGCAGGTGCAGCGGCAGCGTGCGGGCCTACACGTCGGGCTGGTAGGTCGGCACAGGCCATCCGCCCATGTCGAGCAAGTACCAGAGGAGGATGACGATCTCACCGGCGAGCGTGTTGCGTCCGGCGTACTGGAGGTCGAGCCAGCACAGCGGGTCGGCGATGTTCGGCGCGGTTGGGTCGCCCTGGCTGAGGACGATGACTGAGCCGTACCGAGATTTGTGGAGTCCCTGATGTGCCCGGGGTTCGGCGGAGTCAGGTCGCTGGGCAATCAGTCATTCAGCGCCCCTGGAGGCCCACATGCTCCGCAAGCACGCCGATGCGCAGGCGCGCCAGCGCCAGGCGGCCGGTGACCTGTGGGTCGTGTCGGACTACGTGTTCAACAAGCGTCTCGGTGGCCCGCTGAGCCCGAACACGAACTACCACGACTGGAAGCAGCTACTCACGGACGCGAGCGTGCGGGCAGCTCGCCTGCATGACGCTCGGCACACCTCAGCCACTGTGCTGATGCTGCTCGGCGTCCCGGACCGCGTGATCGACCAGATCATGGGATGGGAACCGGGCACTCCCGCGCGCATGCGGGCGAGGTATCTCCATGAGCCCGACGCGATGCTCAAGGACGTGGCCCAGAAGATCGCGGACACCGTCTGGAGAGCCCTGGCCGCACCCGCTGTGGACAAAAACCAGGGCAACTGGGGCTGAGGCACAACGAAGGCCCCGGCCGTGGAGGCGGCGCGGGGCCTTCGGTCAGCCCGGTGAGAGCTGGGCGGAGGATACGAGATTCGAACTCGTGAGGGTGTGAACCCAACACGCTTTCCAACTGTTCGTATGGGCGTCCGGCAGAGGCTGTCGGCGTCCTGACGTGCGTCGGAGTGACCAGGCTGACCGCGTCCGGACAGCCCCGGAGGGGGCGAATGAGACCAGAACTGAGACCAGCGCTGCTGGCTGTCCCTGCGTCGTGCGCTCGGCGAGAGGCTCCCAAGGCTTCGTCTGCACTCGGCCCTGAGAGGGAAGACTGTTTCTCCGTAGCCACTACGAGCAGCCTTGCCTGACTGTCAGTCCCGATAGCTTGCGGATTGCTTTGAATGCTCCTCACGGGTAGGGCAGATGGTGTTTACTGCCCCTCTAAGGGCTGATCACATGGGGTGAGCATGAGGGGGAGGAACAGGTGGGGCAAGTAGGGAGTGGAGAGGGCGCCTCTCCGGAGCCGTCCAGTGTCAGGAACGAGATCTCCGGACAGGTGACGGGCCCAGCTATCCAGGCAGGGGCGATCCACGGCGACGTGAACATCACGATGACGAATCCACCGTCGATAGCCGAGGCTACGGACCAGGACCTCGCCGAGGAATTGCGCAGGTCGTCACAGATTTGGCGGGCCCGGTTCTCTAGTGTTGACTTGGTCAATCTGCCGCGGATGGCGATGCTTACACAGAGCGACGCGGTGGCGGCTGCGGCAAGGAGGGCCGGACTCGACAGCACGAAGCCGTTCAGGGGGCAGGGTATGGCGCCGGGGGAGTTCGTTCGAATCGTTCGCCCCTTATTTGAGACATGGGATGCGGAGGCGGTAACGCTCTGCGAACGTACGGCAGAGAGGGTGCATCGTGGCCTCCTGATCTCCTTTGAAAGCGCTATGCGCTGCAGTAACCCGCCCGAGGTTCCGCTGAAGGAGCCGACTGGAGTCCTAACTAGGGATCCCCACCTCGTTTTTCGAATCGGGGCAAGGAGGGTGATTATCACCTTCGACCCGCGTTGGCTGACGACTTCGACAGCGACTACAACGCTCCATGAAGCTGCCCGGGAGCCCCTAATGTTTTCGGGTATTGGATCCGTTGCGTCGGTCTCTGAAGGGGGATGCATTCGGATCTCCGCGCTTGTGTTCGGGCAGCCGGAGACGCCGGCGCAGGCTGAGTTTGAGTATGCGAAGAACTCTATTTTTCCAGTGCCATCTGGTTTGGCATCGGCAGACTTTCGTAACGAGTTGTCGATGTCGCGGCTATCGCAGGTCAATGAGGATCAAGCACGGGAAAGGGGAAGTGTGAGCGGCAAGAGCATCGCTCTGCTATTTGATGAAGATAAGGTGCTGCCGGGGCAGGTCGACCGAGACGTGTTGACCCAGGTCTCGCGGGTTGTTCCCGAGTATCGACGTGATCTGGGTGTGGCCGTTGCAAGTCTGATCTTCGGCAATGACGGTGCTTCGGCTTCTGACCTCGCTGCGCATTTCCTTGCTCGGGACCCCGCGCTCTGGAAGTCCTTTACGGTGCCGGGTCTCACCACCCTCATCAGGTCCTGCAACCTCGCTGTCTCTACTGTTTCTGGGCTCAGTCAGGAGCAGGCGTCAGATCTGCACGAGGTGATGAGTGAGGCAGTTGCCAGTTATCTCGGATATGTCGAGGTGGATAGAGATTTGCCCCTACATGATCAGACGCTTCCGGTGCACGACGATTACCATGTTGTCGGCTCCGAGTTGCGACTGGTCTATAGCGCAGCAAGGCGTGTTGTTGAGGAGGCTAATGGTGAGGACCTCGAAGCGCCCCTGAGTGAATGGCGACAACGAGGTTTGTTTCGCGACGTGAAATGGGAAGAGGATCTGGAACGGTCTGCGGATGAGGAGAGGGAGGCGTCGATGCTTATCGAGGCTTGGCTGAAGGCGCAGTCTGGAAATGATTTGCTTGGTTGATCGGCCCGAAAGCGCGGGCCCTGCTGACCTAGATGTTGAGCGCCTCTGGGAATTCACCCCGCAGCGCTGCTCGTGGGTCGGCATGGTTCGGGTGCGAGCCCTCGTTCCGGCCCTTGTGCTGGGGCATGTCGAAGCGGATGCGGGCCCCAAAGGGTGGCGACTGGTCGGTCGGCCCCTGCCCTGTCATTGGCGCTGCGGGCGTGCTTGACGGTGCATGTGTACGACGTGCCCGCGGGATGGAGCCCCTTCGGTCAGCGGCCGAGGATCGCCTCGCGCGCGGCGCGTGCCCAGATGGACTGTTGGCGGGTGGTGAAGCCCATGCGGTTCCAGTGGAAGAGGATGTGCCTGGCCAGGATGCTGCGCAGCCCGAGGTCAAGTTTGCCGGCGTGGGCGGCGTTTCCGAGGGCTCGTCCGGTGCTCCGCACATCGGTGAACCAGGTTCGCAGTGGCGTCAGGGGACCGTCGGAGAGAAGCGCGTCGGTGTCGAGGGTGAGGAGGCGTCGCAGTGGGTGCGCCATGCGACCGATTTGGTTGCGAGGCACGTCAGGGGGTAGTGGTCGGCTTGCTTCGACTCGACCCCAGATGTCTCCCTGTTCGCCCCCCTCCAGTTCGGCGGCGCGCAGGAGCGTGGTGATGAGAAGAAAAGACGTCTCTTTAGGTCCCAGGAGATCGCCGCTGCCGTCTGTCGCCTGCTGGTGGTAGTCGAGAACTCCGACGCTGTCTGTATGGAACAACGCGTGCGCGAGCGTCATGCCGTACGGGCCGCCGAACGCGACCGTCTCAGGCTCGTACAGGGAGGGCCACCATCGTTCGACAACGCCTCGGGATGCTGCGTGGTCGAGAGCTTCGGCGATGTTTCTGACGGTGTCCTCGCTCCGCGCGTCCGTGTCCGGCTGGACGCGTAGGCGCCAGCAGGGGTACTTGCGCACGAACCACCAAGCTCCGACCGGGCCGGTACGCAGGGACGGCAAGAGGGAATCACGAAAGGCATGTTCCGCGGTGGGGTAGTCGGCGAACTCGATGTTCACCTGTTGCCAGCCCGCAGGCTGGGTATCGAGCGCGGCCAGGCCCGCGCTGCGGTAGCGGTCAGCCATCTCGGCGAGCCGGGTCGGGGAGACGCCCGCCCTGGGGGCGGCTTCGCCCACCGGCGTTCCGGTCAGGACGGACAGGATGGCGTCTTCCATCGTGGAGGCGTCCTTGTGGTCCACTTCGTCATCTCCTCAGCACAGGAGCAGGCAGGCATCCCAGTCAGTGGCGGGCTCGGAGTCCGCTTCGGCGCTCTGGAATGCCAGGGCTGCTCCTGCCGTCCCCTCGAGAAGTCCGTCTTCTTCCGGAGGGTGGAGGGCGATGAAGCGTGCGCGGAGTTCGGGGAGATGGGACGTGAATACGGCGGGGTCCTCCGCGTCCTGGGCGACGCGTTGGGCCGTGCGGAGCAGGCCACCGATGCCGTGGCACAGGCCGCGGTTGGTAAGTCGGTCGAGTTGGAGTGGATCGGAGAGGCATGCGAGGAGTGCCCGCTCGGCCATGCGTTGCCGGTGGGGTTCTCCGAGCGCGATGGCTGCGAGTTGCTGGGCGCGGGCCAGGCCGGGGGTGCCGTAGCACCAGGACGGGGTGGCCGGGTGGGCCGGGACTGTGGTGGTCGCGGTGACCCATCGTGGCCAGCGGATTCCGTGGTGATCGCTCTGGCGTATCCGGTCCAGCCAGCGGCAGATCCGGAGCACGGCATCGTGGTGGCCGGGCACGGTGATGCCGCGCCGTGCGGCGAGCGCGAGGAGTGCGAGCGGGCCGACGATGCCGTGGGCCAGGCCGGCGTTGGCGTGGCCGCCGGGGGTGGGTGCGTCGAGGTGTGTGGGGCCGTGCCAGACCCACCAGCCCGGCAGGGTGTCCCCGTCGGGTCCGGTGATCGGCTCGGTGAGGCGTACCAGGTACTCCAGTACGCCCTTCATCGCATTGCTTTCGGGGGCGCGGCGCAGCAGGAGGGCGCCGAGTCCGGTCAGTCCGCGTAGTAAGTCGTACTCGGCGAAGCTGGTCTGGGCCCCGTCGTCAATGCGCGCGTGGGCGGCGTCCAGTCGACGACGGGTGTGCGCGGCGACGATCGTGTCCAGGGTCTGGAGGGCGCCGGCGTATCGGTCGCTGTCGGCGGCTGCCAGGTGCAGGACGTAGGTCATCGCGGGTGCGCCGAGGAAGAGGCTCGCCTCGGTGCCTTCGATGAGGGGGCCGATGGTGGCGAGCTGGGTGTGCACGGCGTGCCAGGACCCGGTGCCATGGTGGGCCCGTTCGATATGGAGCAGGGCGGCACCGAGTGGGCCGTGGGCGAGCGACTGCCGGGTGGCGTTCAACGGCGAGGCGGTCGTCACCTCGGTGCTCCTTGGTGTCGTGCGGTCCAGGACAGCGCGGCGGTGCGCGCCAGGCGGCGGCAGGTGGCCTCGCCGTCGGGGTCGATGCCTGCGGCGCGGTTGTGGTGCATGTGCAGGAGGGAGGGCAGGACGGCGAGTGGATCGGCGTTGCCCTCGTGGGTGAGGGCGGTGCGGTACTGCTCCAGGGCAGTCCTGCGGCGGGCCCAGGTTGCGGCGACGCGGTCGCCTCCGGGCAGTGAGTGCAGCGTGGCGAGGTCGGTGTCCGGGGCGGACAGGTGTATCGCCCGGTGCTGTAAGTCGCGGGCGGGCGCGGTGCCTTCCGACTTCAGCAGGTTTTCCACCAGCCAGCGGTGGCCGGTGGCCGGGTTGCCGGTGAAGGCCGCCGCGATGTCCACGAAGCTGGCCGCGGTGACGGCCGGGCGCAAGTCGGCCTGGATGACGAGAGCCAGCTGCGCGGTTGCGGCGGCGGAGTCCGCGGCGAAGAAGTGCTCGGCGGCGTCGAGGACGTGTCCCGTTCCGTAACGGCCGGTCTCGGGCTCGTCGGTGTCCCACTGGACGCGACTGATCAGTCCGTCGTCGCGGAGCACCGCCGCCCAGGTCCCGACGCGCTGGGCGGTGTCGCCGAAGGCGTGCGGGCCGGGCAGCTTGAGCCGGAGACGGAGGTGGGTGCCCGAATCGCTGTAGCGGGTGAACCACCATGGCGGTGCGCCGTCCTCCCACTGTTCGAACAACGTGGGCAGGTGCGTGGTCAGGATCTCCGCGGCGCGCTCGGGATGGCTGTAGAGCTTCAGATAGGCCCATGGGGAGGTGCCGGGCAGGCGACCGGAGTGACGGCGAACCACCGTTCCGTGGAACGGAAGTGGGGTGGCGGGCGGGAGGGTGGAGGCGAACGGCATGGTGATCTCGTGTGCGCGGCCGAGCCAGCCGTAGGCGTCCTCCTCCGGTGCCTCGTGCACAGTGACCGTGTCGGTGCGTTCCACCTCGATATGGAGCATTCGCAGGTGCGTGGGGTCGTCGAGGTCGAGGCGCAGGCGCTGGTCGTCGGAGCCGACGAAGACCGTGCGGGGCACCCCGTAGCGGCAGCGCCAGTCCATGAGTCGGCGTATCCAACCAGTGCCATCGTGCGCGCCCAAGTCGCGCTTCTTCAACCGCCAGCAGGCCGGGGACAGGATCGTGCGGCCGACGCGGATCTCGGGCAGGAAGGGCAGGCGAGCGGCGGCTCCCCAGGCGAACGGGGCCAGCACGGCGACGTGCGAGCGGTGGACCTCGGTCACGAAGCGGACCAAGGGGTGTGTGGCGTTGGTGAGTTCCACGGCGTTCAGCACCGACGGCTCGACGCGCCTGCCGGTGGCGAGCGATACCAGGTAGAGGCGTTGGGAGTCCGCGCCGACGGCGAGATCGTCCAAGTGGAGTGTGGCGGCCGGGTTGTGCTCGCCCAGGGAGAGCAGGTGCGGTACGACGGCGGGGGCCCGGCTGACGTTCTGGGTGCGCAACCGCAGCGGTGGACTGGAGACTTGAGCCCGGTCGGCGCCCGCGTCCAGAGTGGGCAAGACGGCGTACGCGGCCAGCGCCCGCTGCCGGTCGGCGTCCTCCAGCGTTGCCAGGAAGCGTCCAGTTGTCGTTCCCGCCGCCAGCGACAGGCCCGCGAGGGACAGTTTGAAGCGGCCCTGCTGCAAGGCGGCCTGGGATGTCGCTAGAACCGTGAAGCACAGCTCGACGTGCGCGGGCACCTGGGAGACATCGCCAACCGCGAGCGCGGCGAAGTCCTCTTCCGCAAGGACGACCTCCCGAACGCCATTCACTGCGGCGTCCTGGGCGAGGGCGAGGAGGTGTTCGTCCCGGCGGGTGGTCGCCAGAACGGGCCGGCTCAGGGCGGAGTCCCGGTAGCCGGCCGGGAAGCCCAGGCCGATGTCGGGGTCGGTGAGATCGCGTAGCGGGACCAGGGCGCCCATGCTGTACCGCTCCAGGAAGCGGGCGCGGTAGTCCTGCCAGGCCACGGGCCCGTTCGGGAACGGCGAGATGCCTGCCATGACTTTCAGGGCGCGCTCCGCCTCACGGGCGACCTCCGTGGGGAGAGCGATGTCGCAGTCCGGGCGCAGGTTCACTGCGAGTACCCGGTCGGTCGCCCCGGTCACGGCCGTCATGCGTTGGGTCGCCTCGGCGCGGATGGTCCGCTGCTCGTCGGCCGGTGCGGCGTCGTGGCGGGTGAGGCGCCGGTGGATCCCGTGAAGTTGCCCGATGGTGGATGCGGCCTCGGGGATGGCGTCCGCGCCGAGGGCGATGAGCTGGGATACAACGTGGCCGAGGGCGTCGTCGGTGGTCATGGGCGCCCGCAGGCTGGTGAGGAGAACGCGGTGCGCGACGAGGTGGCGCAGCATGTCCTCGATCACGGTGGTGGGGGTGTCGGGGTAGTCGGCCCGCAGCTTGTCCACGATGTCCGCGACTGTGATGGGGGTGCGGGCGAGATCGAGCACGGTCTCGACGGCTGGGGTGCGCCGCAGGACCACTTCCACGGGCCCGTCCACACCGGGCTGGTGCGGCACGACGACCTTGGTGCCCCGGATGACGCGGGTGGGGTCGGCCATGACGGGCAGGAGCCGCAGCAGGCCGGGGGTGGTCTCCAGGGCGGTGACGGCGTCGTTCAGCCACTTCGCGTCCGCGCGGGCGGTGACGCGGTGCCGCGTTCCCCAACGGACTTCCACGGTGTCGCCAAGGCGTAAGGGCGCGGCTCCCGCGAACAGGCCGAAGGGAGTGGCGCGGTGCCGCATTCGCAGGAGGTAGCGGACCAGGGACACGACGGCGCGTCGCACCGTACGGGGCCGTTGGATGTGGCCGGCGAGCACGCCGCGCACGGCTTCCGCCAGCCGAGGGCTGGCGACCTCGATGGCCGCCGCCGTGGTGTCGTCGGACCAGATGCGTCCCATCCACTTCCGCCAGCGGTGAACGTCGGCGGCGCTGTCGCCGTCCACGTCCGGCCAGGAGGGCGGCTCTGCCGCCAGCGGATGGGCCGCGGTTCTGATGAGCGCGGCGTCAACGGCGTGGTACATCGCTATGCCTCCTTCCTCGTCGCGGTGTGATGCCGGATCCGGGGCGGCCTCTGGGTACCGCCCCGGACCCCGTGCCGCTTGATCAGCCGCCGATGCAGGTGCTGTTGGAACAAGCGGACTGGCAGGTGGAGGTGCAGCCGTCGCCGGTGTCGTTGAGCAGGCCGGCCACGACCGGCGCGGAAGCGAGGATCTCGATGTCGAGGTCGAAATCCGAGCCGGCTTCGGGCGCGTACTCGATGCCGGTCTTGAGGGTTGCGCTGGTCTGCGGTGCCATCTCGTTCCTCCTGTGAATGTGGTGGTGGCTGTGCCCTTGCTGCCCGGCCCGTGGTGCCATCGGCGCTACGGCCAGGTGATCGTGATCCGCGTGTGCGGCCGGTCGATGACGCGGCCCGCGGGTAGCTGGTCGTCCGGCGTGTCCGCCGGATAGACCCCGATGCGGGCGCGGTTGCCGCGCTGCTCGCGGCCCCAGACCTGGATCTGCTCGACCATCGCGTCGCCGACCGCGTGCGCACGGGGGCCATGAGCGATGACGCCGAGCTCGAACCGGTCGGGGTCGTCGGTCGGCCGGACCGTCCGGTAGGCGAAGCTGTCGCCCTCGACGAGCGTGGGGATGCCGTGCGGGGAGATCGACGCGACCAGCCCCCGGGCACGGGCCGCAGGCTTGCCGGTGAGAAGCGGGAGGTTGTCGAAGACGGTGGTCAACCACAGGTCGAGGTGTTCGTTCGACTCGTCGCCCGCCAGCGTCACCCCGGACCACGTCTCGACGCGCGGAGTGTTCAGGGCGGCGCGCAGGGCCCCGGCGTCGGGCTCCGGGTGACCGTCCAGCCGCAGACCGACCTCCTCGCCCTCGACGTCGTGCATCAGCACCAGGCGGACCCGGTTCTCACCGGCTCCCTGCATGGGGACGAAGCCGCACAGCTCGAACCCGTCGCTGACCAGCCGGTGCCCGCGGCGGACGAACGCCACCGTGCGCGTCATGCCGCGCATCCGCAGCGGGACGACGAGCCGGCCCCCCTCCACGAGCTGGTCCCGCCACGCGGGAGGGATGTCGGCGGCCTGCACCGTGACGATGACGCGGTCGTACGGGGCGTGCTCCGGTACTCCCGCTTCGCCGTCCCCCGTGAGGACGCGGACCCGGCCCTCGTAGCCGGTCTCGTGCAGGAACTTCTCCGCGCGCCCGGTCACCTCCGGGTCGATGTCGGCGGTGACCACCAGACCGTTCTCCCCGACGATCTCAGCCAGGTATGCGGCGTTGACGCCCCCGGAGCCGATCTCCAGAACGCGCATGCCCGGATGGATGTCACCCTGCTCGATCTGCATGGCCTGGATGCGGGGCGCGGACACCGAACTGAGCTGAACGCCGTCGGTGTCCGTCTTCGTGATCACAGCGTGTTCCACGCGGTAGGTCGTCGCCACGTCTTGGTCGGGGGTGGCGAGATGGCGCGGGACCTTCTGGAAGGCGGCCACGGCGCGGCTGTTCCGGAGGGCTCCCATGTCGACGAGCTGCCTGACCATCTCGTCCCGCAGCTGCTGCGCTGGCACAGCGGGTTTCACGTCGTCGGTCGTCATGTCGGGGTGGTTCTCCACGGTTCTCCTTCTCGGCGTTGCGCGCCGGGTCCGGATTGAGGCTGGTGGCGACGTTCGGTAGCGGCGTCGTGACAAGAAAAACGGTGGAGGTGCCGCTCAGGGAAGGAACTTCTGCCGAACTTCGGTCGCGCCGGCAAGGCTGGGTCTGCGGCTCCGCGGCCGAACTCGCCCCTGCCTCCGGACGAAGAGGGCGGTGGCTGCGGAACTTCTGCTGAACTTCCGCGTCAATTCGCAGTCTGCGGGGTCGGGTGCCCAAGCACCCGCTGCCACACTGACCCGTGTGATGGAACTGAACGGACGCCCCGCCAATCCCGAGTCCCTGAAGGCCCTGGCGCTGACCAACTATGGGCACTTCACCTCGATGCGCGTGGACGACCAGCGGGTACGCGGTCTTGCCCTGCACCTGGAGCGGCTCGAACGGGACTGCCGGGCCGTGTTCGACGCCCAGCTCGACACCGACCGCGTACGGGAGTACGTGCGCCGTGCCGTGAACGGGCAGGACGGATCGTTCGTGGTCCGGGTGAGCGTCTTCGACCCGGCCCTGGACATGGGGCACCCGTCATCGCCGGCCACCCCGCACATCCTGGTGACCACGCGCCCCACCGGCCCGATGCCGCTGCCGCCACTGCGCGTGAAAACCGTGCCGTACGTGCGTGATCTGCCCGCCGTCAAGCACCTCGGCCTGTTCGGGGCCCTGCACGCCAGGCGCGCCGCGCAACTGTCGGGCTTCGACGACGCGCTGTTCGCCGGGCCCGACGGCCTCGTGTCCGAGGGCGGCACCTGGAACGTCGGGTTCATCGACGCCGACGGCGCCGTCGTCTGGCCCAAGGGCGAGGTCCTGCCGGGCGTCACCATGGCCTTGCTCCAGCAGCACCATGCCCATACGACGTCGCCCGTGCCGTTGGACGAGGCACGCGCGATGCGGGCCGCGTTCGCCACCAACACCAGCATCGGCGTCCGGGCGATCGCGGCCATCGACGACACCGCGTTGTCGGCCGAGCACCCGGTGCTGGCGTCGCTGCGCGACGCGTACCTGAGCCTGCCGGGCGACCCTGTCTAGGAGCCTTGCCATGGGGGTGGTCCGCTGGACCGGACGAGAGACGAAGGCGCTACGACTCGCGCACCGCATGACGGTCCGGGCGTTCGCCGCGCGGATCGGTGTGAGCGACCGCATGGTCTCCAAGTGGGAGAAGCGCGGTCCCGGCATCGTCCCGCGTCAGGGCACCCAGGCCGCGCTGGACACCCTCTTGTCCGTCGCCGGAACGGAGATTCAGGAGCGGTTCGCCACGCTGATCACCGAGCAGGCCGCATCCGGCGAGGATCCGCGCACGGAGACGTTACTCGCGGCCGACGTTCGCCAGTACCGGCGCCATCCCGTGGACAGCAAGCTGATGGTGCTGGTCGACGAGGGCATCTATCTCTCCGGCCCGGACAACGAGGCCCAGTGGCTCCCCGCTTTCTGGATCGACGTCTTCCCCACCACGAACGCCGACTACGCCCGGTACGTCCAGGACGCCGGCGCGGCGCCGCCCCGGCACTGGGGCGGCGACAGCCGATGTCCGGACAGCGTCCACGACCACCCCGTGGTGTGGGTGACCTGGCACGAGGCCGCCGCCTACGCCGCCTGGGCGGGCAAGTCGCTGCCGACCAGCCGGCAGTGGGAGAAGGCCGCTCGCGGCCCCCGGGGCAACGCGTATCCGTGGGGCGACTCCGCGACCGCCGCCAAATGCAACGTCCGCGAATCCGGGATAGGGCACACCACCGCGGTCAGCCGCTACCAGAGCGGGGTGAGCCCGACGGGCGTCTTCGACCTGTGCGGCAACGTCTGGGAATGGTGCGCCACCGAGTCCCGTCCCGGGCGCTACCAACTGAAGGGCAGCGCCTTCACGAGCCCCTTCGAACGCGCCGCGCCGGCCTCGTTCAACGACGCGTCCGGGAGCATGCGGGACGACGACACCGGCTTCCGCTGCGTCGCAGCGGTGGAGAGCATGCCGCCTGCCGGCTGACCGTGGTGGGGCGCGAGCTCCGCCGATGGACACGGGAACGGTGGCCGGCCGGTTCGTCGGCATCCAGTGCCAGCGATCACCAAGGTCTCCGCGCTGAGTCAGCGGCCTCTGCGCCGAGGTACGCGCGAGACGGGCGGCCAGCGCCCCATCAGCGTCCGCAAAGAGTTGCTTTAGTTGCTTCGGTAGCACCGCGACGAGCAGGTGCGCGAGCGTCTGCGGGCCCGTGGCCTGGAAGCGCCTTACCGGTGAGGGCATGAGCGCAGGGGGTGAGGCGGGGAGGTAGTCCCCGCCTCACCCCCTGCCCGTGTCTCGGTGCTGGGCGGGCTGAGTAGTTGTAGCACCTCTTCGTAGACGCCGTCCGGGTCGTCAGTCTCCAGGATCAGCATGGCCAACACGTCGAGGGCATGGTGGATCTCCCTGTCGGATTCCTTCTTCGCCTGCTCGATTCGTTCGACGTGGCGGGCCACCTCGGGCCGGGCGGAGGCGAACGCGGCGGGCAGCCTGGTGAGAGCGTCGGACAGGTTCCAGCCTTCCGGGACGAAGTACACCGCCTGCGTCGGGTCGTGGCTGAGCACCTTCACAACGGGTTCGGTGATCCGCGGCCCGCTGGTGATCTCCACGTTCAGCAGCAGTTTTGAGGCAGCGCGGTACAAGCTCGTAAGGTCTGGGTCGTGACCTTCGAGGACCACATCGAAGATGGTGATGCTCTCGGAGGAGAGGTGGACGCGCGTGAGCGTGACTGCCACGTCGAGAGACACCTGCTCGGCATCGTAAGTGGCGGTGAAACGGTTGCCGTCACGGCGCAGCATGATGGCCATCGTCTGTTGGGCGTCACCTTGGCGCAGGCAGAGTGACACGGGCTGGAGGCGCTCACGGGTGAAAATCTTCATGCCGTAACCTCCCCCTTCTGCCAGGTCCGACCAAGGGCGTCACTGTGGTCGTCGCTGTGACCGTGCTGCTGGGTGCAGGGCAGGCGGTCGGGCCAGGTGTCGTCGGTATCCGACTGGCCGTCCGTACGGTTGCCGGTCAGCGGATCGCGGCCGGGGCGTCGCTCCAGACACTCGGAACCGACAAGGCTGGTGAGGAGCGTGCGTAGCGGGGACTCGACATGGGTGCGCAGGCCGGTGATCTCCGCCGTGTGCTTGGCGATGAGTTCCGGGAGTTCTTTGAGCACGACCTGTGGGGCGCCAGCCTGTCGGCAGGTGGTGACCAGGTCATCGGCCACCTTCGCGATGACCTGTTTCCCGATCGGGGTGACCTGGCCGTTCTCAACGATGAGGGTGTCCGGCGGGAGTGTGTCGAGGGCAATGTCGTTGGTGGGCATGATCGTTCTCCTCACCTATCGCTTAAAGCCAAAGAGGGCCTACCCACGGGCTGACCAGGTGCCTGTGCTCCATCCGAGGGGTATCCGGCCGAGCCTCGTTACGGGGTGTCAGGCACCCGGACGTCTGGTGGCCAACCCGGCCGCGCGAGCAACTGGAGCAGGGCCCGTGATCGACGGGCCGCCGGATCTGGGGAGGGCGCGAGGCCCGGAGCACGGCACAGGGATGCGTCGCTCGGCAGGCGCTGCGGGCGTTGTACGCCCGCGTCCATGCCGGTCCGATCACGGCGAATGAGACGGAAACCGAGACGGCACGACGAAGGCCCCCGGCCGTGGATGGCGGCGGGGGCCTTCGGTCAGCCCGGTGAGAGCTGGCGGAGGATACGAGATTCGAACTCGTGAGGGTGTGAACCCAACACGCTTTCCAAGCGTGCGCCCTAGGCCTCTAGGCGAATCCTCCGCCGGACACGATACAAGACAACGTCGCGTGGTCGCGAACCACTGGACCCGGGGGCCGGGGGAGGCCGAGTCGTCCGGTAGGGTGGGGCACAGCCCCTCACGCGGCGCTATCTCGCTGAAACCCCCCAGGGCCGGAAGGCAGCAAGGGTAGGTGAGCTCTGGCGGGTGCGTGAGGGGCCCTTCGTCTGTCAGCGGTGGCCTATATCGTCGGAGTCGTGTCCTCCCTCGCGCTGTACCGACGTTACCGACCCGAGACCTTCGCCGAGGTCATCGGGCAGGAGCACGTCACCGATCCCCTCCAGCAGGCCCTGCGGAACAACCGGGTCAACCACGCCTACCTCTTCAGCGGGCCCAGGGGCTGCGGCAAGACGACCAGTGCGCGCATTCTCGCCCGCTGCCTCAACTGCGAGCAGGGACCGACCCCCACGCCCTGCGGCGAGTGCCGGTCGTGCCTCGACCTCGCGCGGAACGGGCCCGGGTCCATCGATGTGATCGAGATCGACGCCGCCTCGCACGGTGGCGTCGACGACGCGCGGGAGCTGCGGGAGAAGGCCTTCTTCGGGCCCGCGGCCAGCCGCTACAAGATCTACATCATCGACGAGGCGCACATGGTCACCCCGGCGGGGTTCAACGCCCTGCTGAAGGTGGTGGAGGAGCCGCCTGAGCACCTCAAGTTCATCTTCGCGACCACCGAGCCCGAGAAGGTCATCGGCACCATCAGGTCGCGGACCCACCACTACCCGTTCCGGCTCGTGCCGCCCGGGACGCTGCGCGAGTACCTGGGCGAGGTGTGCGAACGGGAGTCGATCCCGGTCGACGGAGCCGTGCTGCCGCTGGTGGTACGGGCCGGCGCCGGTTCCGTGCGGGACTCCATGTCGGTCATGGACCAGCTGCTCGCCGGGGCCGGTGCGGACGGGGTCACGTACGAGATGGCCACGTCGCTGCTCGGCTACACCGACGGCGCGCTGCTCGACGCGGTGGTCGACGCCTTCGCCGCGGGGGACGGCGCCGCCGCGTTCGAGGTCGTGGACCGGGTGATCGAGGGCGGTCACGACCCGCGGCGGTTCGTGACGGACCTGCTGGAGAGACTGCGCGATCTGCTGATCCTCGCGGCCGTGCCGGACGCCGCGGACAAGGGCCTGATCGACGTGCCCGCGGACGTGCTGGAACGGATGAGCGGCCAGGCCGGCGCCATGGGCCCGGCGGAGCTGAGCCGGGCGGCGGACCTGGTCAACGCGGGGTTGACCGAGATGCGGGGTGCCACGTCCCCGCGCCTCCAGCTGGAGCTGATCTGCGCCCGGGTGCTGCTGCCCGCGGCGTACGGCGACGAGCAGGCGCTGCTCAGCCGCCTGGACCGGCTGGAACGCGGCGTGGCGCTCGCTCCGGCCCCCGCGCCGGCCGCACCGCAGCCGCAGGCACCACCGCAGCCGCAGCAACAGCCGCAGCCGCAGGCCCACGCCCCGGCCGCCGAGCCGCCGCCGGCCGCGGTCGCGCCCCCGCAGCCGCCCCCGCCGCGTTCCGAGCCCCGGCCGCAGCCGGGGGCCCGGCCGGGCGCGTGGCCGACCGCGTCCCGGGCGCCCGTTCCGAACGCTCCGGCGCCCGCGCCGGCGGCGCCCGCCGCGCCGCCCGCCCGGCCCGCCCAGTCCGCTCAGCCCGGCGTCGCCGGTGGGCCCGACCAGGACCGGGTGCGGCAGATGTGGCCGACCGTGCTGGACGCCGTCAAGGGCAAACGGCGCTTCACCTGGATCCTGCTCAGCCAGAACGCGCAGGTGCTCGGCGTGGACGGCGGGGTGCTGCGGCTCGGGTTCACGACGCCGGGGGCACGGGACAGCTTCGTGAACGGCGGCAGCGAGGACGTGCTGCGGCAGGTCCTGAGCGAGGCGCTGGGCGTGCAGTGGCGGGTCGAGGCGGTCGTCGACCCCGGCGGCGGTGGTGGCGGTGGTGGCGGTGGTGGCGGCGGGCGCCCGGTTCCGCCCGCACCGCAGCCCGTGGCCCCCAGGCCCGCGCCCTCGGCCCCGCGACCGGCCGCGGCCCCCGTTCCCGCGTCCGAGCCGACCGCGCCGCCGCAGCCGCCGCCGGGGCCCGAGCCGGCCGGGCCGCCGCCCGTGGCGGTCGAGGACGACGTGCCCGCGGACGACGACCCGGACCTCGACGAGACGGCGCTCAGTGGATATGAGTTGATCGTCAAGGAACTGGGGGCGACCGTTATCGAGGAGTTTCAGCACGAGTGAGATTGCGGAGGCCCGAGCCCGTAGGCTCAAGGGGTAGCGAACCGTCGTCGACGAGCCAGGAGTGAGGCCGTGTTCCCCGGTGGTGGGGTCGATATGCAGCAGTTGTTGCAGCAGGCCCAGAAAATGCAGCAGGATCTTGCCGCGGCGCAGCAGGAGCTGGCCGAGACGCCCGTCGAGGGCTCCGCGGGCGGCGGACTGGTCAAGGCGACCGTCACCGGCTCGGGCGAGCTGACGGGTCTGGTGATCGACCCGCGCGCGGTCGACCCCGAGGACACGGAGACCTTGGCGGATCTGGTGATCGCCGCGGTCCGCGACGCGAACAACGCGGCCCAGGAACTGGCCAAGGAGAAGCTCGGCCCGCTCGCACAGGGGCTGGGCGGGGGCGGCGGCCTCCCCGGACTGCCGTTCTGATGTACGAAGGCGTCGTCCAGGACCTGATCGACGAACTGGGCCGGCTGCCCGGCGTCGGCCCCAAGAGCGCCCAGCGGATCGCGTTCCACATCCTCCAGGCCGAGAGCACCGATGTCCGGCGCCTCGCACGGGCGCTGACCGAGGTCAAGGAGAAGGTCAGGTTCTGCGCCGAGTGCGGCAACGTCGCACAGGAGGAGCGGTGCCGGGTCTGCCTCGACCCGCGCCGCGACCTCTCGGTGATCTGCGTGGTCGAGGAGCCCAAGGACGTGGTCGCGATCGAGCGCACCCGCGAGTTCAGGGGCCGCTACCACGTACTCGGCGGGGCGATCAGCCCGATCGACGGGATCGGCCCCGGCGACCTGCGGATCCGTGAACTGCTCGCCCGCCTCTCCGACGGCGCGGTCACGGAGCTGATCCTGGCCACGGACCCGAACCTGGAGGGCGAGGCGACCGCGACCTACCTGGCGCGGATGGTCGGCTCGCTCGGCTTGCGGGTCACTCGGCTAGCCAGCGGGCTGCCGGTCGGGGGAGACTTGGAGTATGCGGACGAGGTCACCTTGGGACGCGCCTTCGAGGGTAGGCGGCTGCTTGATGTCTGACGCGGCCCGTACGGATCGTACGGGCGCGGACGGGCACAGAGCAGCCGCAGACGCCACGACCGTTGGGGAGGCGACCCGGTGATGTCCGAGTCGACGCCGATATCGCAGACGCCACAGCACGCGGAGGGGCCGCACCGCGCCGCCCCGGGCCCGGACGACTTCGCCGTCCAGATCGCCGATCAGGTGGAGAGCTTCATCGTCGCGGTCACCGAGGTGGCCAAGGGCGACGACCCGGACAGCGCCGTTCCCTACCTGCTGCTCCAGGTCTCGCAGGTGCTGCTCGCGGGTGGGCGGCTCGGCGCGTACGAGGACATCGTTCCCGAGGAGCGCTACGAGCCCGACACCGGTCCCGAGCCGGACATGGACGAGCTGAGGGAACGGTTGGCCGCGCTCCTCGATCCGGTCGACGTCTACTCGGAGGTCTTCGACCCGTACGTGCCGCGCAGCACTCCCGTGGCCGCGCGGCTCTCGGACGACCTGGCCGAGGTCATCTCGGATCTGCGGCACGGGATGGCGCACTACCGCGCGGGCCGGGTGAGCGAGGCGCTGTGGTGGTGGCAGTTCTCCTACCTGTCGAACTGGGGGCCCACGGCGAGCGCCGCGCTGCGCGCGTTGCAGTCGCTGGTGGCCCACGTGCGGCTGGACACGCCGCTGGCCGAGTTGGACGGCCTCGACACGGACAGCGAAGCCGAGGACGGGGACCTGGAACGGCAGGCCGGCCGGGTGATGGCCGCGGAGATCGCGGCGCCGCTCGGCCTGCGGTCCAGCGGCTCCTGAGGCTTCGGCGGCTCCTGAGGCTTCGGCACGCCCCCGTGGGCCCGCAGGCCCTCGCGCCTGCGGGCCCACGCGTTGTCTTCCGGTGGTCGCCCCTGCGTTGCCGGCGGCCGCCGGGCGGCCCCCTCGCATAGCCGGCGCCGATGAGGGCACTCGGGACGGGACGTCGATTTCCCGACCTGAGGGAGGATCACATGGCGGGCCACAGCACGGGGTTGGCGAGGCGCGAAAGCAGTGGACTGGCAACGGCCAGCCTGGTGTGCGGAATTGTCGGTCTCTTCTTCGCCGGGATCATTCTGGGAACGATCGCCCTGGTCCTGGGTGGCGTCGCGTACCGGCGCGTTCCCAGCGGCATGGCGAAGGCGGGCATGGTGCTCGGTGTCGTGGACATCGTGCTGGCGATCGTGGTACTCGCGACGCTGAACTCGGACGGCGGCGGCTGGTTCATCGGCGGCTGACGCGCTGACGCGCCGGAGTGCGCCACGTCGGGCCGGCGCGCACGACGAGCAGGCGGGGGCGGGCCGTGAACGGTCCGCCCTCCGCGTGTGCCCCTCGCGAGACCCGGGCGTCCGGTCGGGCCGTCGGTGGCCGTCGGTGGAGTGTGCGAGGGCTGCCCCCAGGCCGACGGATATCCCGGTTCGGAGTGGCGTGACGCCTTTCGGGGGATTTCCCCCGCTTTCCGGTCCGATCAAAGCATCGCCCTGTGACATCCCTTACGTTTCGGGCACGTTTCCGTGTGTGCTCCGCTCCTCGGGGCAGGGGTGGTCGCTGAGCGGGCAGGTCGACGGGGCCGCTCGGTAGACTTTATCCGGCCGTGGTCGATTTTCGGCCATGGAAGTGAGAGAACGAGGAGCGAGCACACGTGGGCCTTGTCGTGCAGAAGTACGGCGGCTCCTCCGTTGCCGATGCCGAAGGCGTCAAGCGCGTCGCCAAGCGGGTCGTGGAGGCCAAGAAGCGCGGCCACCAGGTGGTCGTCGTGGTTTCGGCGATGGGCGATACGACGGACGAGCTGATCGATCTGGCGGGCCAGGTGTCCCCGGTCGCGCAGGGGCGCGAACTGGACATGCTGCTGACGTCGGGAGAGCGCATTTCGATGGCCCTGCTGGCCATGGCGATCAAAGCGCTCGGTCACGAAGCACAATCGTTCACCGGCAGTCAGGCCGGTGTCATCACCGACTCCGTACACAACAAGGCCCGCATCATCGACGTCACCCCGGGACGCATCCAGAGTTCCGTGGACGCGGGCAACATCGCGATCGTCGCCGGCTTCCAGGGGGTGTCCCAGAGCAGCAAGGACATCACCACGCTGGGGCGCGGCGGCTCCGACACCACCGCGGTGGCGCTCGCCGCCGCGCTGAACGCCGAGGTCTGCGAGATCTACACCGACGTCGACGGGGTTTTCACGGCCGACCCGCGGGTGGTCAAGAAGGCCCGTAAGATCGACTGGATTTCGTTCGAGGACATGCTGGAGCTGGCCAGTTCCGGATCGAAGGTGTTGCTCCACCGCTGTGTCGAATACGCGCGGCGCTACAACATCCCGATCCACGTCCGGTCGTCGTTCTCAGGGCTTGAGGGCACCTGGGTCAGCAATCAGCCGCTAGGAGGGCAGCCCATGGAGCAGGCAATCATCTCGGGTGTCGCCCACGACACCTCCGAGGCGAAGATCACGGTCGTCGGGGTGCCGGACAAGCCCGGCGAGGCCGCGAAGATCTTCCGCGCCATCGCCGATTCCGAGGTCAACATCGACATGGTGGTCCAGAACGTCTCCGCCGCGTCGACCGGACTCACCGACATCTCGTTCACCCTGCCGAAGTCGGAGGGGCACAAGGCGATCGAGGCGCTGGAGAAGCGGCGTTCGCTGATCGGCTTCGACGCCCTGCGCTACGACGACCAGATCGCGAAGATCTCGCTGGTCGGCGCGGGCATGAAGACGAACCCCGGGGTGACCGCGACGTTCTTCGAGGCGCTGTCGAACGCGGGGGTCAACATCGAGCTGATCTCCACGTCCGAGATCCGGATCTCGGTCGTGACCCGTGAGGACGACGTGAGCCAGGCCGTGCGCGCCGTGCACTCGGCGTTCGGGCTCGACAGCGACTCCGAGGAGGCCGTCGTCTACGGGGGCACCGGCCGCTGACCCCGCCAGGACGCCGCGCCCGCCGCCGCCACGGGCGGCGGGCCGCGGATCGCGGGTCACGGGCCGCCCGGTCGGGCCCGTGCGGGACGGCCGGAACCGGTACCCGCTTCGCGCGCATTCGATCACTGCCGCGCGTTATCGCTCACCGCGATGCTCGAAGTCATGCCTGACTCGGTCAACGTTGGCCAGATGTGAAGCTCCCGTGACCAAGTCGTAGGCCCGTACCGCTTGCTCAGGACCAATCCGCCGAGAGACCATTTCTAGTCCCCGCACCGCTGGCAACCAACTGCGGTGCGGGGTGCGTCTTTACCGGCCCATTCGGCAGGGGACGCGAACTGATCGGGATCTTCACGGCGGGCGGTGGGCGTGACACGAAGTGATTCGGGAACCGGCATTCCCCCCGCGCCGTACAACCTTTGCGGGGGAGAACGTGTCCTACAGACGTGGCAGAGGTTGCAGAGGTTCTCGGTTTCCCGGCGGCACGTCCTCGGCGCCTTCCCGTTCCCGGGAGCGCACCGGTGACCGCTCCCCTCCCCGCCTCCCGGCCGGCCCGCGTCCACGCGGCCGGCGAGGACGCGGACACGGCCATGGCTGAGAGCGCGGCCGGCACGACGATCGACTTCCTGACCGAGACCTACCGCGCCCACTACCGTTCCCTGCTCGGGCTCGCCGCCCTGCTGCTCGACGACACCGCCTCCTGCGAGGATGTCGTCCAGGAGGCGTTCATCCGCGTGCACTCCGCGCGCGGGCGCGTCCGCGACCAGGAGAAGACGCTCGCGTACCTCAGGCAGACCGTCGTCAACCTGTCCCGCTCCACCCTCCGCCGCCGCATACTCGGCCTCAAGCTGCTGTCGAAGCCGCTGCCCGACATGGCGAGCGCCGAGGAAGGCGCCTACGAGCAGCTCGAACGCGCCGACCTGATCAAGGCGATGCGCGGCCTCCAGCGCCGGCAGCGCGAGGTCCTCGTGCTGCGCTACTTCGCCGACATGTCCGAGGCCGAGGTGGCCAAGACCCTCGGTATCTCGGCCGGTTCGGTCAAGGCGTACGGCTCGCGCGGCATCGCCGCCCTCCGGGTGGCCATGGAGTCCGCCCGATGAGTGACCACGAGCCCGGCCGCCGTCCTCCTGGCGGGCCGGCGGATACGCCGCCCGGGGACCCGGCGCGGACGCCGCCGGGCGACCCCGCCGGAACGGCGGCGCCCCGGCAGGCCGCCGGGGTGCTCGACGAGGAAGAGCACCTGCGGGCCCTGTTGCGCGACGCCGTGGACGGCATCGAGCCCTCGTCCGACTCGCTCGCCCACCTCCGCGAGGCCGTTCCCGCCCGGCGCCGCAGGAAACGGCACCTGCTGCTCGGCACCGCGGCGTCCGTTGCCCTGCTCGGCTTCGGCGCCCCGATGGTCGTGACCGCGACGGTGGGAGCGGACCGCGGCGGCGGCGACCAGGCGCGCGACGTGCGCGGCTCGTTGCCCTACGACGGCGAGGACGGCGAGGGCCACCCCCCGGGCGACGCGGCGGGGTACGGCGCGCCCGGCGGCCATCCGGTGCGTCCCGGCGAGAGCGCGGAGGGCGGCGCCGACCCCGTGCGGCCGGAGGACGGCGCGGGCGGCGGCCACTCGGCGGCCCCGTCCGACCCCGAGGTGACCATGGGCGTCACGTCCCCGGTCTGCGACCGCCGTCAGCTGGGCCGGGCCGAGACCCACCTGGAACCGCCCGACGCCCAGGGCCGCGTCTACGGCCTGATCCGCCTGGCCAACGTCTCCGACCAGCCCTGCCGCGTCCGCGGCAACGGCGAACTCGCCGCGCTGCCCCTCGGCTCGGGCGGCGGCGCCGACGTGCAGATCGTCGACAGGACCGAGGGGGACCGGGCCACCGGCCTGCCCGCGCCCGACGAGTCGCGCGAGGAACTGGTCCTGCCGCCCGGTAGGGCGTACCAGATCCAGTTCGCCTGGGTGCCTACCTCGCCCGGCACCGGGACCTGCGCCGTCGACGGCGGCGAGCGCACCGCGCGGCCCGGCGGCGAGGGGACCGCGGGCCCGTCCGCCGCCCCGACGGACGCCGGCGGCACGTCCCCGTCCGGCTTCGCCCCGATGTCCGGCGACGCGGCAACGACCGCCCCGGCCACCGACCCGGTGAACGGCGGAGAACCCGACGGGGGCGCCCCGGACGGCGGAGCCGACGGAAGCACAGGGGACGGGTCGGGCGGCAACGGGGGCGGCGCCCCCGGACCCAAGCCGACGGCCCCCGACACCAGCGGCCCGAGCGACCCCGACGGGCCCGGCGGTCCCACCGACGAGCCGACCGAGGAGGAACGTCCCGGGAGCGAGGTACCGGGCGGGGGAGCTCCCGGCGCGGACGGCGACGCCGGAGGCGACAGCGGCGTGCTGCTGCGTTACACACCGGACGCGGGGGAGCCCGCCGCCGCGCAGATCCGGATGGAGGGCACCTGCTCGGGAACGGTGTATCGCACGGGTGTCCTCCAGGCCCCGAACGCGTAGCCACCGCGCGGCGCAAGTACCGTTGAGGCCGTGTACCGGTTCCTGCTGACCCCCCGCTGGTGGGCGATCAACGTCTTCGTCGTCCTGGCGATCCCGGTCTGCCTGGTCGCCGGCAGCTGGCAGCTGGCGCGCTTCGAGGACCAGGTCGACTCGCATCGCGAGCACCAGGAGCGCTCCGAGACGGCCGGTGAGCCGCGGCCCCTGGCGGAGCTGCTGCCGCTGACGACCGAGACCGTCGGCCGGCAGGCCGAGGTCACCGGCACCTACGACGCCGACCACCAACTGCTCGTGCCCGACCGGGTCCTGGACGGCGAACGCGGCCACTACGTGCTGACCCCGCTGCGGCCCGCCGACGGCGGTCCCGCCGTGCCCGTGGTCCGCGGCTGGCTGCCCGGCGCCGCCGACACGGCCGGCGCCCCGGCCCCGCCGGAGGGCGAGGTCACCGTGACCGGCGCCGCCCAGGCCGCCGAGTCGCCGAGCGAGATCACCTCGGCGACCACCGGGCTTCCCGCCGGTCAGCTCGGCGTGATCGGCGCCGCCTCGCTGATCAACATGCTGCCGTACGAGGTCTCCGACATGTGGATCACCGTGCGCGACGCGGAGGCCCCCATGGCCGCCGTCCCCGCGGAGGCACCGACCGGGACCGGGCTGGACATCGACGCGTTCCAGAACCTCGGGTACACGGCCGAGTGGTTCGTGTTCGCGGCGTTCGCCGTGTTCATGTGGTTCCGCCTGTTCCGCCGCGAGGTGGAGACGCAGCGCGACGCCGAACTGGGGATCCGCGTCCCCGGTCCCGGCGCCGCGCCCGACGCGGCCACCGCGCCGCACGGCGACGCGACGCCGCGGGACGGCGCCGCGCCGACCGCGCCCGCTACGGCAGCGGCTTCAAGTGCTGCCGCGCGAAGCGGATCTCCTGCGCCACCTGCTTGATCCGCTCCTCCACCACCAGCGAACCGTGCCCCGCGTCGTACCGGTACACCTCGTGCGGCGCGTCCCGGGCGGCGAGGCGGTCCACGTAGTTCTCGATCTGGCGGATCGGGCAGCGCGGGTCGTTCACCCCGGCGGAGATGTACACCGGCGCCCGCACCCGGTCCACATAGGTGATCGGTGACGAGGCGGACCACCGTTTCGGCACCTCCTGCGGCGTGCCGCCGAGGAGGGTGCGGTCCATCGCCTTCAGCGCCTCCATCTCGTCCTCGTAGGCCGCGACGTAGTCCGCCACCGGTACCGCGGCGACCCCGACCGCCCAGGACTCCGGCTGCACGCCGAGGCCGAGCAGCGTCAGGTAGCCGCCCCACGAGCCGCCCGTGAGCACGAGCCGTTCCGGGTCGGCGAGCCCCGAGGAGACGGCCCACTCGCGGACGGCCGCGATGTCCTCAAGCTCGATCAGCCCGATGCGGTGCTTCAGCGCGTCCGTCCACTCCCGCCCGTACCCGGTCGAACCCCGGTAGTTGACCCGGACGACCGCGAACCCGTGGTCCAGCCACGCGGCCGGGCCCGCCGCGAACGCGTCCGTGTCGTGCGCCGTCGGCCCGCCGTGGATCTCGAACACCGTCGGGAACGGCCCGCTGCCGTCCGGCGGGGTCTGCACCAGCGCGTGCACCAGGCCGCCGGGGCCGTCCACCCACGCGTCGGTAACCGGCACGGAGGACGGCGCCCGCATGCCGGGCGGTTCGAGGACGACCGCGCCCGTCGACGACCTGATCTGCGGCGGCTCGGCCGCCGACGACCACAGGTACTCGGCCGAGCCGTCCGGGCGCGCGGTGGCCCCCGAGATCGTGCCGGGCGGCGTCTCCATCCGCGCCGACGTACCCCCGGCCAGGTCGTAGCGCCACAGCTCGCTGCGGGCCTGGTGACTGTGCTCGATCAGGAGGCCCGAGGCGTCCGGATACCACTCGGCGTGCACGTCGCCCGGCAGGTCGAGGTCCGGCTCGCTCTGCTCGCCCGTCACCGGGTCCCAGATCATCGGCTCCCAGCGACCGCGCCGCTGGTGCCCGATCAGCAGCCGCGTGTCCCCGTCCACCGGCGCGAAGCCGAGCACGGAGAGGCCCAGCTCCTTCGTGCCGCCCTCGGTGTCGTCCAGCTCCGCGACCGTGCTCCCGTCGAGCCGCACCACGCGCACCGCCGAGTGCATCGCGTCGCCGTGCTCGGTGTGCTCGACGGCCAGCAGCGTCCCGTCGTGCGACAGGTCGCCGACGCCGGCCGACTGCCGGTGCCGGTAGATCTCCACCGGCTCGGCGCCCGGCCGCGCGACGTGGATCGTGCTGCCGTCCTCCTCGGTCATGCGGCCCACGACGACCGTGCCGTCCCGGCCCTGCGCGAGACCGGCGGGGAACGACGGGCCGAGCCCCGGCACCGCCGGCTCGTCCGGCCCGCCGCCGAACGGCTGCCGCCGCCACACGCCGAACTCGTCGCCGTCGGTGTCCGCGAACCACCACACCCACGCGCCGTCGGGGCTCAGCGTCCCGGCCACCGTCCCGTTCGGCCGGTCCGTGGCCTGGCGCTGCTCACCGCTCGCCCGGTCCCACGTGTACAGCTCGAACGTGCCCGTCGCGTTCGACACGAACAGCGAACGGTCCGGGGCGTCCAGCGCCCACTGCGGCAGGCCGACGCGCGGTGCCCGGAAGCGCTTCTCCCAGTCCGGCATGTCCTCGCCGCCACCGGAACCGCCACCGGAAACACGACCGGAAACACGACCGGAACCGCCACCGGCCGCCGCGGCCCCCGGCGCCGGAGCCGCGTCGTCACTCATCGCCGAGCTCCACCACCAGCTCGACCTCCACAGGGGCGTCCAGCGGCAGCACGGCCACGCCGACCGCGCTGCGCGCGTGCCTGCCCCGCTCGCCCAGCGCCTCGCCAAGCAGCTCGCTCGCGCCGTTCACCACCTGCGGCTGGCCGGTGAAGTCGGGGGCCGAGGCCACGTACCCCACGACCTTGACCACGCGCACGATCCGGTCCAGGTCGCCGACGACCGACTTCACCGCGGCCAGCGCGTTCAGCGCGCAGATCTGCGCCAGCTCCTTCGCGCGCTCGGGGCTGACCTCGGCACCGACCTTCCCCGCCGTCGGCAGCTCGCCGCCCACCATGGGCACCTGCCCCGAGGTGTACACGTAGCGGCCGGTCCGCACGGCCGGGACGTACGCCGCCACCGGCGGCACCACCTCGGGCAGCGCGAGCCCCAGCTCGGCGAGCCGCGCCTCGACCGCGCCGCCCTCCCCCGGCGCGCTCACTGCTGCTTCTCGCGCTTGAAGTACGCCACCAGCTGCTCCGGGTTCGGCCCAGGGATCACCTGCACCAACTCCCAGCCGTCATCACCCCAGTTGTCCAGGATCTGCTTGGTGGCGTGCACGAGGAGCGGCACGGTCGCGTATTCCCACTTCGTCATGGCCCTCACTCTAGCGACCGCCACCGACACTCCCCGGTGGCGTTCCGCGGCCCTCACGTACGCTCGCAGCGTGAGCGGTACAGGCGGGGAGCGCGCCGGGCCGAGCGGCCCGGCCGGCGAAGCGGGCGAGCGGCCCGCCGGGGCGTCCGAGGGAGCGGGCCCCCGGCTGCACGTCGTGAGCGGCAAGGGCGGCACGGGCAAGACCACGGTCGCCGCGGCCCTCGCGCTCGCCCTCGCGGAACGCGGCCGGCGGACCCTGCTGGTCGAGGTGGAGGGCCGCCAGGGCATCGCCCAGTTGTTCGAAACGCAGGCGTTGCCGTACGAGGAGCGCAGGATCGCCATCGGGCCGGGCGGCGGGGAGGTGTTCGCGCTCGCCATCGACCCCGAGCAGGCGCTGCTCGACTACCTCCAGATGTTCTACAAGCTGGGAGGCGCGGGGCGCGCCCTGCGGCGCATCGGCGCGATCGACTTCGCCACCACCGTCGCGCCGGGACTGCGCGACGTGCTCCTCACCGGCAAGGCGTGCGAGGCGGTCAGGCGCCGCGGGGCCGACGGCGGGCGGGCCTACGACGCCGTCGTCATGGACGCGCCGCCCACCGGCCGCATCACCCGCTTCCTCGGCGTCAACCACGAGGTGGCGGGCCTGGCGCGCGTGGGACCCGTCCACCACCAGGCGCAGGCCGTGATGCGGGTGCTGACCTCCGCCGAGACCGCCGTGCACCTGGTCACGCTCCTTGAGGAGATGCCGGTGCAGGAGACGGCGGACGGCGTCGCCGAACTCCGCGCCGCCGGGCTCCCCGTCGGGTCCGTGCTCGTCAACATGGTCGGGCCCGCCCGCCGCGCCGCCCGCCCGGCCGGCGGCAGGACCGGCGAGCGCGCCCTGGCCCGCGCGCTCGCCGCGGCCGGTCTGCCGGACGCCGAGGCGCTCGCCGCGCCGCTGCTCGCGCAGGGCCGCGAACACGCCCAGCGGCTGGCCCTTGAGGAGCGGCGGCGCGCGGAACTCGCCGGCCTCGGGCCGCCCGTCCACGAACTCCCCCTGCTGCCCGACGGCGTCGACCTGGCCGGTCTCTACCGGCTCGCGCGCCTGCTGCGGGACCTGGAGTGGTGACCGTGCCGACCGTCCAGGCCCCGGGTTCGGCCCCGGCGACCCCGAGGCTGCCCGCACGCCGGGGAACGCCGCCGCTCCCGGCCGCGCCACGCGTCGCGCCGGAGGGGAACGCCCGGTGCCCGGCGCCCGTCCGGCGGTCCGGGGACATCCGGCCGACCGGAGGCGTTCGGCGCGCCCGAGGCGTTCGGCGCGCCCGAGGCGTTCGGCCGACCGGAGAACGGGAAGGGAGCGGCCGTGAGCGATGAGGTCCCGGGGCTCGACATCGACCCGCTGCTCGACGACCCCGCCATCCGCATCGTCGTCTGCTGCGGCTCGGGCGGCGTCGGCAAGACGACGACCGCCGCCGCGCTCGGCCTGCGCGCCGCGGAGCGCGGACGCCGGGTCGTGGTGCTGACGATCGACCCGGCCAGGCGGCTCGCGCAGTCCATGGGCCTGGCGGAACTGGACAACGTGCCGCGCCCGGTGCCCGGCGTCGACCCGGCGGCCGGCGGCGAGCTGTTCGCGATGATGCTCGACATGAAGCGCACGTTCGACGAGATCGTCGAGGCGCACGCGGACCCGGCGCGCGCCCGCGCGATCCTGGACAACCCCTTCTACCAGTCGCTGTCCGCGGGCTTCGCCGGCACGCAGGAGTACATGGCCATGGAGAAGCTTGGCCAGCTCGCGGCCGGCGGCACGTGGGACCTGATCGTCGTCGACACCCCGCCGAGCCGTTCCGCGCTCGACTTCCTCGACGCGCCGCAACGGCTCGGGTCGTTCCTCGACGGGCGGCTCATCCGCGTGCTGGCCGCCCCGGCCAAGGCGGGCGGGCGGGCCGGGCGCAAGGTGATGAGCCTGGGCATGGCCGGGCTCTCCATGGTCACCGGCACGCTGGGCAAGGTGCTGGGCGCGGCGCTGCTGCGGGACGTGCAAACGTTCGTGGCCGCGATGGACACGATGTTCGGCGGGTTCAGGACGCGCGCCGACGCCACGTACCGGCTGCTCCAGGCGCGCGGCACCGCGTTCCTCGTCGTCGCCGCGCCGGAGCGGGACGCGCTGCGCGAGGCGGCGTACTTCGTGGAACGGCTCGGTGAGGAACGGATGCCTCTCGCCGGGCTCGTCCTCAACCGCGTGCACACCTCGGACGCCTCACGCCTCGGCGCCGAGCGCGCGGTGGCGGCGGCCGAGGCCCTGGAGGCGGGGGAATCCGGTCCGGACGGCATTGTCGATCATGGAACGGGGGAGGATGACTCCCGACGCGGTCGCCACTCTCCCGGCATCGGCTCCCCGGCGGCCCGTTCCGCGGCGTCCGCGGCTCCCGGACCCGCCGCACCCCCGTCGGGCGACGAGGCCGACGGGCACGTCCGCGACCCCGATGACGGTCGCGGTCCTGAGGACGACGACACGGCGGACGCGTTCGCGGCCCATCTGCTGCGGGTGCACGCCGAGCGCATGCGCCGGATCGCACGCGAGGCGCGCACGCGGGCTCGTTTTACGGCGCTGCATCCCGAGGTGCCGGTGGCCGAGGTGCCCGCGCTGCCCGGTGACGTGCATGATCTCGCCGGGCTGCGGGTGATCGGTGACAGGCTCGCGCGCGGGGGGAGCCGGCCGCGGGACTGACCCGCCGCCGACGGCGCGGCGGCCGTGTCAGCCGGCCTGCGCGTAGTCCTGGCAGGGCCGCAGGCGCGCCTCCGCGTACTCGCCCGTCGCCGGAACGACCGTCCGCGCCGCGCCGCGTTCGTACTCGGTGCGCGCGGTTTCGAGCAGCCGCCGCCACGAGGTGACGGTGGGCCGCCGGCGCAGCAGCGCGCGTCGCTCACGTTCGGTCATGCCGCCCCAGACGCCGAACTCGACCCGGTTGTCGAGAGCGTCCGCCAGGCACTCGGTCCGTACCGGACACCCGGTGCAGACCGCTTTCGCCCTGTTCTGAGCAGCCCCTTGTACGAACAGTTCGTCCGGATCCGTCGTGCGACAGGCTGCCTGCGCACTCCAGTCGGTAACCCAGCTCATGCCGGTGCCGTCCTCTCCCGAATCGAGGCTCCCCCACGGCGGCAAGCGGCATATTCACCCTTGCCAGAGCAGGACGTTACGGAAGGCGAGCACGGCACAACACCCCCAGCGGGCCCATTCTCGAATGGCCCGAACGGACTATGGCCTGCGCGAAGTCACCCGCACGGGTGACGCAGGTGGGGCACTCGTCAATGTTGTGGTGACGGAGGGCACGGGCCCTCCTCAAAGTCACCCCTACGAGTGATCATGTGCTTGACGTATGGCCGTTCATGTGAACCGTAAGTAGCTTAAGCGAACAGGTGGACCCCTGTCCGGGTTTTGAGAACGTAGGCTTGCGGCCATGAGTAGGAAGCGTCCCGGTGGCGGGCTGAGCGCGTCTCAGCAAGTAGCCAAGTTCCTCGGGGTCAGCGTGCTGTCGGGTGCGGTGCTCGCGGGGCTCGCCCTGCCCGCCGTGGGTGCCTTCGGCCTCGCGGCCAGAGGCACGATGGAGGGGTTCGACGAGATCCCCGCCATGATGGAGCGCCCGCCGCTCACCCAGATGACGACCATCCTGGATGCCGACGGCAACCGCATCGCGGATGTCTACTCCAGGAACCGCACGGTCGTTCCCCTGGACGAGATGTCGGAGCACCTGCGGCAGGCCATCGTCGCGATCGAGGATGCCCGCTTCTACGAGCACGGCGCGGTCGATCTGCAAGGCATCCTGCGGGCCCTCACGACGAACGCCCAGTCGGGCAGCGTCGAACAGGGCGCCTCGACCCTCACCCAGCAGTACGTGAAGAACGTGTTCGTCGAGGCAGCGGGCGACGACCCGGAGGCCGTCGCGGAGGCGACCATCCAGACCGGCGCCGCCGGCCTCGGCCGCAAGATCCGCGAGATGAAGTACGCCATCCAACTGGAGGAGGAGCTGACCAAGGATCAGATCCTGGAGAACTACCTCAACATCACCTACTTCGGCCAGCAGGCCTACGGCGCGGAGGCGGCGTCCCAGCGCTACTTCTCCAAGCCCGCCGCCGAACTCGCCCTCCACGAGGCCGCGCTGCTCGCCGGCCTCGTCCAGTCGCCCAGCCAGTACGACCCGGTGCAGTACGAGGACACGGCGCTCCAGCGGCGGAACACCGTGCTGGCGAGCATGGTGGACAACGGCGCCATCACCGAGGCCGAGGCCGACGAGGCGATGGCGCTCGACCTCGGCCTGAACGTCAGCCAGCCGCGGCAGGGCTGCATCACCGCGGTGAACGACGCCGGCTTCTTCTGCGACTACGTGAAGTGGGAGTTCCTGAGCAACCCCGTCTTCGGCGAGACCCGCGAGGAGCGCGAGGCGCTGTGGGCGCTCGGCGGCCTCACCATCAGGACCACCCTCGACCCGCAGGCCCAGGAGGCCGCCGCGCAGGCAGCGAAGGACGGCGCGTTCGCAGAGGACTCCGTCTCCGCGACCGTCGTCGGCGTCCAGCCGGGCACCGGGCACATCCTGTCGATGGCGCAGAGCCGCCCCTACGGCAACGACCCTGAGCAGCACCAGACCACCATCAACCTCAACGTCTCAAGCGAGATGGGCGGTTCCGCGTACGGCTTCCAGCCGGGCTCCACGTTCAAGCCCATCACGGCCGCCGCCGCCCTTGAGGAGGGCATCTCGCCAGCCCTCGAATACACCACGGACAACGAGATCGCCGTTCCCAAGAGCGACTTCCGCGACTGCGAGGGCCGGCCGCTGACCGACGAGGCCGAGCCCGACTACGAACTGGGCAACGAGCGCGACGACATGGTGGGCACCTGGGACATGACCGCTGCCCTCGCGGACTCGGTCAACACCTACTTCGTCGAGCTCGAACGCGAGGTCGGGCTCTGCGAGACCATGCAGATGGCCGACGAACTCGGCGTCGAACGCGGCGACAACGAGCCCCTGGCCGCCGTTCCCTCGCTCACCCTCGGCAGCGAGACCGTCGCCCCGCTCCAGATGGCCAACGCCTACGCCACGTTCGCCGCCCGCGGCATGCACTGCGCGCCGGTGTCCATCACCGCGGTGACCGACGCGGAGGGCGAGGAACTGCCCGTTCCCGAGCCCTCGTGCGAGCGCGTGATGGCGGAGGACAACGCCGACACCGTCAACGCGATGCTCCGCAACGTCGTCGAGGAGGGCACCGGCAGCTCCGTCGCGCTGCCCGACCGGCAGAGCGCCGGCAAGACCGGTACCACCAACGACCGGCGCGACGTCTGGTTCGCCGGCTACACCCCCGACCTGGCCACGGCCGTCCACGTCGGCAACGAGAACCAGAACGAGGCCATGGTCGGCATCACCATCGCCGGCCAGTACCACGCGCAGGCCGGTGGCGCCAGCGTCGCCGGGCCGATCTGGCGGCAGGCCATGAACGGCGCGCTCGCAGGCGTGGCCCCCTCCACGTTCCCCGAGGTGGACGTGCCCCGCGGCGAGGGCGACGAGGAGGAGGACGACCGTCCCGGCGACAACCGGCCCGGCCGCGACGGGGACGAGGACCGCGACAACCGCGGCCGACCCGGTCGCGACCGGGACTGAGCCGCCCAGCGGACCGGGCGGCCCCCTCGGGGGCCGCCCGGTTCAGCCCGCGAGGGCCCGCTTGACCGCGGCGGCCACCCGGCCGCCCTCGGCCCGGCCCGCGACCCGCGGGTTCACGATCTTCATGACCGCCCCCATCGCCTTCTGGCCCTCCGCGCCGCCCGCCCTGGCCTCGGCCACCGCGGCGTCCACGAGCTCGGCCAGCTCCGCGTCCGTCAGCTGCTGCGGCAGGTAACCGGCCAGCACCTCGCCCTCGGCCCGTTCCCGTTCCGCCTGCGCGGGGCGCCCGCCCTTGTCGAACGCCTCGGCCGCCTCCCGGCGCTTCTTCGCCTCCCGGGCGAGCACCTTCTGCACCTCGGCGTCGGACAGCTCGCGCGCCGTCTCGCCGGCGACCTCCTCCGTGGTGATCGCCGCGAGGGCCATCCGCAGAGTGGCGGAACGCAGCTCGTCGCGCTCCTTGATCGATGCCGTGAGGTCGTCCCGCAGCCGGGACTTGAACGTGGTCATGCCCCCCATTGTGCGGTACCGGCCATCTGAAACGATGGCTTCATGCGCGCCCGCTACCGCATCCCCCTCAACGCTGCCCTCGCCGTCACCGCCGTGTCCGCCGCCACGGTCGCCTACGCCGCCGGCTTCGAGGCCAGGTCCTTCCGGCTGCGCCGGGTCACCGTCCCGGTACTGGCCCCAGGCGCCCGCCCGCTGCGCGTGCTGCACGTCTCCGACATCCACATGGTGTCGGGGCAGCGCAAGAAGCAGCGGTGGCTGCGGTCCCTCGCCGGGCTCCGCCCGGACGCCGTGATCAACACCGGCGACAACCTCTCCGACCCCGAAGCCGTCCCCGAGGTCCTCGACGCCCTCGGGCCGCTCCTCGAATTCCCCGGCGCCTACGTCTTCGGCTCCAACGACTACTACGCGCCGCGCCTGCGCAACCCCGCGCGCTACCTCGCGGAACGCGCCACCGGCCGCCACGGCCTCAACGGCAACGCGCCCGCGCGCAACGTTCCCCGCAACCCCTGGTGGGAGCTGCGGGACGCGTTCGACGACGCGGGCTGGGCCGACCTGACCAACGCGCGCGGGCGCATCAAGGCGGCCGGCGCGGAGATCGCCCTCACCGGGCTCGACGACCCGCACATCCGCCGCGACCGGTACGACGAGGTGGCCGGCGGGCCGGAGACGGGCGCGGACCTCTCCCTCGCCGTCGTGCACGCCCCCTACCTGCGCACCCTCGACGCGTTCACCGCCGACGGCTACCCGCTGATCCTGGCCGGGCACACCCACGGCGGCCAGCTGTGCGTCCCGTTCTACGGCGCCCTGGTCACCAACTGCGACATCGACCCGGGGCGCGTCAAGGGCCTGTCGACCCACGAGTCCGCCGGCCGCACCAGCTACCTGCACGTGTCCGCCGGCTGCGGAACCAACCGCTACACCCCGGTCCGCTTCGCCTGCCCCCCGGAGGCGACCCTGCTGACGCTGGCCCCGCGCGAAAGCTGATTTCCCGTACGGGGGGGCGGTCGAGTAGAGTAGTCGTCGCTGCACCGGGGTGTGGCGCAGCTTGGCAGCGCGCTTCGTTCGGGACGAAGAGGTCGTGGGTTCAAATCCCGCCACCCCGACGCAAACGATGAGGTCAGGACCTCGCTCTTCAAGAGAGCGGGAATCCTGACCTCATCTGCGTGTCCAACTGCGTGACTACGGTTCCCGCTCCGCGCTGAAGATGCGGTCCATGGCGACGGCCCCGGTCTGGATCACGGGCCGGATCTGCTTGCGGTACACCTCCTCCGTGACGGACGTGCTGGAGTGCCCGACCAGCCGGGAGATCTCCTCCAGCGGGACTCCCCGGTCGGACAGCAGGGACACGAAGCTGTGCCGCAGCTCCCGGGGCGTCCACTCGGCCGGAACGATGCCCGCGGCCTTGGCTACGGCCCGCCGGAAGGCGCGGCGGACGTTCGCCGCGTCCAGCTCGGTGCCCACCTCGGAGGCGAAGACGAGCCCGCGATCCTGCCACTTCACGCCCGCGATCCCGCGGCGTTCCTCCTGCCGGGCGCGGTGAGCCCTCAGGGCCTCCACACAGCGGCCGGGCAGGGCGAGGGTCCGCCGGGACTTCCTGGTCTTGGTGTCGCCGCCGTGCCGGACCGACCGCCACACCGCGATGTGCGGCGGGACGGCCGGCACGGCGTGCGGGCGGCCGTCCAGGTCCACGTGGTCCCAGGTGAGCGCGCGCAGCTCCTCGGTGCGGGCCCCGGTGAGGAGCGAGACCACGATGTACGCGTGCATCGGATCGCCCTCGACGGCCCTGAGCACGGCTTCGGCCTGGGTGAGCGTGAGCGCTTTGGACGGCCGCCCGGCCCGGCCCGTGGGGACGCTGCACAGCTCGACGACGTTCCGCTTCACCTTGTCGCGGGCCATGGCCCGTTTCACGGCGCGGTTCAGGCACCCGTGGAGCGACTGGAGGGTGCGGGTGCTCAGCGTTCTCGCCTTCTCGGCAAGCCACTTGTCCACGTCTTCGGCGCCGAGATCACGGAGCTTGAGCCTGCCGAGATCCGGGAG
This sequence comes from Streptomyces marincola, assembly GCF_020410765.1. NCBI lineage: Bacteria > Bacillati > Actinomycetota > Actinomycetes > Kitasatosporales > Streptomycetaceae > Streptomyces > Streptomyces marincola. The sequence continues at coordinate 3,198,375 of NZ_CP084541.1, read as the reverse complement.
GATGTGCGTGCGGCTGAGGATCGTGCAGGTCTGCACGGTCGCGGCGGTACGTCCGGCCAGGCCGTAGGCGAGCCAGTCGTTGACGGCGTTCTCCACGGTGTAGCCGGTGGGCGCGATGGCCAAGCCGTCCTCGTAGTCGCGCAGGACTTCCTTCAGCTTGGCCTTCGCCTCGGTCTTGGTCCGGCCGCTCCCGCGCTTGACGATGCGCTTGCCGCGACCGTCGTAGCCGAGGCTGGCCGTGGCGATCCAGCGTTCCCGCTTGGGGTCCCAGTGCAGCCCGCCGTCCCCTCTGCTGCGGCGCTTGGTCATCGGCCGCGCACCGCCTCACGTTCGAGGAGCGCCACGTAGTCGCGAATGGCGCTGGCCGGGATACGCCGAGCGCGCCCCTGCCGCACGGCCCGCAGCCGCCCGGCGCGGATCTGCTCGTAGATGACGCTGCGGCTCAGGTTCAGCACACGCATGGCTTCCTCGACCCGGTAGAGGAACGGTTCGGGGGCCGCCGCCTCATGGTCGACGGACAGAACCGTCGTCATCGCCACTCCTCTTCGCGTGCGGTGGTGCGGTGGGTCTGGTCGGTTCGGGCGAGGGTGATGGAGAGCCATGCTTCGGCGGGGCTGAGGCCGGTTCCGGCGTAGGTCCAGTGGCCGAGGACGAGGGTGGTTCCCTCGGGCCGGTCGTTGTTCTGCTGGCGTCGCCATTCGGCCCGCGCGTCGCGCAACGCGCCGAGGGTGGTGGAGTAGCGGCGGGATTTGGTGGAGAAGTGGCCGCGGAAGCCGAGCATGTGGGCCCAGGCGCGGAGGCGGAGGTGTTCGAGGTCTTTGCGTGCGCCGAGGGTCCAGGTGGTGCGGATCATGCGGCGTGCGTGGTCGGTGATGTCCAGGGGCGCGAGTTCGGCCAGGAAGCGCAGGGGCCGGTCGAGGGTGCCCGTTGCCGCTTCGGCGCCTTTGGTGGCGTACTTGGCGATGTAGCCCGCGACGGCTTGTTCGGTCAGTTCTTGTCCGTGGTCGAAGTCGGCGGAGCGGATGGTGCGGATGTCGAGCTGTCGGCCGAAGCGGAAGCGGTGGCCGCGTCCGTCAACGACTGGTCCGGCCACCTCGGCGGAGTTGGCAGCGGCTCGGATGGCGTCGGTGAGCAGGCCGGCCGTGGCCCAGGACGGTGGCGCGCTGTGGCCGCCGTCGGGGCCGTCGAGGCGGATGACGGCGTGGAAGTGGACGGCTCCGCGTTTTTGGTACTCAGCGACTTTGGCGAAGGCCATCCGGGCGTGGCTGGCGAAGGCCCGTTGGGTGATTCCGGCGCGTTTGGCGATTTCGCGGCGCAGGTAGATGGTGAAGCGGCGCCACAGGGCTCCGGCGTGGGCGTTCCACAGCACGGCCGCCTCGTAGTCGTACCGCTCCGGGTCGATCGGTGTACCGAGGGCCGGGTCATCCGGCCCGTGAACGGCGCCGCACCGGCAGGCCGGGCGCGCGTTGGGCCGGTTGTGGACGGGGCCGAAGCCGGGTGCGGTGAAGGTGGCGAAGACGCGCGGGTGCGTTCCGACGTGTTCGGGTACGCCTTTGCCGCCTTTGAGTCCTGCGGTGATGAGGTGGTAGGTGTCGCGGCGGTAGGTCTCGGCGCATGCCGCACACTGGGTGGCGCGGCGGTTGTTGCAGCGCGTGAGCAGGTTCCCGGCGGGCATGGCGTCGGAGTCGAGGCGCCGCAAAGCTGTGCCGATTTCGCCGGTGGTGATGTCGAGGTGGTGTTCGGTGCGGTGGCCGGTGAGGCGGATGGGGCGGGTGCATCCGCCGAGCGTGGAGAGTTGCCGGGCGAGGGCGGGGAGGGTGCCGGTGGCGGCGAGTTTGGTGAGTTCGGGCAGCGGTGCGGGGGTGGTGCGGGGGATGATGGGAGTGCTCCTTCGCGGGAGTGGGCCCCGGTGGCGGTGGATGCTTGGCGGTATCGAGCCACCGGGGCCGCATGTGGCTAGTTGTCTAGTCGTGTTGGTCGTTGATGATCTCGACGCCGGTGCGGGTGCCGGAGTCGATGGCGGGGGCGGCGAAGGTGTCGGAGAGGTAGAAGCCGAACAGGGCGATCACGGCGACGAGCCAGGGGCGGACGCCGAGGAACTTCACGGCGGCCCAGACGGCCAGGCCGAGGAGGACGACCAGGGGCAGGTTCACGTCCACGGGTGGTGGGCTCCGTTCAGTGGGCAGGGCAGCGGTGGGTGCGGGCGGCGAGTTCGGCGGCGGAGCGGGTGTCGTACTCGGCGGAGAACCCGCAGCGCGGCGCGGTGCACGCGGCGGTGTGTCTGGTCCGGCCGCGGCAGTCGTTGGCGGTGCCGACCTCGACCGGGCCGATACGGGCGAGGTTGCGGAAGCGGCGCAGCATGGCTGTTCTCCCTTCAGAGTTGTTGGGTGATGGCGTCGGCCAGCGGTGCGGGGACGCCGAGGCGGGCGCGCAGGGCGGGTGCGTCGATGGGTTGGCCGGTGCGGGCGTGGTGGTCGGCGGCGATCTTCCGTGCGTGCGCGAGCAGCGCGTCGGGCACGGGGATGGCGGGCCGTTCCGGTGGCGCCGGTTCGGCTGGGACCACTGCGGATTGGGTTTCTGGTTGGTGGGCGAGGAGGGTTCCGCCGAGGAAGGCGACGGCAGGCCATCCGGCCACGAGGATGCGCAGCCAGGCCGGCACGTTGCCCATGTCGAGGAGGCCAGCGGTGGCGATGTTCGCGCCGAGTGAGGCGGCAAGAGCGATGAGGAACCAGCACCACCCGGCCGCCCGGCCCGTTCCGCTGCGCAGGCGCCGCCAGGCCGCGACCATGAGCAGGTCGACGGAGATGGGGTAGGCCCAGGCTTTCCAGCCGTCCTGTCCGGCCGCTGCTGCGAGGTCGTGGATGTGGGCGAAGGACAGCGCGGCGGCGATGACCGCCTGCACCAGCACGGCATCCACCCGCGCCAGGTGAGCACGCACGAGTAGGCACCTCCTTTCTGTCTCCGGGCATGGCAGGGGTATCTGTCTCCGGGCATGGCAGGGGTAGGGACACGGCGCGAAGACGGTCACGCCGACCGTGAGCGGGGAAGCGGGAGATCAGGCGGTGGCCGGGTCGGATTCGACCGGCAAGGCCGTCAGCGGCTGGAACGGCTTGAGCGCGGGGATGTCCGGGGCCAGGTGTGCGAAGGCACGGCAGCGGGCGGAAGCTTCGGCCAGGGACAGGAACGGGGTGCGGATGCGGGACCATCCGCCGGAGGTGTCGCCTGCCACGGCGAGGCCCGGTCGTTCGGCGGGGATGGCGCAGGCCGCCGCGACGGCTTCGGGGGCGATGTCGCCCAGCGCCATCTTGGCCGATGCCTCATCGTTCACCCGGTGGCACACGCGCCCGGAGAGCTGGGCGCGCAGCATGGTCGCTCCCTTGCCCAGCTCGGCGCCGAAACGCTGCCCGCACACCTCCAGATAGATCCCCGCCGCACGGCCGAGCTGCGCCAGCCGGACGAGCTGGGTGACCATCTCGTCCCGCCGTTCCTCATCCTTCCGTGTCGCGGTGAGGAACAGTTCGGCCACCTCATCGACGAACACCACCACCGGCACGGGACGTTCCTGCTCTGGCAGACCCCAGACGTCAGAGGTGATCTCCCCGTCCGCGACCGTGGGCGGGATGCCCTGACGGGCGCGTATCAGGTCGTAGCGCTCCTCCATTAGCGTCACCAGGACCGGCAGCAACTCGGCCGCCTGCCGTGGGTCGGTCGCCAGTGCCGACAGGCGAGGGGCGAACGGCGCCAGCTCCACCCCGCGCTTGCAGTCGATGCCCACCAGGGCCACCGGCTCGGGCGCCAGGCCGGAGACCAGGTGCCGCAGGTACATCGACTTCCCCGACAGCGTCGCGCCCAGCGTCAACTGGTGTGGCACGGCGCGGTAGTCGCGCACGAACGCCGTGGCGTCCTCGCGCAGCGCCACCGGCACCCGCAGAAGACGGTTCTCTGTTCTTCTGGGCATGCGGACGTGGTGCAGGACGTCGTAGCCGACCAGCCGCAGTTCCACCTTGCCCGGCTTGATCTCCGCCACGTGCACGGCGTGCACACCCCAGGCATGCCGCAGCCGTTCCGTCGAGGCGGCAACTGCGGGTACCTGGCCCGCGCGTAGACGGCCCCGCCACCGATCGCGGCAACGGGACCCCCTGCCCCCAGCCTGTACTGGTCGGCGGTCGGCGCGCCCGTCTCGGCCGCCCGGCTGCTGGGCTCCTACGGGTCGGTGATGGACGCGTGCGGTCTGACCGTTCCGCCGTCCCGGCTGCGGGCGCTGGCGGTGCGGGCAACGCCCCGGCGTGAGGTGCGGCCCGTTCCGCCCCGGCGGGGCATGCTGCGTCCGACCGCGACCGGGCTGCGCCTGCGGCTGCGGCTCGCTCCTGGTCAGGAGGTCGCGGATCGCGGCGGGGGTGACGGCAGCGGCGCGGAAGGCGATGCCGTGGCGCTGCTGCCCGTTGAACACCGACTCCCACGGCCGCGCCACCAGCCCCGGCAGCACCACCGGGGCGCCCAGCGCCAGCCCTTCCGACACCCCCGACTCCGGCACCGTGACCTGAATTAGCGAGGACTCCCCGTCTTCGATGTAGACCACACCCAGACGCATCAACGCCTCGCCGGACACCGCGTCCTTCGCGATCTCCCCCGTCTGCCGGTCCCGCACCTTCGGCGCCGGAGCCTCCGTCAGCAGGATGGTGGCGGCGGACGTCTCAACTCGGATGGAACGCAACTCAACTTCTCCTTCTGTACCGGGATCGACCCACTAGCCAGCTAGTCGTCTAGACAAGATGCGGCGAACCGATCCCGTGAGGGGCGGTGACGCGCTCCAGCATGCCACACACTCAGCCACTCGTCTATACGAGTAGGGGAGAAGGTGCGTACAAGTCACCCGGAGAGAGGCACCCGCCCACCCGCTCCTACGTGGCGGGGAGTTGGTAGGCCAGCACGTATGCGTCGGCCGCCATGACCGTGTCGCACACCTCGACCGGCCGCCCTTCGGTGTCGAACGCGGTCCGGATCAGGTGGATGACGGGCACGCCGGAGGCCAGCCGCAGTGTCTTGACCTCCCCGGGCGTGGGCATCCGGGCCCGAATCTCCTCCTCGAAGTGGTCGAGCCGGTGGCCCAGTTCCTCCAGTCTGGCGTAGATGCCGCCGGGGCCCGGGTTCGGTTCGGCGATGGGGGTGTTCCGCGCGAGGTCCAGTGGCAGGAAGGATGCGGCGAACTCCACCGGCCGGCCATCCAGCAGATACCTGCGGCGCCGGGCCAGCACCCGGCGGGGCGAGCCCAGCCGCGCGGAGATGTCCTGTGTCGGCCGTTCCTCCTTCACCTCCAGGCTGTCGACCTCCGGACGGCTCCCCGCGGCTTCGGCCTCCACGGTGAACGCGGACTTCCCCTGCTCGCGGTGCCGCCGGGCGAACCGGTCGGAGGCCAGACGCCGCACCGGCGGCCGGGGGCGGACGAACACGCCCTTGCCGTGCTCCGAGTGCACCAGGCCCTCACCCTGAAGAACGGACAGAGCGTTGCGCACGGTCATCCGGGAGACGCCGTAGTGCTCCACCAGCTCGGATTCGGACGGCAGCTTGGCACCCTCCTTGAAGCGTCCTTTGTCGATCGCTTCCCGCAGCTGGTCAGCGATCTGGCGGAACACCGCGCGATCACTCGTGGAGTCCAGCGCGCCCAGCACGCCGGAGGGGAGAGCCACCATGTCCGGTTACTCCTTTAGGTATCTAGACGAGAAGCTGTGTTTCGTTGCTACGGTGGAAACCTTAGCCACCAGAAAGAGGCCACGACAGTGAGCACCGAACGCCCCCACTCGGTGAGCGTCGCCGGAGTCATCATCGACGGCGCAGGCCGCGCGCTGCTCATTCAGCGGCGGGACAACGGGCACTGGGAGCCGCCGGGCGGAGTCCTCGAACCGGGCGAGACGATCCCCGACGCTCTTGCCCGGGAAGTCCTCGAAGAGACCGGCATCAAGATCGCCCAGCCCGCCACGCTCACCGGCGTCTACAAGAACATGACCCGACTGATCGTCTCCCTCGTCTTCCGCTGCCAGGCGATCGAGGGCCAGGCCACCACCGGGGCCGAGACCAAAGCCCTGCGGTGGGCCACCCGCGACGAGGTCGCCAACCTGGCCGACGAGGCATACGCCGTCCGCGTCCTCGATGCCATGAACGCCACCACCCCGCCGGCCGTCCGCGCCCACGACGGCGTCCGACTCATCTAGCACAGCCATCCTGTCCATAGCCGCCCACTAGCAGAAAGCAACTTGTATGCACGAGTATATGAGTGATTGGTTCGTGTGGGTAGTCGACTGTCCAGGACTCCCCGAAGAACTCAGCCGCACCCGCGACTTCACCCACCGAATCCTGTCCGGGACCCCGTGGGCACACGACGCGGCCCTGATCATCACCGAACTGGCCACCAACGCCATCACCCACACCGACAGCGGCAAGACGACCTTCCGGCTGAACATCATCCTCACGCCGGACACCCTCACCATCACGGTCACCGACGCCGGAGGCACCGCCACCGAGCCCCGCATCACCCACCCGAACACCACCGAGCCCCACGGCCGGGGCCTGGCCCTGGTCCAAGCACTCGCCACCACCCTGACCATCCGGGGCAACCAGCACGACGGGCACGCCGTCACCGCCGAACTGAGCAGAACGAGCCCGCAGCCATGACCCCCACCATGGAACCGCGGCTCGGCTACTGGTGCGAAGCCATCGCCTACACCGTCCACGACAGCCACACGTACTGGCTCGGCTCCCGCCCCGCAGCCACACCACGCCTCGCCCTGCGCTGGCTCCGCGCACGCGCCGGCCACATCACCGACCAACTCGACCCCGCCACCGCCGGACCCGCCCACCACTGGCTCATCGACAACCGCGAGCACCAATACGCCCTCGACGTCCTGACCGAAGGAGGCATGTACACCCACACCATCCACGACGGAACCGTCCGCTACCTGCTCTCCGCCCGCCCCGCAGGCCGCACCGCCCTACCCCGACAGGACCCATGACCAACGAAGACGCCCGACGCCAGGCCGAGGAAGCCGAACACCGCTACCGCGCCGAAATCACCAACGTCATGAACGCCGTCATCCGAACCTGCGCCCACATCCTCGACCACCACAGCAACGGCCGCACCTGGACCCCACGGGCCCCCAACACCCACCACACCGACCTCATCACCCAAGCCCGCCGCGACATCCTCAACCGACTCCAACTCACCATCCACCAAGCCGAAGCAGCCACCTACGCCATCGAAGCCCACCGCCAACAACACCAACCACCACACCCCAGACGCCCCAACGAGTAACAACCTTCTCCACGACTTCAAGGCGCCGCGCGTAGCGCGGCGCGCGCGGCAGCGGCGGCCCCCGGGCCGCCGCTCATGTCTCCGCCCCGCTCCGGCCCAGGCCCGCCGACCGCGCACCAACATGCAGGCCGTAGGAAGTTGCTGTCCCGGGCGCCGTCGTGGCTGGGGGTCGGCTCCACGGCTTTACGCACCTGCCGGGCTCGGGGCCCGCGTCGGGCAAGGCCAGGGGGCCATCGGCCGGATTAACCGGGCAGGGCTCCGCCCCGCCCGATCAGCTGAGGAAGCGTACGGCCCCCTGACCATGCACGACCCCAACCCCGACAGGACACCGCCCAAACCCGCTCCACCGACGTTCGCTGACGCTTCCATGCCCTGCAAGGTAGGGCTACTCGCGTCGCCCTTTTATTGATCGGTCGATACTCTGAATCGACTGGGCAATCTTCTTCAAGCTCGCGCGCACCTCTTTTGCTTGATTCTCCATGGATAGTGAAGAAGATGACCAGGTTTCTCCCTTCATGACCTCAACGTCTAGATCGTAAGCATCTGTGTACACTTGCTTGCTATCGGCAGACTCATACGAGATTGTGACTACAACCTGCTCGGGCATGGGCTCCGAATTGACGAAAACGCCGTCTCGGGATTCTCCGACGTAGTAAATATTTTTGAGTTCGGCGCCCGGCGTCAAGGTGGGGATCTTTTTCGAATAGCGAGCCCTTATGTAGGACGCCAGGCTTTCGCTGGAAGTTTCGATAATTTCGGGTGCGAAGGTGATCTTTATATTTTTTGCCACCGATGGGCCGTAGTTTCGAATGACAAGGTACAAGGTGCTTGGGGACGGTCGAGCATCTCTGAATTCTGCGGCTACCATTGGCCTGCTTTTGCTGATGCTGTCGCGCCGGGTTTGACGGAGTGTGCGCACACCGTTTGCAGCAGCGAACCATGCTGCTCCGGCTCCCGCCGCCCCTGCTGCTGCCGCTAGCCATGCGGGACCAGTGGACATCGCCCCTCCTTCTTGTCTCTGTGTTTCAGAATACGTGTCCTGATCGAGCCATGTCCGCTGAACCTGAGAGATAAGTCAATCGAACCAGGTAGATAGGCGCCCTGCGCTAGCCAGTAGGCTGGAGCCCGAAACCGCAAAGGATCGTGAGCGGTTCTTCGAGGCATGGCGCCACGCCTGACCATGTCGTAAGGCCCGGTAGCGGTACAGCAGCGAAGTACAACCACCCCACGACCGCCCAGGGCTCATCCTGGCCCTCAACAGCCTCCGGACAGCCTGTATAGCCTCCCATGACCGGTCTCTTTCGAGTTACGGATCAGAAGGTTGGCGCCTCGGAGCGTCTCGCGTTGTCATGCCTCCCAGCGATCTTCGCCGCCGGGGCCGACCGTGATGGGTGTGACACCGTGGCCGTCCAGGCGCCAGGACTCGAACTGTGCGTCCGGGGGGACGCGCAGGCTGGCACCGTCGCCGAAGTCGAGGGTCAGCATGCCTCGACCGTAGATATCGACCGTCGTGATCGACTGGCCGAAGAGGCCGAGCACTGGGGCAAGTGAAACGCCCGACCCGGGTGTCAGTTCATGCCAGCTGTCCCCGGGAGGACGGATCAGAAATGGTGTCTCCACAACCAACTCGGCGTCGACCGCGCCGATCATGCTTGCAGGGTAGGTCCGGAGGAGGAGCCGCACCTGGTAGTCGAACGCCGTGCGCTCCACCCCCGCCCCGACCAGAGCCCTGGGTACCTTCACCGCTTCTCCTGACCGCCGACGTCCCCCTGCCATGAACCACCCGGATCCCGGCGGGCCCGACGGCCACCGTCTCAGTTTCCGTCTCATTCAGCCACGACCGCAGTCGTTCAGGGAAGTCTGTCGCGGCCCTCCGCAGCCCGACGTAGACGCACGTGAACGAGCCCGAACGGTCGGCGGGGAGGCACCAACAGACCTGGAGAGCGTGCGCCTCGGCCAGCAGGAAGGCAACCGGGGCTGCGTGACCAACTGCGTGACAACGGGTGCGAACACCGCCGGACGTCGGTGGACGCCCGCGAATGGTTGGTGCAGCTCAGGGCAGGGGGAGCGGCAGGTGCCAGGGCCAGGGTGGTTGCTTCGGGACGAAGAGGTCGTGGGTTCAAATCCCGCCACCCCGACACAGGTCAAGGGACCTACTCATTTGAGTAGGTCCCTTGTTCTGTTGTCCGTACAGCAGCGAAGTACAGCAACCGCTACGACTTGTGCCGACCCTTCCCGCCGAGGGCCTTGCCCAGCTTCCGCAGCGCCTTCCGCGTCTCCTTGGACGGCACGTGGGTGTACACCTCCATGGTGACCGCGATCTCGGAGTGCCGCAGGATCTGCATGGCGATGCGCGGGTGCACGTCCATCGCGGCCAGGAGCGACCCGCAGGTGTGCCGGGTGTCGTGCACGCGGATCACGCGGACGCCGGCCCGCTCGCAGCGGCGGACGAACTCTCGGTTGAAGTTCCTCGGAGCGATCGGTGTGCCGTACCGGGTGGTGAAGACCATGTCCGAGTCCGGCCAGACCTCTTTGGCCGCTTCCCGTGCCGCCGCTTGCTCCTTCCACCGGGCCCGGAGGGCGGCGGTGCAGATATCCGGCAGGGGCAGCACGGCTTCCGACGCCTCGGTCTTGGCGACGTCCGAATGGATCAGTCGGCGCCGGACCCGCTGAAGCTGATGCCGCACGCGCAGCTCCCCCGCGTCGAGGTCCACGTCCGACCAGGTGAGCCCCAGCACTCCCCCTTCCGCAGGCCGAGGACGAGCACCAGGACGTAGGCGGCGTAGAGGTAGTCCCGTTCCGCCTCGGCCCGTTCCAGGAAACGGCAGGCTTCCTCCACTGACAGTGATGATATTCATGGTGACGCCGCTGGCGGGTCTGACCCACCCACTGACAGTGGCCTGCTGTGCTTGCCGGCGAGGCATGGGCGCGCCGTCACTTCCCGCTGGGCCAGTGACTGTGGAAATACACTCCTGAGCATGGCCGACGTGACTTCGCTGAGCGTTCTTGACGCGCTGGACGACGCCCAGTTGGAGGCCCTGGAGGCGCTAGGCGGGCCTGTCCGGTTCCCCGCAGGGCACACAATCTTCTGGGAGGGGCAGCCTTCTCGCGATGCCCTCATCTTGCGGAAGGGGCTTGTGAAGGTGGCGCAGGCGTCGCAGTGGGGGACGGTCTCGCTCCTCGCTGTCCGAGGTCCCGGGGAGGTGCTGGGGGACGAGGGCGTGCTGTCGGGGGAGCCGCGTTCTGCCAGTGTCACCACGATCACTCCCGTCGAAGGGCTGTCGATCAAGGGCGAGGATCTGCTGTTCTTTGTCGAAGGGCAGCGGTTGTGGCCCGTGATGTATCGGGCAGCGGTGCGTCGGCGCCGTCAATCTGACGCGGCGCACCTGGCGTACCTCGCGCTTCCGGTGAGTGCTCGGCTTGCTCGTCTGTTGATCGGCTTCGCCGATGCGATGACCCGAGAGGGCGGTGGCAAGCGAGGGATCAGCGTGCCGCTCTCCCAAAACGATCTCGCGAGTGCTGCCGGGGCCTCTCGCGAAGCCGTCGTCAGGTCCTTGAGGCTGCTCCGTGACCGAGGGCTCGTGGCTACGGGAAGGGGCGCGATGGTCGTGGAGGACGTTGAGGCTCTACGGAGATTCATTGACAATCGATGATTGACACGCCCTCACGTGAGGGTAAAAATACCCACACGGTTAGGTAATTTTACGGGTGGGGGTAGGGCTGTGTCCCTGGAGGTGATCGGTGCGATCTGCGTAGCGATTGCGTTAATCGGTGGAGGCATGCGTACGCAGGACTTCGAGATCGCGGCTCTCTCCGGTCGGCGTGCGTTCGCACTCGGACTCGCAGGTTCTGTCTTCATCGTTGTCGGACTCATGGCTCAACAGTTGCTGACCTGAGGCGTTCGTCAGTCTCTGGCTTGCAGAAGGGTGCGTCACCATGAACGAGGAATTGGGACCGTTCCAGCCTCTCTGGGATGCGTGGGACGAGGCTCACCAGGCCCTGCTGAACGAGCCGCTGCTCCACTTCCGCCGGGCGTCGGACGCTCAGTTCGACGAACTGGAACAGCACTTGTTCGCGAAGAACCGCGACGCGGCTGTACGCGAAGCAGTGGACATGGTCAGCGTGGCGCTCAACGTGATGCGCTGGCTGGGATGCGGCCCCAACGAGATCGCCGCAGCAGCCCGTGAGCGTGCGGAGCAGCGGATCGTGGGGCAGACCGCGGAGATATTGGAGAAGTACTCGGTCTCGCGCGAACGTCGACCTCGTGCGTCGTCATGACCCCAGCCGCGTGCTCACAAGACTCATGGAAGACGGTTTCGGCCCAGGCCGTCAGCAGATGTGGACGGTGGCGGGAGTACCGCTTGCCCGCAGCGGGCTGGGGCCTGTCGTTCTGAGATACGCGGGCCGGGTTTCATGCCCGCTCTCCGTGCGCGCGGTCAGGGGGTGGGGGCGCAGGTGGGGCAGAGGCCGCGGTAGGTGACCTCTACGCCCGAGACGGTGAAGCCGAAGTGCTCGGAGGCCGGCAGGTCGGCGAGGGGGTCGCCGGTGGGGTGCACGTCGCGGATGGTGCCGCAGCCGGAGCAGACCAAGTGGTGGTGCGGGCGGTGGGCGTTGGGGTCGTAACGCTTGGCGCGCCCGTCGGTGGCCACTTCGAGGACCTCGCCGAGCGAGACGAGTTCGCCGAGGGTGTTGTAGACGGTCGCCCGGGATATCTCGGGCAGCCGGGCGGTCGCGCGCGCGAGCACCTCGTCCGCGGTGAGGTGGACGTGCTCGCCATCGAGCACCTCGGCGACGACCCGGCGCTGAGCGGTCATTCGCCAGCCGCGCCCGCGCAGTCGTTCCAGCAGGTCACTCATGGCCACCAATCTAACAGTGCATTGTCGGACGAATGAGCTTGTATGACCCTGGTGGTCATATTGACTTGGAATATGTCCATCGTAGGATCGGTTCCGGCGACAGCCAAGGGACAGCACCACAACGGGGAAAGGCACGTGACGGCTCCCTCCATCACCGTACGAGCTCGCCCCGGTCGAGGGCAGTCGCGGCCCTCCTTGCTCGTGGCCGCCCGTCCGGCGCGGCCGAGAGGGCGCCAACCGACGCCCGTGGCGCGGCTGTTCCGCCACCACTCATCCTGAGCACCGTCATTCGCTTTCTCCGAGAGGATTCCCATGGCCGAGAACCCCGACGCGATCGTCACCGATCCCAAGACGGAGGGGTCGGGCGGTTGTCCTGTCGCGCACCAGCGCGCCCCGCACCCGACGCAGGGCGGCGGGAACCAGCAGTGGTGGCCGGAGCGGCTCAACCTGAAGATCCTCGCCAAGAACCCCGCCGTCGCGAACCCGCTGGGTGAGACGTTCGACTACGCCGAGGCGTTCAAGAGCCTCGACCTGCCGGCCGTGAAGCGGGACATCGCCGAGGTGCTCACGACCTCGCAGGACTGGTGGCCGGCCGACTTCGGCCACTACGGGCCGTTCATCATCCGGATGGCGTGGCACAGCGCGGGCACCTACCGCATCAGCGACGGCCGCGGCGGCGCCGGGGCCGGCCAGCAGCGTTTCGCGCCCCTCAACAGCTGGCCGGACAACGGAAACCTCGACAAGGCCCGCCGCCTGCTGTGGCCGGTCAAGAAGAAGTACGGGCAGAGCCTGTCGTGGGCGGACCTCATGATTCTCGCGGGCAACGTCGCGCTGGAGTCGATGGGCTTCGAGACGTTCGGGTTCGCCGGCGGTCGCGAGGACGTGTGGGAGCCCGAGGACGACGTCTACTGGGGCCCGGAGACCACCTGGCTCGGCGACGAGCGCTACACCGGTGACCGCGACCTCGAAAGCCCGCTCGGCGCGGTGCAGATGGGCCTCATCTACGTCAACCCCGAGGGCCCCAACGGCAACCCGGACCCGATCGCCGCCGCGCGCGACATCCGCGAGACGTTCCGCCGGATGGCGATGAACGACGAGGAGACCGTCGCCCTGATCGCCGGAGGCCACACCTTCGGCAAGACGCACGGCGCCGGCCCGGCGGACGCCGTCGGCCCCGACCCCGAGGCCGCCTCGATCGAGGAGCAGGGCCTCGGCTGGCGCAACAGCCACGGCACCGGCAAGGGCGCCGACACGATCACCAGTGGTCTTGAGGGCATCTGGACGGACACCCCGACCACCTGGGACAACAGCTTCTTCGACATCCTCTTCGGCTACGAGTGGGAGCTGTTCAAGAGCCCCGCGGGCGCGAACCAGTGGCGGCCGAAGGACGGCGCCGGGGCGGACACCGTGCCCGACGCCCACGACCCCGCCAAGCGCCACGCCCCGACGATGCTGACGACCGACCTGTCGCTGCGCTTCGACCCGGCCTACGAGCGGATCTCGCGCCGCTTCCACGAGAACCCGGACGAGTTCGCGGACGCCTTCGCCCGCGCGTGGTTCAAGCTGACCCACCGCGACATGGGCCCGGTCGTGCGTTACCTCGGTCCCGAGGTGCCCCAGGAGACGCTTTCGTGGCAGGACCCGCTGCCGGCGGCGACGTACGAGCCCATCGGCGCCGATGACATCGCCGCCCTCAAGGAGCGCATCCTCGCCTCGGGCCTCTCCGTCACCCAGCTGGTGTCCACCGCCTGGGCCTCGGCCTCCACCTACCGGGGCAGCGACATGCGGGGCGGCGCCAACGGCGCGCGCATCCGCCTCCAGCCGCAGAGCGGCTGGGAGGTCAACGACCCGGACCAGCTGGCGACGGTGCTGCGCGCGCTTGAGGAGATCCAGGAGTCCTTCAACGCCGCCCAGACCGGCGGCAAGCGCGTGTCGCTGGCCGACCTGATCGTGCTGGGCGGCAGCGCGGCCGTCGAGCGGGCCGCGCAGGACGGCGGGTTCGCCGTGGACGTGCCCTTCACTCCGGGGCGTGTCGACGCGTCGCAGGAGCAGACGGACGTGGAGTCGTTCGCCGCGCTCGAACCGGTGGCCGACGGGTTCCGCAACTACCTCGGGAAGGGCAGCCGGCTGCCGGCCGAGTACCTGCTCATCGACCGGGCGAACCTGCTGACCCTGAGCGCACCCGAGTTGACGGTCCTCGTCGGCGGCCTGCGCGTGCTGGGCGTGACCGCGCCGCAGTCGTCGCTGGGCGTCCTGACCGCCAACCCCGGCTCGCTGACCAACGACTTCTTCGTCAACCTGCTCGACCTGGGCACGACGTGGAAGTCCGTGTCCGAGGACGCGAACACGTTCGAGGGCCGCGACTCCGCCACGGGCGAGGTCAAGTGGACCGGCAGCCGCGCGGATCTCGTCTTCGGGTCGAACTCCGAGCTGCGCGCGCTCGCGGAGGTCTACGCGAGCGATGACGCGAAGGAGAAGTTCGTCAACGACTTCGTCGCGGCGTGGGTCAAGGTCATGAACCTGGACCGGTTCGACCTCGTCTGACGGTGACGCGTCCGGGTCGGCCGGTACCGGTCGACCCGGACATCACTGTGCGGTGGCCCGCTACGCGACCTGGATCAACGCGTGTGTGCCGCTGGTGCGCCATGTCGCCCCCGAACGTTCCAGGGCGTCCACCGTCCCCCGTTCCAGCCCCGTGATCACGTCCGACTTCAGCGTGCGCAACGCCGCGACCGGGCCGGGGAAGTACGCGGTCACGGCGGCGAACGGCGTGGTCGGGTCCCACAGCCGGTCGCCCACGAGGCGGCGGTAGTTGAGGTCGCCCTTCAGGATGGTGAGTCGCGCGGCGGCGAACTGCTCGCGCAGGTCCGGCGGCATCTCCTCGTACGGCAGCGGGGCGCAGAAGAACGGGTGGGTGCGGACGTCCAGTTGGCCCGTCGCCATGGCGTCCCACAGCCGGCCGCCGATCCGGCCCGCCGCCCCCGGCGCCCCGGCGAGGCGGCGCAGGCAGTCGAGAACGTCCGCCAACATGGCGTCCGAGACGTAGTACGGCGTTGGTTTCACGTGAATCATCACCCGCCTCGCGAGCCCGCGCGTGAGCAGGTGGTCGATGAAGATGAGGTCCGGAACGAGTTCGCGCCCCGCGTTGTCCGCCACCACGGCCACGGTTCCGGGATGCGCGTCGGTCAGCAGCGACCACAACGCGGCGCTGTCGTCCGCGACCAGGCCCGGGGTCGCCTCGCCCGGCGCGGGCTCGTCGGCCGTGGCGCGGAAGCCGAGGTCGGCGCGGTTGCCCCACAGTGATGCCAGCAGCAGGGCGTTCGCCCGTTCCTCGGCGGGCGCGTCGGCGAGCGCGTCCAGGGCCCGCAGTTCCTCGTCCACGGTGGTCCCGTCCAACTCCGCGCGCTTGAACGGCGCGAAGGGGTCGACGCCCTGCCACGGGCCGTCGTCGAAGTACCCGACGGCGCCGAGCAGTCTGCGGTAGAAGTAGCTTTCCGCCCAGAGGAACGGCGCGTCGAACCACAGCCGTCCGATGTGCTCGCGCCCCCAGTCCGACCACTGGCGGTGGTCGTGGGCCGTGGTGGGAAGTGGGGCGACGGCGTCGCCGGTGATCTCGTCGAGCAGGCCGTCGAGGGCACGGGCCTGCCGGGGACCGTACGGGAACGCCTCGCGCACCTGCCGGATCAGGGCCGGGTGGCGCTCGGCCAGGACGCCGTGGGCGAACGAGCCGGGCTCGTTGCCCAGGATGAGTGGTGCCCGGTCCCCGCGCGGGGCGCGGGCGTCGTTGCGAGTCCGGTCGGTCATGGTGTCCGTGTCCTCCGCGCGTCCGTGGTGTGCCCGGGGCGGCGCCCGTCCTTCGGTCGGCGCCGCGACCTCCCCGTCCATTCCAGCACCACAGTGCCTCCGTGCCGCGCGTGGTCCCGGCGACGGCGTCCGTCGGCACGGAACGCGTCCGCATCGGCCGGGCTAGCTGCTGTTGCGGCGTGCGAGTGCGGAACGTTGGGTGGGCATATGGGACGTATCGCTGCGGAAGCACTGGTGGACCGGCTCGCCGACTGGGGGGTCGACACCGTGTTCGGCCTGCCGGGGGACGGGATCAACGGACTCATGGAGGGGCTGCGGCGCGCCCGCCGCCGCGTGCGCTTCATCCTCGTGCGGCACGAGGAGGCCGCCGCCTTCATGGCGACCGGCTATGCCAAGGCGACCGGTCGGCTCGGCGTGTGCTTCGCGACGTCGGGGCCCGGGGCGATCCACCTGCTCAACGGGCTGTACGACGCGAAGATGGATCACGTGCCCGTGCTCGCGGTCACCGGTACGCAGGAGACGGCCGTGCTCGGCACGGGCTACCAGCAGGAGGTGCACCTCGAACACCTCTTCCAGGACGTGGCCGCGTACAACCTGGTCGTCGGCAACCCGGCGCAGTTGCCCGGGGTCGTCGACATCGCGGTGCGCGCCGCGCTCGCCCGGCGCGGCGTGGCGCACCTGTCGGTGCCCAACGACATCCAGGTGGCCGACGCGGACGCCGATCCGTGGCAGCACGTCGTGCCGGCCAGGCCGCCGGTGTCCTCGCCGGTGTACCTGGCGCCGCCGGGAGTCCCGCGCGAGGCGGATCTGCTCGCCGCGGCCGAGGTGCTGAACGCCGGGCGCAGGGTGGCGGTGCTCGCCGGGGCGGGCGCGCTGGGCGCGCGGGACGAGGTGCTCGCCGTCGCCGACGTGCTGGGGGCGCCGGTGATCAAGACACTGCCGGGCAAGGCCGTCATCCCGGACGACTCGCCGTTCGCCGTCGGCGGGATCGGGCTGCTGGGCACCCGGCCGGGTGAGCAACTGATCGATGAGTGCGACACGTTGCTCATGGTCGGTACCAACTTTCCGTACACCGAGCACCTGCCGGACCCGGCCCGGGTCCGGACCGTGCAGATCGAGGCGGACGCGGCGCGTGCCGGGGTGCGCATGCCGACCGAGGTACCGGTGATCGGGGACGCGAAGGCGGGCCTCGCCGCGCTGCTGCCGCTGCTCGACCGGAAGCGGGACCGCGCACACCTCGCCAAGTACCGGAAGGCGATGGAACGCTGGCGCCGGGACATGGCGGCGCTTGAGGAGCCGCGGCGCCACCCGGTGGCGCCGCAGTACGTGGTGGGCGCGCTGGACGAGCTGGCGGCGGACGACGCCATCCTGACCTGCGACAGCGGAACGATCGCCACGTGGGCCGCCCGGCACTGGACGATCCGCGGCGACCGGCAGTTCTTCCTGTCGGGCAACCTCGCGACAATGGCGCCCGGGCTGCCGTACGCCATCGCGATGCAGCACGCGTTCCCCGGCCGGCAGGTGATCGCGTATGTCGGTGACGGCGGGTTCTCGATGCTGATGGCGGACTTCCTCACCGCCGTGCAGGCGAAGCTGCCGGTCACCGTCGTGATCAACAACAACAACTCGCTCGGTCAGATCCTGTGGGAGCAGATGGTGCTCGGCTACCCCGAGCACGGCGTGCGGTACCGGGAGCCGGTCGCGGACTTCGCGGCCTGGGCGCGGGCCTGCGGCGCGTTCGGGGCGAAGGTCTCGCGGGGCAAGGACGTCGCCAGGGCGCTCAAGGAGGCGCTGCGGCACAAGGGGCCCGCGCTGGTGGACGTCGATGTCGACCCGGACGAGCCGCCGATGCCGGGGCAGGTGCGGTACAAGCAGGCGAAGAAGTTCGCCGAGGCGTTCGCGAAGGGGCAGCCGCGCCGGGCGACCATCGCCACGACGCTCGCGAAGGACCGGATCCAGCAGTTCGGCAAGGCGGGTCGGGGCCGGAAGCGGGGAGCCAGGGAGTGAGGATCGGCTGTGTCGGCGCGGGGCAGGTCGGCGGCACGCTCGCCCGGTTCTTCACGGGGCTCGGTCACGAAGTGCTCGTCGCCAACTCGCGCGACCCGCGGACGCTGTCCGGCCTGGTCGCGGACATCGGCGGCGCGACGCGGGCGGGAACGGCCGCCCAGGCGGCGGCGTTCGGGGACGTGGTCGTCGTGAGCGTGCCCTGGGGCAGGTACCGGGAGCTGCCGGCCGACGCGTTGGGCGGCAAGGTCGTCATCGACACCTGCAACTACCTTCCCCGGCGTGATGGTCACGATCCGGACCTGGACGACGGAACGACGACATCGAGCGAAAAAATCCAGTCGTTCACGCAGTCACGCCTGATCAAGACGTTCAACGTGTCCTTCGCCGCGAACCTCCGCGACCGGGCGCGTCCGCCGGGCGACCCGGACCGCCTCGCCCTTCCGGTGTCGGGCGACGACGCGGAGGCGAAGGCGTTGGTCTGCGGCCTGGTGCACGCCGTCGGCTTCGATCCGGTGGACGCCGGTGGGCTCGCCGCCGGCGGGCGCAGGCACGAACCGGGCAGGCGCGTGTGCGTGACCGAGCTGCCGGCCGGGGAACTGACCACCCTGCTGCGCACAGGGGCGTGACCCGGCGCCCAAGCCGGGTGAACGCCGGGGCGCGCGCCGGAGGCCGTGCCCACGGAGACGACCGGGGCCGGGGACGGTGTCGCGACGGCGGCCGGGGCCGTAGCATCCCGGGCATGGCAGCAACCGGAGGCCAATGGTTCCCCGCGAACTGGCCCGACCGCGTCCGGGCGATCGCCCGGGGCGAGTTGACCCCCGTCCCACCGCGCCGGGCCGCGACCGTGATGCTGGTGCGGGACGGCACGGAAGGGGTGCTTGAGGTGTTCCTGTTGCGCCGGCGCGCTTCCATGTCCTTCGCCGCGGGGGCGTACGCCTACCCGGGCGGGGCGGTCGACTCGCGGGACGGCGCCCCGGGCCGCACGGCACGCCCGCCCGGCCCGGCCCCCGCCGGCCCCGACGGGGAGGGCGGCGCCGAGGCGGACGGGGGCGCCGACGAGGCACTGGTCCTCGCCGCCGTGCGGGAGACGTTCGAGGAAGCCGGGGTGCTGCTCGCCGGCCCGACCCCCGACCGGCTCGTCACGGACGTCACCGGCCAGGACTGGGAGGCGGACCGGGCGGACCTGGTGAGCGGCCGGCTCGCGTTCGGCACCTTCCTGGCCCGCCGCGGCCTGGTGGTGCGCCCCGACCTGCTCGGGCACTGGGCCCGCTGGATCACGCCGGAGTTCGAGGAGCGGCGGTACGACACGCACTTCTTCCTCGCCGCCATGCCGGCCGGCCAGCGGACCAGGAACGCCTCGACCGAGGCCGACCGCGTCCTGTGGCTGCGGCCGGCGGACGCGGTGGCCGGCTACGAGCGAGGCGAACTCCCCATGCTGCCGCCGACCATCACCACCCTGCGCGACCTCGCCGCGTTCCCCACGGTCGCGGCAGCGCTCGCAGCGGCGCGCGGACGCGAGGTCACGCCGGTCATGGCGCGGGCGCGCGTGGAAGGGCGCGACGTTGTGCTGAGCTGGCCGGGGTACGAGGAATTCGAAAGACGGGGGACGGCGGTCGACAACAGGGGGCAGAACCGGTGAACGACACGTCCGCGCCGCGCGGCGGCGCGCAAGGACCCGCGGGCACGCCGGCGACCGCGGGGGAGCCGGGCGCCCCCGAGGCCGGTGTGATCGAGGGCGCCGTGACGGAACGGGCCGCGTGCGTGCTGGCCCCCAACCCGTCGCCGATGACGCTCGACGGCACGAACACCTGGATACTCGCGGAACCGGACGCCCGGGCGGCCGTGGTCGTCGACCCGGGCCCGGAGGACGAGGGGCACCTGCGGCGCGTGCTCGAAGCCGTCGAACGCTCCGGGCGGCGGGTCGCGCTGACCCTGCTGACCCACGGGCATCCCGACCACGCCGACGGCGCGGCCCGGTTCGCGGAGCTGACCGGGTCGCCGGTGCGCGCCCTCGACCCCCGCCTGCGGCTCGGGGACGAGGGGCTCGGCGCCGGTGACGTGATCACCACGGGCGGGCTCGAACTGCGGGTGGTCCCGACCCCCGGGCACACGTCCGACTCGCTGTCGTTCCAGCTGGTGGCGGACGCCGCCGTGCTGACCGGGGACACGGTGCTCGGCCGGGGCAGCACGGTCGTCGCACACCCGGACGGGCGGCTCGGCGACTACCTGGACTCGTTGCGCAGGCTGCGGTCGCTGACCGTGGACGACGGCGTCCGCACCGTGCTTCCGGGGCACGGGCCCGTGCTGCGGGACGCGCAGAGCGCGCTCGACCACTACCTCGTGCATCGCGCGCGCCGGCTCGCGCAGGTCGAGACCGCGCTGGAGAGCGGCCACCGCACGCCGGCGGAGATCGTCGCGCACGTGTACGCGGACGTCGACCGCGCGGTCTGGCCGGCTGCCGAGCTCTCGGTGCGCGCGCAGCTCGACTACCTGCTGGAACGCGGGCTGATGTAACGCGCCGTTCCGCCGCCGCACCGCGCCGCCGCCCGGAGCGGCAGGGCCCAGGCGACCGGCGGGGGGCGGGTCAGCGGGAGCGGCGGGCGAGCCGTTCGATGTCGAGGAGGATGACCGCGCGGGCCTCAAGGCGCAGCCAGCCGCGGGCGGCGAAGTCGGCCAGTGCCTTGTTGACCGTCTCGCGCGAGGCGCCGACCAGCTGGGCCAGCTCCTCCTGCGTGAGGTCGTGCACGACGTGGATGCCCTCCTCCGACTGCACGCCGAAGCGGCGGGACAGGTCGAGCAGGGCCCGCGCCACGCGGCCGGGCACGTCGGAGAAGACGAGGTCGGACATCTGGTCGTTGGTGCGCCGCAGCCTGCGGGCCACGGCGCGCAGCAGCGCGGCGGCCACCTCGGGGCGCGCGCTGAGCCAGGGCTGGAGGTCGCCGTGGCCGAGGCCGAGCAGCCTCACCTCGGTGACGGCGGTCGCGGTCGCGGTGCGGGGGCCGGGGTCGAACAGGGACAGCTCGCCGATCAGCTCGCCGGGGCCGAGCACGGCCAGCATGTTCTCGCGGCCGTCGGGGGACGTGCGGTGGAGCTTGACCTTGCCGTCGGTGACGACATAGAGGCGGTCCCCCGGGTCTCCCTCGTGGAAGAGGGTGTCGCCGCGGGCGAGGGTGACCTCGGCCATGGAAGCGCGCAGCTCGGCGGCCTGCTCGTCGTCGAGCGCGGCGAACAGCGGGGCGCGCCGGAGAACGTCGTCCACGAGTTCCTCTCCTTGTCGGCCAGTGCGGTCGGCCAGTGCGGTCGTCGGCCGGAGCGGTGTCGGCCGTGTTGCGGTTGGCGGCCGGTCGGGTGCCGGCCGGGCGACCGGACGTCCCTCATGATGCCGGACGCCTCGGCAGTGCTATCAGTCACAAGTTTGACGTACCGGGACAGCGGGGCCCACCCAGGGGGCGCGTCGGCGGTCGATTGCGCGGAGCGCCGGGCGGATGTCCGTGCCGCCGTTTAGGCTGGCCGGGTGGTCAACGACCCCATGGCGCGCGGCGGGACGCCCGCGCGCGGCACGTGAGAACGGGAGGACCGGACGGGTGAGCGCTACCCAGGGTTCCGCTGAGAGCGAACAGGGCTCCGGTGGCGGCCGGAAGCCGGAGAGCCGGCTCGCCATGGTGCGCCGGGCCCGCAGGATCAACCGCGAGCTCGGTGAGGTGTACTACTACGCCCACCCCGAGCTGGATTTCGAGAATCCGTTCGAGCTGCTGGTGGCCACGGTGCTGTCCGCCCAGACCACCGACCTGCGCGTGAACCAGACCACCCCGGCCCTCTTCGCCGCCTACCCCACGCCCGAGGACTTGGCCGCGGCCGACCCGGCCCGGCTTGAGGAGATCATCCGGCCCACCGGCTTCTTCCGCAGCAAGGCGAAGGCACTGCTCGGCCTGTCGGCCGCCCTGCGCGACCGCTTCGGGGGCGAGGTGCCCGGGCGCCTTGAGGACCTGGTGTCGCTGCCCGGTGTGGGCCGCAAGACCGCGCACGTCGTCCTCGGCAACGCGTTCGGCAGGCCGGGAATCACTGTCGACACGCACTTCCAGCGCCTGGTGAGGCGCTGGCGCTGGACGGAGCAGAAGGACCCGGACAAGATCGAGGCCGAGGTCGCCGAGATCTTCCCGAAGAAGGACTGGACGATGCTCTCGCACCGGGTCATCTTCCACGGGCGGCGGATCTGCCACAGCCGTAAGCCGGCGTGCGGGGCGTGCCCCATCGCACCTCTGTGCCCCTCCTACGGCGAGGGGGAGACGGACCCGGAGAAGGCGCGCGCGCTGCTGAAGTACGAGATGGGCGGCAAGCCGGGGCAGCGCCTGAAACCGCCGGCGGACTACCCAGGCCGGGCCGCCGCACCGCTGGACGCGGCATGACCAGCGTCCACCGGGCCGCGGGGCCCGACGGAACGGGCGCGCCGGAGCTGCCGCGCTGGCTGCGGCCGCTGGCCGACGCCGCCCGCACGGTCACGGCGGGGCAGCTCAGCACGTTCCTGCCGCCCGCGATCGGCGGCCGGCCGTCGGCGGTGCTGGTGCTGTTCGGCGAGGGCGCGCGCGGCCCGGAGCTGCTGCTGCTCGAACGCGCCTCCAGTCTGCGCGAGCACGCCGGGCAGGCGTCCTTCCCCGGCGGTTCGCTCGACCCGGAGGACGGGGACCCGGAGGGGGAAGGCCCGCTGCGCGCGGCGTTGCGCGAGGCGGAGGAGGAGACCGGTCTCGACCCGGCGGGGGTGCAGGTGTTCGCCACGCTGCCGCGCCTGTACATACCCGTCAGCGGCTTCGTGGTGTCGCCTGTGCTCGGGTGGTGGCGCGAGCCCTCGCCGGTCGCGCCCGTCGACCCGAGGGAGACCGCGCGGGTGTTCACCGTTCCGGTGGCCGAGCTGGCCGACCGGCGGCGGCGGGCCGTCGCGGTGCATCCCAGCGGCTACCGCGGGCCGTGCTTCGAGGTCGCCGAGACCCTGGTGTGGGGCTTCACGGCCGGGGTGATCGACCGCGTACTGCACTTCGCCGGCTGGGAGCAGCCCTGGGACCACGACCGGGAGATATCACTCGACCACAAGGCGTGAGACCGTAACGGGCATGAACGCGCTCGACGTCCTGCTGCTGCTCGCCGCCGCGTGGTTCGCCCTCATCGGCTACCGCCAGGGCTTCGTCGTCGGGGTGCTCTCCGTCACGGGCTTCATCAGCGGCGGACTGCTCGCCGTCCACGGACTGCCGGTGGCCTGGCGCGAGCTGAGCGACGAGGCCGAACCGGGACAGGCCGGGGTCATCGCCGCCGTGGTCGTCGTCATCCTGTGCGCCACGGTCGGACAGGCGCTGACGACCGTCCTCGGCAACCGGCTGCGCCGTCACATCACGTGGACGCCGGCGCGCGCCCTGGACGCCACCGGCGGCGCGCTGATCAACGTGTTCGCGATGCTCCTGGTCGCCTGGCTGCTCGGGTCCGCGCTCGCCATGACCACGCTGGGCACCGTGGGCCGCGAGGTGCGCGACTCGCGGGTGCTGCTCGGCGTGTCCCGGGTGGTGCCGGACAGCGCGAACACCTGGTTCCGCGGCTTCAGTTCCGTCCTGGCGCAGCACGGCTTCCCGCAGGTGTTCTCCCCGTTCACCGCCGAGCCCATCACGGACGTACCGCGCCCGGACCCGTCGCTCGCGCAGCGCCCCGCCGTCGCCGAGGCCAGGCGTTCCATCGTGAAGGTCGTCGGCACCGCGTCCGGCTGCGGAAAGGTGCTTGAGGGCACGGGCTTCGTGTTCTCCCGCGGCAGGGTGATGACGAACGCGCACGTCGTGGGCGGCGTCGCCGAACCGACCGTGCAGGTCGGCGGCGAGGGCCGGCTGCACACCGCTCGCGTCGTCCTCTACGACTGGGAGCGGGACGTGGCCGTCCTCGACGTGCCGGGGCTTACGGCCCCGCCGCTCAAGTTCAGCGAGGGGGACGCGATCACCGGCGACGGCGCCGTCGTCGCGGGCTTCCCCGAGAGCGGCCCGTTCGACGCGGGGGCCGCCCGGGTGAGGGAACGCTTCCAGGCCGACGGGCCCGACATCTACCGGCGCGGCGAGGTCAGCCGTGACGTGTACTCGCTGCACGCCACGGTCCGGCCGGGCAACTCCGGCGGCCCGCTGCTCACGCCCGACGGCGAGGTGTTCGGCGTCGTGTTCGCCAAGTCGCTCGACGACAAGCACACCGGGTACGCGCTCACCGCGGACGAGGTCCGCGAGACGGTCACGCGCGGCCGGGCCGCCGACGAAACGGTCGACAGCCAGGGCTGCGCGATGTGAACGAGTCGGTCACGGACGACGGGGAAACGGGCCCGTTCGTCCCGGCCCGGCTCAGCTTCTGGGGTGCCGCAACCGCGCGCTCACCCAGCGCGCACGTCGGCGCAGAATATCCGGAAACCCGATCGGCGGATCCTCCATCGTGCCGCCCTGGACCCGCCGCACGGCGCTCTGCGCCTGGGTGGCGGCTCCATTGCCGCTTCGATCACGTGCCACGTCACGGTAGTCGTGCGTCCAGCCCATACTTCCGTCCCTGCCCGGACGGGAAGGTCAGTAACCTCCCCCGCGCGAAGTCGGTGGGCGTATGCGTCCGGCACATGCTGCGGCGCGCTGCCCGGCTCCTGGCCGACCCGCGGGAAAGGGGGCGCGAACGGGCGTCGCGGGGCGCGTCGCGGGCCCGGTTCAGCGATCGGGCTCCGGGTCCCGCAGCCAGTCGATCAGCTCGGTGCTGAACGCGGCCGGGTCCTCCTCGTGCGGGAAGTGGCCGAGCCCGTCGAAGAGGCGCCACCGGTAGGGGGCCTCGACGTACTCGCCCGAGCCGGCCGCGCTGCGGGTGCGCATCACCGGGTCGAGCGAGCCGTGCAGGTGAAGCGTCGGCACCAGCACGGGGCGCTTCATCCGGCGGTTGAACAGGACGCCGTCCGGCCGGACCAGGGACCGGACCAGCCAGCGGTACGGCTCCACCGCGCAGTGCGCGGTGGAGGGGATGACCATGGCCCGGCGGTAGACGGCGATGTCCTCGTCCTCGGGCTGGCGCGGTCCCGACCAGTCGCGCAGCAGGCGTTCCACCGCCTCGGCGTCATTGGCGACGAGCTGCCGTTCCGGCAGCCACGGCCGCTGGAAGCCCCAGATGTACGAACTGGCCGCGGTCTGCCTCGGGTCGCGGAGCAGGGCGGAACGCCAGTTCCGCGGATGCGGCATGGAAGCGACCGCGAGCCGCCGCACCAGCTTGGGCCGCATCACCGACGCCGTCCACGCGAGGTACCCGCCGAGGTCGTGGCCGACCAGCGCGGCGTCCGGCTCCCCGAGCGAACGGATGACGCCGGTGACGTCGAGCGCCAGGTTCGCCGGGTCGTAGCCGCGGGGCGTCCGGTCGCTGCCGCCCACGCCGCGCAGGTCCATGGCGACGGCGCGGAACCCGGCGCCGGCCAGCGCGGTCAGTTGGTGCCGCCAGGTCCACCAGAACTGCGGGAAGCCGTGCAGCAGCAGTACCAGCGGGCCCTCGCCCAACTCCGCGATGTGGAACCTGGCCCCGTTGGCGGCGACGTCGCGATGGGTCCAGGGGCCGTCCCGCAGGATGACCGAGGACCGCATCCCGGCCTGGTCGGCGGTGGTCATGCGGACGGGCCCGCCTGGTCCGCGGGCGCGCGGCGCGGGTGGGGTTTGACGCTGGAGAGCACGGCCGCCGATTCCTTGACGGACCGCATGGACCGCTCCGGCTTGGAGACGCCGCCGAGCTTGCGCTTCGCCAGCAGCACCAGCACCAGCGCGAGGACCACGTACAGGCCGCCGACGATCGTGCAGGCCAGGGCGAGCGGGATGTCCCACCAGTTGCGCAGCCAGAACGCCAGGGCGAAGCTGAACAGCGGCACCGCGAAGAGGGCGAGGAACGCCGCGACCATGCCCGCGGTGCTGCCGAGCACCGCCTTCTTGGCGTCCTGCCGCATCTCGGCCTTGGCCAGTGCGATCTCGTCGTGCACCAGACCGGACAGCTCGGCGGTGGCCGAGGCGACCAGCTCCCCGAGGCTGCGGCCCTCTTCGGCTGCGCTCATCGCGTTCTCCCTCTTCTTTCTCCCGGGGCGGATGTCAGTGCACGTGACAGTAGTGCTGCGGTGGTGAGGCGTCAGTTGGCGACACCTCGCCGTCGCTCTGGGGAGTGATGTCGCAAATGGTATAGGGGCGCCCGGCGGCAGGCCGGGCGCCCCTGTGGTCGACGGTCGCGCGAGCGGGTCAGTCCTCGCTCGACGCCGTCGGCAGCTTGCTCTGGATCAGCTCCATCACCGTCGAGTCGGTGAGGGTCGTGACGTCGCCGAGCTCACGGTTCTCCGCGACGTCGCGCAGCAGGCGGCGCATGATCTTGCCCGACCGGGTCTTGGGCAGCTCGTCCACCGGCAGGATGCGCTTCGGCTTCGCGATCGGGCCCAGCTCCTTGGCGACGTGCGCGCGCAGCTCCTCGACCAGGCCCTCCTCCTCCGCGGCCCCGCCGCGCAGGATCACGAACGCGCAGATCGCCTGCGTCGTCTGCGGGTCCGTGGCGCCGACGACCGCGGCCTCCGCGATCCGCGGGTGGGAGACCAGGGCCGACTCGACCTCGGTCGTCGAGATGTTGTGGCCCGACACCAGCATCACGTCGTCGACGCGGCCCAGCAGCCAGATGTCGCCCTCGGTGTCCTTCTTCGCGCCGTCGCCGGCGAAGTACACGCCGGGGAACCGCGACCAGTAGGTGTCGATGTAACGCTGGTCATCGCCCCAGATCGTGCGCAGCATCGAGGGCCAGGGCTCGGTCAGGGCCAGGTAGCCGCCCGAGCCGTTCGCCACCTCGTTCCCGTCGTCGTCGACGACCGTGGCGGCGATGCCGGGCAGCGGAACCTGCGCCGCGCCCGGCTTGGCGGCGGTCACGCCGGGGAGCGGGCTGATCATGATGCCGCCGGTCTCCGTCTGCCACCACGTGTCGACCACCGGGGTGCGGTCGCCGCCGATGTGCTTGCGGTACCAGATCCACGCCTCGGGGTTGATCGGCTCGCCGACGGAACCGAGGATGCGCAGGCTCTCCAGGTTGAACGCGGCGGGCACGTCGTCGCCCCACTTCATGCAGGTGCGGATCGCCGTGGGCGCGGTGTACAGGATGGTGACCCCGTACTTCTGTACGATCTCCCACCAGCGGCCGTTGTGCGGGGTGTTCGGCGTGCCCTCGTAGAGGACCTGGGTGGCGCCGTTGGACAGGGGGCCGTAGACGATGTACGAGTGCCCCGTGACCCAGCCGACGTCGGCCGTGCACCAGAACACGTCCGTCTCGGGCTTGAGGTCGAACACCGCGTGGTGGGTGTAGGAGACCTGGGTGAGGTAGCCGCCCGAGGTGTGCAGGATGCCCTTGGGGCGGCCCGTGGTGCCCGAGGTGTAGAGGATGAACAGCGGGTGCTCGGCGTCGAACGCCTCCGGCGTGTGCTCCTCCGGCTGGCGCTCCGTCAGCTCGTGCCACCACACGTCCCGGCCCTCGGTCCACGCAACGTCCTGGCCGGTGCGCCGGACGACGAGCACGTTGCGCACGTTGGCGGCGCCCGGGCGGGTCAGGGCCTCGTCCACCGCGGGCTTGAGCGCCGAGGGCGCCCCGCGGCGGTAGCCGCCGTCTGCGGTGATGACGACGCGGGCGTCCGCGTCCTCGATGCGGGCGGCGAGGGCGTCGGCGGAGAACGCCCCGAACACCACCGAGTGCGGCGCGCCGATCCGCGCGCACGCGAGCATCGCGATCACCGTCTCGGGCAGCATCGGCATGTAGATGGCGACCCGGTCGCCGGTCGCGACGCCCAGCTCCGTGAGGGCGTGGGCGGCCCGGGACACCTCGCGGCGCAGCTCGGCGTAGGTGATCGCCCGCGAGTCGCCCGGCTCGCCCTCGAAGTGGATGGCGACCCGGTCGCCGTGGCCTGCCTCGACGTGCCGGTCCACGCAGTTGTACGCGACGTTCAGCCGGCCGTCGGCGAACCACTTGGCGAAGGGCGGGTTCGACCAGTCGAGGGTCTGGTCCGGCGCCGTCTCCCAGCTCAGCCGGCGGGCCTGCTCGGCCCAGAAGGCCAGCCGGTCCTCGGCGGCGGCCTCGTACGCCGCGGCGGTGACATTGGCATCGGCGGCCACCTCGGCCGGCGGCGCGAACTTCCGCGTCTCCGTCATGAGGTTGGCCAGACTTTCGTTGCTCACGGCATCTCCTCGCGGCGTCGGCTGTGTCCCACGGCACACCTCATCAGTCCGTTCGCCGCTTTGACAAGGGCAACGAGGCAACTGGTGTAGACCTATTGCGGTGAACGGCCGCACGCCGCGGTGAGCGGGCCGCCGCGGCGCCGGACGCGCGCCGGACGGCCGCTCGACGGTCACGGGTCAGCCGGTCAGCAGGCCGGAACCGACATCGGGCCGCACCGCCGTGAACACCGGTGCCTGCCCGTCCATCCCGCTCAGCACGTAAGCCTGCGCCTCACCCACGTGGAAGTACATGCCGCGCAGGGCCAGCTTCCCCTCCGCCAGGCGCCGGGCCACGCACTCGTGCGCTGCGAGGTGGTCGAGCTGCTGCACGACGTTGGTCAGGCAGAGCACCTCAAGCGCGTCGGTGGCCGGGCGCGCGTCGATCCGGGGCGCCGCGCCGGGCGGGCGCGCCAGCCGGTCGAGCGTCGGGCGCCCGTGCCGCAGCCAACGCTCCAGGGGGCCCTCGCCGCCGGTGCCCGCCGCGGGGCCCGCGGTCGGCGACGGAGCCCCCGGCTGCGCGGACGGTGCCCCGCGCCGGGACACGTCCGTGGTGCTGAGGGCCTGCATCGCCCCGCAACCGGAGTGCCCGCACACGGTGATGGAGGAAACGCGCAGCACGCTCACGGCGTACTCGATGGCCGCGGCGACCGAGTCGTCCGTGGAGCCGCCTCCCGGTGGCGGTACGAAGTTGCCCACGTTCCGCACGGTGAACAGGTCACCGGGACCGCTCGACGTGATCATGCTGGTGACCAGCCGGGAGTCGGCGCAGGTCAGGAAGAGCTGCCCGGGGCGTTGCCCCTCCTGCGCGAGCCGTGCCAGCTCCCGGCGCACCAGCGGGGCCGTGGTGCGCTGGAAGTTCCGCACGCCGCCCAGCAGTTGATCGTGCGACCGGGGGCCCGCGCCCGCCGTTCCGCCGTCGGGCACCGCTGCCGTGCACTGGTGGTTGTGCCAGGGCTGCCACGGGCGGCAGTCGTGGGCCGTCGGGGCACCGATCCGCTGCCCGGCGCGGCCCGTGATCTCCACCGGCGCGCCCTGTGCCGCGTGCGCCGCGCGCCAGTCGTGCAAGGACTCGTAGGCCGCGTGGTCCATGAACGTCCCGTCGAGCTCGACCGTCACCGCGGCGGCCTCGGGGACCCCGCCGAGCACCCGGCTCAGCCTGGGCACGGCCAGGAACGTCAACTGCCCGTGCACGCGCACCTGGTGGGAGCCGTCCGGCAGCACCTCGTGCGTGATGCGCGTGTGGGTGAGGCGGTGCAGCGCGACCGCGACGGACACGGCCACCCCGATCGCCACGCCCTCCAGCACGCCGAGCAGGGTCACCCCGCCTGCCGTGGCCCCGTACACCAGCACCTCCCGGTGCTTGGTGACGCTGCGGATGTGCGTGATGTTGACCATCTGGACGCCGACCACCATCACCAGGGCGGCCAGCGCGGCCAGCGGGATCACTTCGAGCAGTGCCACCAGCAGTCCGGTGGCGATCAGCACCCAGCAGCCGTGCAGCACCGTGGAGGCACGGCTCACCGCGCCCGCCGCCACGTTCGCCGAGCTTCGCACCGCGACGCCGGTGACGGGCAGTCCGCCCAGGACGCCCGAGACGACGTTGGCCGCTCCCTGGCCGCGCAGCTCGCGGTCGAGGTCGGCCCGCGGCACCCGGACGCCGCCCGCCCGGTGCCGCGCCGCGGCCAGCTTGTCGACCGCCACCGCGGAGAGCAGCGATTCGACGCTCGCGACCAGGGTGATGGTGAGCACGGCGGCGAGCAGGCCGAGCACGGGGCCGTCCGGCATCTCGGGCAGTGCGTGACTGCTCCAGGCCGGCAGGTCCACCCGGGGCAGGTCCAGATCGGCCGCCCAGGCGAGCGTGGTCGCGGCGGCGACCGCCGCGAGTGCCGCGGGAGCGGCCCTGCGCACCCTCGCGCCGCCGCGGCCCGGCAGGCGCGGCCACAGCAGGAGCACGGCCACGCTGACCAGGCTGACCGCTATGGCGGCCGGATGCGGGTCGGCCAGCAACCCCGGGATCCGCGCGGCGTTTTCGAGAGCCGAGCTCTCCGCGGCACCGCCGAGCACGATCGTCAGCTGGGCCAGGGCGATGGTGATGCCGATGCCCGCGAGCATCCCGTGCACGATCGCCGGGCTGACCACCAGGGCGGAACGCGCGACGCGCAGCGCGGCGAGCCCCAGCTGGGTGAGACCGGCCAGCGCGGTGATGGCGCAGGTGGTGCGCCACCCGTACTCGTGGATCAGCTCGGCGGTGATCACCGTGAGCCCGGCGGCCGGGCCGCTCACTTGCAGGTGGGACCCGCCGAGCGAGCCGGCCACGATGCCGCCGACGGCCGCCGCCACCAGCCCGGCCTGCAAGGGCGCGCCGGTGGCGAGGGCGATGCCGAGCGAGAGCGGCAGAGCGATGAGGAAGACAGAGATCGAGGCGGACAGATCGGCGCGGTGGGGGGCGGACATAACCGTCTCCGTCCATGGGACCGGTATGGCGGCTCTCAAGCGCTAGTAAATAGAGAGTAATGCCACGTAAAGCTCGCTACTAGTCCAGCGACTCAATTGGCCCTGTAATTACTCCTTTTGAGGGAAATAGTCATCTGAAAAGCTTGTCGTCCCACTATCTCTCCCGATCGGAGGGGACGTTTGTCGGGAAATATGAAGAACCCGACGGACGGTTCCACGGACGGCAGGAGGATCGATGGCGGCTGGACCAGGCGGCCGGGGGAGAAGAGCGACGGGCGCGGTGATCGCCGCGCTGGCACTGGGCCTCGCGGCGTGTTCGGGCGGCGAGGACGGCCCGGCGGTGGAGGACAAGGGGGAGAAGGCGGCGCCGCCCGGCGGCACGGAGCGGGTGGTCCGCCTGATCGGCGACGGCTCGACCGCCTTCACCGGCCGGCAACCGCACCAGCCGAAGGCCGAACGGCTCAAGCCGGGGCAGGAGCCGCCGCAGTTCGTCGTCTTCTCCTGGGACGGCGCGGGCGAGGACGGCAACCGCCTGTTCTCCCACTTCCGGGAACTCGGCAAGGAGTACGACGCGCACATGACCTACTTCCTCTCCGGGGTCTACCTCCTCCCGGAGAGCCGGCGCACCGATTACCACCCGCCGGGCAAGCCGCCCGGCGCCTCGGACATCGGCTACCTGCGGGACGAGAACATCGCGGCCACGCTGGAGCAGCTGCGTGCCGCGTGGCTCGACGGCAGCGAAGTGGGCACCCATTTCAACGGGCACTTCTGCGGCCCGTCCGGCGTCGGGACCTGGTCGGTCGCGGATTGGCACAGTGAGATCGAGCAGGCCAAGTGGATGGTCAAGAACTGGCGGACAACGACTGGATTCGCCGACGCGGAACCACTGCCGTTCGACTATGACCAGGAATTGATCGGTGGCCGAACGCCATGTCTCGAAGGGCAGGACAACCTGCTCGTGGCCGCCGCGGAGGCGGGCTTCCGCTACGACTCAAGCGGCAACGGCCGCCAGGTGTGGCCGGAGCAGCGCCAGGGCATCTGGGACATCCCGCTCCAGTCCGTGCCTGTCCCCGGGCGGACGTTCGAAACGCTGTCCATGGACTACAACTTCATGGTCAACGGTGCCGGGGAGGCGGAGATGCGCGACGGGCTGCTGGCCGCCTTCGAACGGGCCTACGCAGGAAACCGAGCACCTCTGATCATCGGTAACCACTTCAACGACTGGAACGGCGGCGTCTACATGAACGCCGTCGAGGACGTGATCAAGGAACTGTGCCCGCGCGACGACGTGCACTGCGTGTCGTTCCGGCAACTCGTCGACTGGCTCGACGCCCAGGACCCGGCCGTTCTCGAACGGTTGAGGTCTCTCGATGTCGGTGAACGCCCGGAGAAGGGCTGGGCGGCGTTCCTGCGGGAGCGCGGAACGGCGTGACACGACGGGCGCGCGCAGCGCGGGTCGCCGGCGCGCGCCCCGTGGCGCGGCCGGTCAGGCCGGCTGAGGGCTCGCGCCGCGGCCGGCGTCTGACGTCTCGCGCAGGACGAAAGCCGGATCGACCTGCGCGGCCAGATCGGTACCGGTCCGCTCGTTGCCCCAGCTCGCGGCGTTCTTCAGGTGGAAGTGCACCATCTGCTGGGTGTAGCGCTCCCAGTCCCGCCGCTCGTAGGCCGCGTCCGCCGTCGCGTGCAACGCGGCGAGCGCCCGGCGGTTGGTCTCCTCAAGCGCCTCGAACGGCCGGGACTCGCCGCGTTCGAGCGCGCGCACCCAGTCCGAGTGCCCCAGCGTCACCAGCAGGTCGTCGCCCACCTGCGCCCGCAGGAACGCGACGTCGTCGGGGCCCTGCACCTTGTTGCCGATGACGCGCAGCGCCACACCGTAGTCCCGGGCGTACTCGCGGTACTGCCGGTAGACGGACACGCCCTTGCGGGTGGGCTCGGCGACCAGGAAGGTCATGTCGAAGCGGGTGAACATGCCGGAGGCGAACGAATCGCTGCCGGCCGTCATGTCGACCACCACGTACTCGTCGCGCCCGTCGACCAGGTGGTTGAGGAGCAGCTCGACCGCGCCGGTCTTGGAGTGGTAGCAGGCGACGCCCAGGTCGTCGGCGGTGAACGGGCCGGTCACGAGCAGCCGTGCGGACGCGGCCCCGCCCAGCTCCACCGTGCGGGCGCACGCGTCGAAGACCGGATTGCCGTCGTCGAGCCGCACCAGCCGCGAACCGGCCCCGGGCGGCGTCGTCTTGATCATCGCATCGGCCGAACCGATGCGCGGGTTGTCCCCGCGCAGATAGTCCTTGATCAACGCGAGGTGGCCGCCGAGCGGCGGCACCGCGGCAGCCTGCTCCTCCTCCAGGCCGAGCGCGACCCCCAGGTGCTGGTTGATGTCGGCGTCCACCGCGGTCACTGGAACCCCGCGCCCGGCCACGTGCCGGATGAACAGCGAGGACAGCGAGGTCTTGCCGCTGCCTCCCTTGCCAACGAAAGCGATCTTCATGTTCATTAGCGTAGCCGCGTCCGAGGAACGGGCGGGTGCGGACAGTGGCGAAGTCCACTCGAACGTGTAGTGGGCGCGGACTGGACCGGCTCTAGGCTCGGTGCTATGGCTGCGAACAAAGATGTGCGATGAACGCCGGCGCGCACGCCGGTGCGGGAGCCGATCCGCTCGCCCGGCTGGCGGCGCTGCCGGGTGTGGAGGCGGCGGTCGAGGCCGTCAGGAAGGCGGTGGACGGCGTCTACGGGCACAGGGTGATGCGCCGCCGCAGCCAGGAGGTGTCCGCGGAGGGCGCGTTGCGGGGCGCGCGTGGCTCTGCCGCGCTGGACGGCGCCGACTGGGCGCTCGAAGAGGTGCGTCGCCGCAGCGACTTCGGCGCCTCCCCGGACGCCAGAACGGTGGGCGCCGCGTTGCGCCTCACCGCGGAAGCGGGACACATGCTGTCGATCTGGCGTGAATCGCCGCTGCGCGTCCTGGCCAGACTGCACCTGGTGGCGGCCGGCGACGCCGAGCCCCGCGAAACGGTCGGCCGACCGAGATTGCCGGGTGAACCGGTCAGCGAGCCGGGGCTCGCGGGGCTCGACGTGCCCGCGCCCCCGCAGGAGGAGGTCGCGGCGCGGCTCGACGCCCTCGGAAACCTCGTGCGTGCCGGGTCGCGTGCGCCCGCGCTCGTGGTCGCGGCGGTGGTGCACGGCGAGTTGCTGGCGCTGCGGCCGTTCGGCACCCGCAACGCGCTGGTGGCGCGCGCGGCGGAGCGCGTCGTGCTGATCGGCGCGGGGCTCGACCCGAAGGGCGTCACGCCCGCGGAGGTCGGCCACGCCGAACAGGGCCGGACCGCCTACCTCGCCGCTCTGCGCGGCTATCTCACCGGAACGAGTGAGGGGGTCGCCGGGTGGATCGCGCACTGCGGACGCGCGGTGGAACTGGGCGCGCGCGAGTCGGTCGCCGTCTGCGAGGCGCTGCAACGCGGCGCCGCCTGACCCGCGGGAGGCGGCCGGGGCGGGTCCGCGGCCGTCATACGGTGCCGAGCCCGGGCCCGCCCACCCGCGCCGCCCGGCGCTTGCTCGCCCACCACACCAGGCCGGCCGCGCACGCGGCGGCGGCGACCGCTGCTCCCGCGGCGAGCGCGGGCCGCGGCGGGATGCCGAGGGCCGGCAGGCGCTGCTTCAGCCGCACCGGGCGTTCGAACGTCAGGACCGGCCACTCGCGCGACACGGCCTCCCGGCGGAACGCCCGGTCGGGGTTGACGACATGCGGGTGCCCGACGGCCTCCAGCATCGGGAGGTCGGTCACCGAGTCGCTGTACGCGTAGCAGCGTGACAGGTCGTACCCCTCGGAGACGGCCAGCTCCGCGATGGCCTCCGCCTTCGCCGGGCCGTACGCGTAGTACTCGACCTCGCCCGTGTAGCACCCGTCCGCGACGACCATGCGGGTGGCCACCACCCGGTCCGCGCCCAGCAGTTCCCCGATGGGCTCCACGACCTCGGCCCCCGAGGTGCTGACGATCACGACATCCCTGCCCGCCGCGTGGTGCTGCTCGATCAGGGACGCCGCCTCGTCGTAGATGATCGGATCGATCACCTCATGGAGCGTCTCGGCGACGATCTCCTTGACCTGGTTCACGTTCCAGCCGCGGCAGAGCGACGACACGTACTCCCGCATCCGCTCGGTCTGGTCGTGGTCCGCCGCACCGAGCAGATAAACGAACTGGGCATAGGCGGAACGCAGCACGGCGCGCCGGTTGATGAGGCCGCCCTGGTAGAACGACCGGCTGAAGGTGAGAGCGCTCGACTTCGCGATGACCGTCTTGTCCAGGTCGAAGAACGCGGCGGTACGCGGCTGGGCGAGTATTTCCACGCCCCGAGCATAAGGCCCGCCATTCGGCGTACGCCGAGGCGCGGTGGTTTGCCTATGAGGGCACTCGGGTACACCATGGAAGTCACGGATCGTTCGCGACCGTGCTAACCCGGTCCGACTCCTCCCCCCCCGAGTCGGCCGAGGAAGACGACCCCCGCTCTCCCCCCCGGCGGGGGTCGTCGCATGTCCGGGGGCACGTGGCTCCCCGACCGCCGCCGCCGGGCGTGGTGCGGCCGCCGGCCTGTGGGAAGCCGACCGGCGCGGTCATCCTACCCCATGCGCTCACTGTAGGTAACCCCCTTGTGACTCCGTCGTATTCGTGCGGCGATCGTCCCCGAGCGGGTGACGGAGTTTTCCACAAGCCCGCAGTTATCCACAGATTTTGGTTGAGCCCTCCGAAATGCGACGAGAGGCGGCACCGTGAATGGCGTGGCTGTCGATGCGTTCGGCGACTGACCGGACGCACAGTGCGAAGGGGGCGGCTGTGGCCGAATCCATTTTGATTCTCACGGAGGACGAGGACCTTCTCGACGACCTGCTGCGGCTGTGCGCGGCGGCGGGCGCGCAGGCGGAAGTGGCGCCGGGGCCGCCGGTGGCGGCGGGCCGCTGGGAGCGCGCGCCGCTCGTCCTCGTCGGGGACGACCGCGCCACGGCCCTGTCCGCGGCCGGTCAGTGGCCCGGGCGGCGCCCCGGGGTGCTGCTGGTGGGGCGCGACCTCGACGATCACACGGTCTGGGCGCGCGGCGTCGCACTCGGCGCGGAGCAGGTACTGCACCTGCCCGCCGACGAGCCCTGGCTCGCCGACCGCATCGCGGACGCCGTCGAACGGCCGGGACCCCCCGCGCTGACCATCGGCGTCCTCGGCGGGCGCGGCGGCGCCGGGGCGTCCTCCCTGGCGTGCGGCCTCGCCGTCACCGCGGCGGCCAAGGGACGCAGGAGCACACTCATCGACGCCGACCCGCTGGGCGGCGGCCTCGACATGCTCCTCGGCGGTGAGCGGACACCGGGCCCCCGCTGGCCCGCGTTCGTCTCGGCGCGCGGACGGCTGTCAGGAGCCGCGCTTGAGGACTCGCTGCCGCTGCTCCACGGCGTCAGCCTGCTCAGCTGGGACCGCGCCGACAGCGCCAGGCTCCCGGCCGAGGCCATGTGCACCGTTCTCACCGCCGCCCGCAGGCGCGGCGGTGTCGTGGTCGTCGACCTGCCGCGCTCCGCCGACCCGGCGGCGGCCGAGGCGCTCGCCCAGCTCGACCTCGGGCTCCTGGTGGTCCCCGGCGAGCTGCGGGCGGCGGCAGGCGCCCAGCGCGTGGTCGCCACGGCGGGCGCGCTCGTCCGCGACCTGCGGATCGTCGCGCGCCCCGCCGGCGGCGGGGGACTCGCGCCGGCCGAGCTGGCCCGCCTGCTCGGCCTGCCGCTCGCCGGCGAACTGCCGGACGAGCCCGGCCTGCCCGCCGCCGCGGACGCGGGGGAACCACCGGGCACGGACGGCAGAGGGGCGCTGGCCAGGTTCTGCGCCGCACTGCTCGAACGCGCTCTGCCCGCCGCCGGAGCCGCCGTATGAGCCCCGTGACCGGAAGCCGGGCCGCCACGGCACCCCTGCCCGCGACACCGGCACCGACATCCGCACGGCCCATGGTCCCGGCGCGCCCCGCGCCCACCGGCACGAGCCTCGCCCCCGCCGCGGTCGAGCCGGCCGACCTGCCGGAACTGCTCGAAGCGGTGCGCCTGCGCCTGGCCGAGGAAGGCGCGGAACCGACGCCGGGCAGGGTGGCGGCCGCGCTGCGCGACCACGGCCGGCTGCTCGGCGACAGCGCCGTGCTCTCGGTGGTGCGCGCGCTGCGTTCCGAGCTGGTCGGCGCGGGCCCGCTGCAACCGCTGCTCGCCGAGCCCGAGGTCACCGACGTCCTGGTGAACGGACCCGCGGAGGTGTGGGTCGACCGCGGACGCGGGCTTGAGCGCACCGCCGTCCGTTTCACCGACACCTCCGCGATCCGCAGACTCGCCCAGCGGCTGGCCGCGGCGGCGGGCCGCCGCCTCGACGACGCCCGCCCCTGGGCGGACGCCCGGCTGCCCGACGGCACCCGGATGCACGCGGTGCTGCCGCCCGTGGTCGTCGGCTCTCCCTGCCTGTCCCTGCGCGTGGTCCGCCGGCGCGCGTACACCCCGGCCGAGCTGACCGAGGCCGGCACGCTCCCTCCCGGCGGTGAACGGCTGCTGCGGGCCATCCTGGCCGCGCGCCTGTCCTTCCTGATCACCGGGGGCACCGGAACGGGCAAGAGCACGCTGCTGGCCGCGTTGCTCGGCCTCGTCCCTCCCGACGAGCGCATCGTCCTCGTGGAGGATTCGGCGGAGCTGCGCCCCAGCCACCCCCATGTCGTCCGCCTTGAGACCCGGCCGGCGAACCAGGAGGGCGCCGGCCGGATCACCCTGCACGACCTGGTGCGCCAAGCGCTGCGGATGCGCCCGGACCGGCTCGTCGTCGGCGAGGTCAGGGGCCGGGAGGTCACCGAGCTGCTCAGCGCGCTGAACACCGGGCACGACGGCGGCTGCGGAACCCTGCACGCCAACGCGGCGACAGATGTGCCCGCGCGGCTCGAAGCACTCGGCAGCACCGCGGGACTGCCGAGGGCCGCCCTGCACAGCCAACTCGCCGCCGCGCTCTCCGTGGTGCTCCACCTGGTGCGCGATCGTTCGTCGGGCCGGCGCAGGCTCGCGGAGATCCACGTCCTGTGCCAGGACGACACCGGCCTGGTGCACACGCTGCGCGCGGCCAGATGGGCCCCCGAGGGCTACGCCCGAGGGCCCGGCTGGCAGCGTCTCGCCGCCCTGTGCGCCCCGAGCGACGGAGACCTCCTGTGACCGGGCAGCTCGGTCCGTTCACGGCTGCGCTCTGCGCCGGAGCGGGTGCGTGGCTGCTGGCCGCGGGCCCGCGCGGGCGTGGCCGGACCGCGGCGCTGCCGGCCGGCCCCGGCGCCGCGGTCCCCGTCCCCCGGGCCGGTCGGCGGATGCCGCGCATCGCCGGCGCCGCCGAACTGCGGATCGTGCTCGGCTGCGCCCTCGCCGGGGGGCTGCTCGCCCTGTGGGGCGGCTCCCCGCTGCCGTTGCCCGCCGCGGCGCTCTCGGTGCCCGCCGCGCTGCGCGCGTGGCGCGGGCGGGCCGCAGAACGGGCCGCCGAGCGCGCGCGTGAGGCGGTCATCGCGTTCTGCTCGGAACTGGCCGCGGAGGTGCGAGCGGGACGTGCGCCCGCACAGGCCGTCGTCGCGGTCGGCACGGACGGCCTCGGGCCGCCGGGCGCGGGCGTCCTGGCGGCGGCCAGGTACGGCGGTGACGTGCCCGCGGCGCTGCGGGCCGCGGCCGTCCGGCCGGGCGCGGACGGCCTGCGCGGCGTCGCCGCCTGCTGGTCGGTCGCGGTCGACGGCGGCGCCTCGTTCGCCGCAGGGCTCGAACGTGTGGCGGGGGCGCTGCGCGCGGAGCGCAACCAGCGGGACGAGCTGCGGGCCCAGCTCTCCGGGCCGCGGGCGACGGCCGCGGTGCTCGCGGCGCTGCCGCTGTTCGGCCTCGTGCTCGGAGCCGTCATGGGCGTCGCGCCGCTGCGGGTGCTGCTCGGCACCCCGGCCGGACTGGTGTGCCTCGCCACCGGCGCCGCCCTCGAATGGGCGGGTATCGCCTGGGTTCGGGCCATCGTCGGCGCTGTCGAGCGGGGTGCGCCGTGATGCCGGCGGACGGCCGCGCGGCTGTGCTCGCGGCCCTCCTCGCCCTCGCGGCCATGGCCGTGCCCCGGTGGCCGCGCGGCGGCCGTGCCGTGCGCGGGCGCCTTGAGGTGCTGCGCGGCGAGCCGCCGGGTACCGCGGCGCGGGCGCGCCGGGCGCCATGGCGCCTGCCCGGCCCGAGGCCCCCGTGGCGGAGGTCCCCGGCGGGCGAGGACGGCAGGCTGGCCCTGGCCGGGGAACTGCTCGCCGCCTGCCTGATCGCGGGCGCGTCACCGGGCGCGGCGGCCGACGCGGTCGGGGCCGCACTCGGCGGGCCGCTCGGCGAACGGCTGCGCCGCGCCGCGCACGAGCTGCGTCTCGGCCGCGAACCGGCGGCCGTGTGGGCGGCGTTCGGCCGGCTGCCGGGAGCGGGCGGGCTCGCGCGGCGGCTGGCGTCGGCGGAGACCAGCGGCACGCCGATGGTGGCGGCGGTCACCGCGGAGGCCGCCGAGACCCGGGCCAGACGCCGCCGCGCGGCACAGGTCCGTGTCCGGCGGGCCGCCGTGCATGTGACCGGCCCGCTGGGGCTCTGCTTCCTTCCCGCGTTCCTTCTGATCGGGGTGGCGCCCGTCGTCATCGGGATGGCCGGGGAGCTGCTGTGAATGGTTCCGTCCCGAAGTGGCGCCCCGGCGCCCGGGCCGGGCCGGGACACCCCGTCCGTCCGCGGACCCGCCACCCCGTCCGGCTCTCCCACCGGAACCACTCGTCGAACAGGACCGTGCGCGTCACGCGCGCACGGCGGAAAGGACCATCCATGTCACCGTTCAGGTCGCCGTCCATGTCACCACTGGGGAGTCCGTTCGGGTCCCGGATCGGGACGGCGTTGCGACGCTGGGCCGGCGCCCGCCGCCTCCGGGCACGCGACGACGGAATGAGCACCGCGGAGTACGCCGTCGGAACCATCGCCGCCGCCGCCCTCGCCACCGTGCTGCACCAGGTCGTCACGTCCGGGGCGGTGAGCGATGCGTTGCAGGGGGTGGTCGAACGGGCGCTCGGCACCCAGCCGTGACCGCGCGGGCGACCGCGGCTACGTCACGGCCGAGAGCGCCCTGGTGATCCCCTCGCTGGTCCTGCTGCTCGGCTTGCTGCTGTGGGGACTCGCGGCGGTCGCCGTGTCGGCGCAGTGCGGCGACGCCGCCCGGGCCGGTGCCCGGGCGGCGGCCAGGGGCGAGCCGCCCGAAGTGGTCGAACGGATCGCGCGCGAGGTCGCGCCGCCCGGCGCGGAGGTCAGGACGGCCCGGGACGGCGACCTGTACCGGGTCGCGGTGTCCGCGGGCACACCGGGCCCCGGACTGCTGACCATCCCGGTGGACAGGAAGGCGGTGGCGTATGCCGAGCAGGGCTGAACGCCGTCCGGCGGGGGCGCGCGACCGCGGCTCGGCGACCGTGTGGGGCGCGCTCTGCGCGACGCTGCTGTGCGTGGTGTTCGGGGTCGTCCTGGCGCTCGGGCAGGTGACAGGCGCCAAGCAGCGGGCGACCGGCGCCGCGGATCTCGCGGCGCTCGCCGCGGCCGACGCGGCCGGGGACGGGGCCGAGGCGGCCTGCGACCTCGCCCGCCGGGTGGCAGCCGCACAGGACGCCCGCGTGGTGCGGTGCCACGTCGGCGGTGAGATCGCCGACCTCACCGCCGAGGCGGGGGCCGGGCCCTACACGGTCCGGGTCAGGGCGCGGGCGGGGCCGGGTGACGCAGCAGTTCGGTGAGGAGCCGGAGCGCGCCGGCCTTGTGCAGCGGCTCGTTCCCGTTGCCGCACTTGGGCGATTGCACGCAGGACGGGCAGCCGGCGGCGCACTCGCAGGCCGCGATCGCGTCCCTCGTGGCGGCCAGCCAGCGGGCCGCCGTGTGGAAGGCGCGCTCGGCGAACCCGGCGCCGCCCGGGTGGCCGTCGTGGACGAACACCGTGGGCAGCCCCGTGTCGTGGTGCAGCGCCGTGGAGACGCCGCCGATGTCCCAGCGGTCGCACGTGGCGAACAGCGGCAGCATCCCGATCGCCGCGTGTTCGGCCGCGTGCAGCGCGCCCGGCAGCGTCTCGGGGTCGATCCGGGCGGCGGCCACCTGCTCCTCGGTCACCGTCCACCACACCGCGCGCGTCCGCAGCGTGCGGGCGGGGAGGTCCAGCCGGGTCTCGCCGAGCACCTCGCCGGTCAGCAGCCGGCGCCGCAGATAGGAGACCACTTGGTGGGTGACTTCGACGGAGCCGAAGCACAGCCTGGCGTCGCCCCACGCGACCTCGACATCGGTGTCGAGCACCGACAGCTCGGTGACCTCGCGGGCGGACGTGGACCACGGCGGTGCCGCCTCCTCGACCAGGGCCACGGACTCCTTCAGGTCCAGCTCCCTGACGACGTAGCTGCGGCCGTGGTGCAGGTGGACCGCACCCGCGTGCACCGTGCCGTGGGACGCGGCGGCGTCCACCGTGCCGAGCAGCCGCCCGGTGCCCTCCTCCACGACGCGGACCGGCTCGCCGCCCTGCCCGCGGATGTCGACCGTGTCGGCGGGGCGTTCCCTGCGGGTCCAGTACCAGGAGTCGCCGCGCCGCCGCAGGAGCGCCCGGTCCGCCAGCTTGGGCAGCAGCTCGGCCGCCGTCCGGCCGAACAGCCCGGACCCCTCCGCGAACTCGGCCGCCCGCAGCGGCAGCTCGGCCGCCGCCGCGCACAGGTGGGGCGCCAGCACGTACGGGTTCCCCGGGTCGAGGACGGTGCTCTCCACCGGCCGCCGGAACAGCGCGTCCGGGTGGTGGACGAGATAGGTGTCCAACGGATCGTCCCGGGCCACGAGCACGGCCAGCGCCCCCTGCCGCTGCCGGCCCGCACGGCCCGCCTGCTGCCACAGCGACGCCCTCGTGCCCGGATAGCCGGCCATCAGCACGGCGTCGAGCCCGGCGACGTCCACGCCGAGTTCCAGGGCGGTGGTCGCGGCGAGCGCGAGGAGTTCGCCGGTGTGCAGGTCGCGTTCCAGGGCCCTGCGCTCCTCGGGCAGGTAGCCGCCGCGGTAGGCGGCGACACGCCCGGCGAGGGCGCGGTCGGTCGCGGCGAGCCGTTCCCGGGCGATGAGGGCGATCAGCTCCGCGCCGCGCCGGGAGCGGACGAACGCCAGCGTCCGCACGCCCTGGGCCGTGAGATCGGTGAGCAGCTCGGCCGTCTCCGCGG
The DNA here is from genome assembly GCF_020410765.1 of Streptomyces marincola. Taxonomy (NCBI): domain Bacteria; kingdom Bacillati; phylum Actinomycetota; class Actinomycetes; order Kitasatosporales; family Streptomycetaceae; genus Streptomyces; species Streptomyces marincola. Next base: position 3,156,457 of record NZ_CP084541.1, on the reverse strand, counting down.
TCGCGGTGCGGCGGACGGGGGCACCGCGTTCGCCCGCGGCCTCCGTGAGCGGCGGCTCCCAGAGGGCGAAGACGAGTTCGCCGCGCGGCGAGCCGTCCTCGGCCACCTCCGCGACCGGCAGGCCGGTGAGCCGTGAGCCGAAGGTGCCGGGCTCCGCCGTGGTCGCCGAGGCCAGGAGGAACACCGGCTCGCCGCCGTAGTGCGCGCAGACCCGCCTGAGCCTGCGCAGCACCTGGGCCACATGCGAGCCGAAGACGCCGCGGTAGACGTGGCACTCGTCGACGATCACGTAGCGCAGGGAACGGAGGAACGAGGACCAGCGCCGGTGGGCCGGCAGCAGTCCGCGGTGGAGCATGTCGGGGTTGGTGAGCAGCAGGTTGGCGTGCTCCCTGGCCCACGCGCGGGCCTCGGGCGGGGTGTCGCCGTCGTAGGCGGCCGGGCGGACGGCCGTGCCGAGCGGCGCCGCCAGGCCGCGCACGGCCCGCAGCTGGTCGGCGGCCAGCGCCTTCGTCGGGGCGAGGTACAGGGCGGTGGCGCCGCGGCGGTTCGGCGCGGCGGCGCCGTCGAGCAGGGCGCTGAGCACCGGTACCTGGTAGGCGAGCGACTTGCCGGAGGCGGTGCCGGTGGAGACGACCACGGACTCGCCGCGCAGCGCGTGCTCCGCGACACGCGCCTGGTGGGTCCACGGCCGCTCGATCCCCGCCGCGCGGACGGACGACACCACCTCGGGCCGTATGCCTTCGGGCCAGGAGGCATGACGGCCGGGGCGCGCGGGCACGCACTCCATGTGGGTGAGGCGTGGGGCCCGCTCGCCATGCCCGCGCAGACGTTCGAGCACCGCCCGTGGGGACGGGCGGCGTATGCCGGTCTCGGCCGCTTCCGGCGGCGCGCAGTCATGGGACATCGGTACCGAGTCTGTCACTGGTCCGACGGACAATGGCTGTAAGACGTCGTCCTGGGCAGGCGACAAGTGGTTGAATGCCCTGGCGGCTGCCGATCCATGGGGGGCGACCGCTCGTTAGCAAGGTGCTGGAGGATCCGTGGACCTGTCCCTGTCGACCCGGACCGTTGGCGACCGTACGGTCGTTGAGGTAGGCGGCGAGATTGACGTATACACCGCGCCCAAGCTGCGCGAACAGCTGGTCGAGCTGGTCAACGACGGCAACCACCACCTCGTGGTGGACATGGAGCGCGTCGACTTCCTCGACTCGACCGGGCTTGGTGTGCTGGTCGGCGGCCTGAAGAGGGTGCGTGCCCAGGAGGGTTCGCTGCGCCTGGTGTGCAACCAGGAGCGCATCCTCAAGATTTTCCGGATCACCGGCCTGACCAAGGTGTTCCCGATCCACGAATCGGTGGACGAGGCCATCGCGGCCACCGACTGAGAAGCCCGCGCCGCTCGGCGGCTCGGGAAAAAGAGATTCACACCACACCGCGGCCGTCCCGTGCGCCGTCGGTTCCGTCGGTATCGGTGCCGCGGCCGGGGCGGTAAGCCGCACGATCGAGGGGGATGGCAATGGCCACCGTCGAACTGCGCTTCAGCGCCTCGCCCGAGCACGTGCGCACGGCCCGGCTGGTGGCCGCCGCGGTCGCGCGCCGGGCGGGAGTCGACGAGTCGGTGCTCGACGAGCTCAGGCTCGCGGTCGGTGAGGCGTGCAGCCGCGCGGTGGGCCTGCACGCGATCCACGGACTGACGACCCCGGTCCGTGTGGCGTTGACGGAGGGCGAGAAGACGTTCTCCATCGAGGTCGGCGACGACGCGCCGAGCGCGGTGCCCGCTCCTCGTGACCGTACGGCGGGCGAGGCGGCCGAGGAGACCGACGAGCTGGGACTCGCCGTCATCAGCGGTCTCGTCGACGACGTCGAGGTCATGTCGGACGCCGCGGGCGGCAAGATCCGCATGAGCTGGCCCACGGCCGGTGCCCCCCTGTCCTGAACCACCCCGCGCCGGCCCGGCGTCGCGGGCATCGCGCGCTGTCAGTGGCGTCTGACAGTCTGGGCGGCGTGACGCGGGAGGAGTTGCTGAGCGCACTGGCCGGCCTGCGGCGTGCCCAGGTGCGCGGTCGCCGGGCGCCGCACAAGCCGTTGCTCGTGCTGTGGCTGCTGGGAAGGTTCGCCGCTCACGGCACCTCCGCCATCGGCTATGCCGAGGCGGAGGAGCCGGTGAGCCGCATGATCAACGATTTCGGACCACAGGTCCGCGGTGCCGCGGCGGCCAGGCAGCGGGCGGCGATGCCGTTCGTGCACCTGGAGCGCTCCCTGTGGGACGTGCGGGACGCCGCGGGCGAGCCGATAGGCACCGAAGCGGCCGAGAGCGGTCCGAAGCTGCGGGAGCGCGGCGCGCACGGCCGGCTCCGCCCGGAGGTGGAACGCCTCCTCGCCGATCCCGGCACGCTGGCCGCGGCGGCTCGCGTACTGCTCGACGAGCACTTCACCCCGACACTCGAAGCGCCGATCTGCGAGGCGGCCGGGCTGGACCTGACGGCCGTGGAGGCGTCCGCGTTCCTGCTGATCGAGGACCGGCGCGTGGCGAGGCGCAGGAGCGCCGCGTTCGCCGAGGCCGTGCTCATCGCCTACGCGTACGCATGTGCGATGTGCGGGTTCGACGGACGGCTCGGCCGCACCCCGGTGGGGATCGAGGCGGCACACATCCGGTGGCACAGCCAGGACGGCCCCGACGAGGTGCGCAACGGGCTCGCGTTGTGTGCGTTGCACCACAGGCTGTTCGACCTCGGCGTCCTCGGCCTGACCGGTGACGGAGCCATCAGGGTGTCCGGTCTGTACGTGGCGGGCGGGCCGGCGGCCCGGCAGGTCGCGGACCTGGAGGGGCGGGAGCTGGCCGCGCCGGGGCGGGGCAGGCCGCGACCGGCCGGCGAGTTCGTCGCCTGGCACGGTGCGCAGGTGTTCAAGGAGGGTTCGGTCGCCGCCTGAGGGACGTGTTCCGCACCGGCCCAACCGCCTGACGGCGTGTCGGTTTGTCGATGAAACGGTGGTCGGGGGCGTGGTGATGTCCGTTGACGCCCGCGGGACTTCGACACCGGCGCGCCACGCCCGACGGAATCCGCGCGCCGCTGGTGCGAATGGCTGCAATGGCGGACAAGATGCCTGGGCTTCACTCGGAAGAGGGATGGGTGGCGTGTAAGTTCGCGCCCTGGGGCCCGGAGCACAGGCTCTGAGGGCGCAGGACCGAGAACGGACAACGGGACGAGGAACGGTGAACAAGAAGCTCGCGGTGACACTGTCGGGTGGTGCGGCGCTCCTCCTCACGCTGACGGCGTGCGGTGGCGGGGACAGCACCGAGGAGGCCGACCGCTGGGCCGCCTCCGTGTGCGACGGCCTTCAGCCGCAGGTGGAACGCATCCAGTCCGCGTACTCCGCCATCGCCGAGGTCAGCGAGGGCAACCGGGCACCCGAGGAGGTCCAGGAGGCCGACTCGCAGGCGTACGGCGAGATCTCCGCCGCCTACTCCGAGATCGCCGGCGTGGTCGAGGAGGCGGGCGAGCCGCCGGTCGACGACGGGGAACGCGTGCGCGACGACGCGGTCGCCGCGCTCAACGACCTCTCCTCGTCGTTCGGCGAGCTGAAGGAGCAGGTCGACGCGCTGGACACGTCCGACCAGTCGGCGTTCGCCGAGGGCCTCGGGGAGATCGTCCCGCGCCTTGAGGAGCTCGGGCAGAGCGGCAACGACGCGCTGAATGAGCTGGAGGCCGGTGAACTGGGCGAGGCACTCGGCCGCCAGGAGGGCTGCCGGGCCGCCTCCCCCGCGCCGGACGGCGACGGTGCCGGGGGCGACGCGGAGGGCGAGTCCGGCGAGGCGCCGGAAGACGAGCAGGGCGAGCAGGGCGAGGAGCAGGACGAGGCCGGCGGCGCCGGCGACGAGGGGCAGTGACGACAATGGGGACGTGAGCATTCCCCGTCTCCCCGAGCCAGGCCCCGGCACCACCCGGCTGCGCCAGGCCCTGCTGGCCGCCTCGTTCACGCCCGAGGGACTGCGCGACCGCCTCGGCGGGCCCGCCGAGGCCGCGCTCGCCCGCGGCGAACGCGTGCCCGCGCGGCGCGCCCTCCGCGGCGCCGACGACGCGCCGGCCGTGCTGACGCGCCTGTTCCTGCTGCGCGAGCCGGTCGTGACCCGCGCGGCCGAGGGCGCACTGCCGCTCGACGCGGCGGTCGAGGACGGCTGGCTCGAACGGGACGGCGACGAGGTGCGCGCGACCGTGGACGTGCGCCCCTACGCGGCGGACCCCGGCCGCGACTGGTGGATCGTCTCGGACGCCCGCCCCGGCCCCGGCGCGCCGGGTTCGCCCGGCCGGGACGTCGTGCTGGGAGCCGGCGGCGCCTCCGCGACGCTGGCCGGGCTGACCGCGCGGCGGCCGGTCGACCGCGCCCTCGACCTCGGGTCCGGTTGCGGCGTCCAGACGCTGCACGCCACCACGCACGCGCGGTCCGTGACCGCCACCGACGTGAACCCGCGCGCCCTACGCATGACGGCGCTCACCCTGGCGCTGTCCGGTGCCCCGGCCGCCGAACTGCGCGAGGGCTCGCTGTACGAGCCGCTGGAACGCGGCCGGTCCGCGCCGGCCCGCCCAGGGCCGAGTCCCGGCCCAAGGCCCGGCCCCGGCCCGGTCTTCAGCGAAGCCGACCGCGCCGGTGGGCTCCGGGACGAGGCCGAGAGCGCCGGCTTCGGGCTCATCGTCTCCAACCCGCCGTTCGTCATCTCGCCGGCCGCGCCGGGCGCCGGCCTGACCTACCGCGACGGCGGGCTGGCGGGTGACGAGCTGTGCCGGCGCCTCGTGGCGGGTTCCGCCGCGCACCTCGCCGACGGCGGTCTGTGCCAGGTGCTGGCGAACTGGGAGCACGTCTCCGGCGAGGACTGGCGCGAACGCGTCGCCGCCTGGGTGCCGCCGGACTGCGACGCGTGGATCGTTCAGCGCGAGGTGCAGGATGTCGCCGAGTACGCCGAGCTGTGGCTGCGCGACGCCGGCGCGCACCGGGGCGACCCGGCCGCGTACGAGGCGGCGTACGACGCGTGGCTGGCGGAGTTCGCGGCGCGCGGCACCGAGGCGGTCGGCTTCGGGTGGATCGCGGTGCGGCGGCGTTCCGGGGCCGGGCACGGGGACCACCGCGTCGAGGACTGGCCGCACGCCGTCGCCCAGCCGCTCGGCGACAGCGTGTGGGCGCACTTCGAGCAGCGGGACTTCCTGCGGGAGCACGATGACGCCGCGTTGCTGCGCGCCCGGTACGTGCTGGCCGACGATGTCGTCCAGGAGCAGATCGGCACGCCGGGCGATGAGGACCCCGAGCACGTCGTCCTGCGCCGGCGGCAGGGCATGATGGCCGCCCGTGCCATGGATACGGTGGGCGCGGGTTTCGCAGGCAGCTGTGACGGAACACTCCCCGCCGGAACGATCCTCGACGCGATCGCGCAACTCATCGGAGAGGACGCCGTCGCGTTGCGTGACAGGTCGGGGGAGTGGCTGCGGCCACTCGTTGAGCAGGGATTTCTGCGTCCCGCGCGGTGAGTGACGACCCGCGGCGCGCCGCCCGGCGGCACGGACGGTGACTGAGCACGGACAACATGTCGGAGTCGCCGGGCGGCGGGAACGGCGGATCTCGGGTTACCGTTCGAGATGCGTTGCGGGGTTTTCCCATTTGACACGCAGCAGGGATGTACCGTCACACTCCGCACCGTCAGTACTTTCCCCGCGGCTGGAGAGAAGAGCAGAAGTTGTCCCCGACCAGCGAGACCGCGAACGGCGGACGCCGACTAGTCATCGTCGAGTCGCCCGCCAAGGCGAAGACGATCAAGGGCTACCTCGGCCCCGGCTATGTGGTCGAGGCCAGCGTCGGGCACATCCGCGACCTGCCCAGCGGCGCGGCCGAGGTGCCCGCCGAGTACAAGGGGCAGCCCTGGGCGCGCCTCGGCGTCAATGTCGAGGCGGATTTCGAACCGCTGTATGTCGTCAACAGTGACAAAAAAGATCAGGTCCGGAAGCTGAAAGCGCTGCTCGCGGATTCCGACGAGCTGTACCTCGCAACGGACGAGGACCGTGAGGGCGAGGCCATCGCCTGGCACCTCAAGGAGGTGCTCAAGCCCAAGGTTCCCGTGCGCCGCATGGTCTTCCACGAGATCACCCGGGACGCCATCAGGGCCGCGGTCGACAACCCGCGCGAGCTGAACCAGCTCCTCGTCGACGCCCAGGAGACCCGCCGCATCCTCGACCGGCTCTACGGCTACGAGGTCTCGCCGGTCCTGTGGAAGAAGGTCATGCCGCGGCTGTCCGCCGGCCGCGTGCAGTCCGTCGCCACGCGCCTGGTCGTCGAGCGCGAACGGGAGCGCATCGCGTTCCGCTCGGCCGAGTACTGGGACCTGGTCGGCACGTTCGCGACGGTCCCGGCCGACGGCACGTTCGACGCCCGCCTGACCAGCGTCGACGGCCGCCGTGTCGCCCAGGGCCGCGATTTCGGCCCCGACGGGCTGCTGAAGAACCCCGAGCAGGTCCAGCAGCTCAGCGAGGAGAACGCCCGCGCGCTCGCCGCGGCGCTCGCGGCGACGGCGTTCAGCGTCCGCTCGGTCGAGTCCCGGCCCTACCGCCGTTCGCCCTACGCGCCCTTCCGCACCACCACGCTCCAGCAGGAGGCGTCGCGCAAGCTCGGCATGGGCGCGAAGGCCGCGATGCAGGTCGCCCAGCGCCTGTACGAGAACGGCTTCATCACCTACATGCGGACCGACTCCACGACCCTGTCGGACACCGCGGTCGCCGCCGCGCGTTCGCAGGTGGCGCAGCTGTACGGCGCCGACTACCTGCCGGAACGGCCCCGCGTGTACGCGAGCAAGGTCAAGAACGCCCAGGAGGCGCACGAGGCGATCCGCCCCTCGGGCGACCGCTTCCGCACGCCCGCCGAGACGGGCCTGACGGGCGATCAGTACCGGCTCTACGAGCTGATCTGGAAGCGCACCGTGGCCTCGCAGATGAAGGACGCCGTCGGCCAGTCGGTCGCCGTTCGCGTCGGCGGCACCAGCGCGGACGGGCGGGACTGCGAGTTCAGCGCCACCGGCAAGATCATCACTTTCCACGGCTTCCTCAAGGCCTACGTCGAGGGCGCGGACGACCCGGGCGCGGACCTCGACGACCGCGAACGGCGGCTGCCGCAGGTCGCCGAGGGCGACCCGCTCACCGCGCGCGAGGTCACCGCGGACGGCCACGCGACCAAGCCTCCGGCCCGCTACACCGAGGCGTCGCTGGTGAAGGAGCTTGAGGAACGCGAGATCGGCCGGCCGTCGACCTACGCGGCGATCATCGGAACGATCCTCGATCGCCGGTACGTGTTCAAAAAGGGCACCGCGCTGGTCCCGTCCTTCCTCTCCTTCGCCGTTGTGAACCTGCTCGAACAGCACTTCGGGCGGCTCGTCGACTACGACTTCACCGCCCGGATGGAGGACGACCTCGACCGCATCGCGACCGGCGACGCCGAGGCGGTGCCGTGGCTGCGGCGCTTCTACTTCGGCGAGAACGGCGGAGCCGCGGCCGGAGCGGGCGCCGCCGACGCGGGCAACGGCGACGGGGACCACCTCGGCGGCCTGAAGGAACTGGTCACCGACCTCGGCGCGATCGACGCGCGCGAGATCTCCTCCTTCCCCGTCGGCGACGACATCGTGCTGCGCGTCGGCCGCTACGGGCCCTACGTCGAGGCCCCGCCGGACCCGGACGCCGGCCCCGACGCGCCGGCCAGGCGCGCGGACGTCCCCGACGACCTGCCGCCCGACGAGCTGACCACGGAACTGGCGAAGGAGCTGCTCGCCAAGCCGAGCGGTGACTTCGAACTCGGCACCGACCCGGAGTCCGGCCGCCAGATCATCGCCAGGGACGGCCGTTACGGCCCCTACGTCACCGAGGTGCTCCCCGAGGGCACGCCGACCACGGGGAAGAACGCGGTCAAACCGCGCACCGCGTCGTTGCTCAAGTCGATGTCGCTCGACAGCGTCACCCTCCAGGACGCGCTGCGGCTGCTGTCGCTGCCGCGCGTGGTCGGGGTCGACCCCGCGTCGGAGCAGGAGATCACGGCGCAGAACGGGCGTTACGGCCCCTATCTCAAGAAGGGCACCGACTCGCGCTCGCTGACCAGCGAGGAGCAGATCTTCACGATCACGCTCGACGAGGCGCTGGCCATCTACGCCCAGCCCAAGCAGCGCGGCCGGGCCGCCGCCAAGCCGCCCCTGAAGGAACTGGGCGAGGACCCGGTGACCGGGCGGCCCGTGGTGGTCAAGGACGGCAGGTTCGGTCCCTACGTCACCGACGGCGAGACGAACGCGACGCTGCGCCGGGACGACGACCCCCAGACCATCACGGCGGAACGCGGGTACGAACTCCTCGCGGAAAAGCGCGCGAAGGGGCCGGCCAAGAAGAGCGCCGCGAAGAAGACGGCGGCGAAGAAGTCCACCGCGAAGAAGTCCACCGCCAAGAAGACGGCGGCGAAGAAGACCACGGCGAAGAAAGCCACGGCCAAGAAGGCCGCGACCAAGACGACGGCGGCGAAGAAGACAGCCGCCAAGAAGACGACAGCGAAGACGGCGACCGCGAAGGCGGCGGCGGCCCAGAAGGGCGCGGACGGCGGCGAGTAGGGCGCGCGCCGGCGCACCGCCCGTTCCCCGTGCGAATGTTCGGGCGGGTGGCGCCGCCGTCGGTGGCGGCGGCTACGCTGGCCGAATGACGCGAGCGCAGCAACCAGAGGTTGTCGACCAAGCCCGCGGCGCCACCGACGAGGCGCTCGCCGCGGACTCCCGCGAGCGTGCCAGGCGGGCACTGTTGCAGGTTCCGCCACTGCGGCGGTTGTGGGAGGCGCAGTTCGCCGGCGGCATCGGCGACGCGCTCGCGCTGCTCGTGCTCGTCCTGCTCGCCGTCCAGGCCGCCGTGTACGTGCCCGTCGGCGGTGAGCCGGTTTTCGGCGGCGAGTACCGCGGCGTCGCCCTGGCGGTCACGGTCGCCCTCGCCGTACGTCTGTTCGCCACTCTGCTCGGCGGAGTGCTCCTGCTCGGTCCCGTCGCCGGCCTGCTGGCGCCGTCGGGACCGCTCGACCGCCGCTGGACCATGATCGGCGTCGACGGCCTCCGGGCCGCGCTCCTCATCGTCGCCCCCCTGTGGATCGACTGGCTGCCGGACAGCGCGTACCTCTACGTTCTGCTCACCGTGTTCGTCACCGGCCTGGCGGAACAGGTGTGGACCGTCGCGCGTGACGGCGTCGCCCCCGCGCTGCTGCCCGCCCCGCCGCCCGAGGGAGCCGCGGTCCGCCCGCTGCCCGACCACCACGACGCGCTGCGCAGGCTGTGGCTGCGCAGCGGGTACGTCGCGATCCCCCTGGCCGCCGCCGCGCTGGTCGCCGCCACCCTCCTGAGCAACGCGCTCGCGACGCGGCTCGACTGGTTCTCCGACCACCAGGCGGCCCTGGCCTCCTACGTGGCGGCCGGCTTCTTCGCCGCGGCGATCTCCGTTCTCTACTTCCTGCGCCTGCCGGCCGGTGACGCCCGGCGCCCGGTGTCGCCGCTCGAAGGGCTGCGCCGCCCGGCCGCCGGCACCGCGCCCGACAAGGGGCGCACCGGCGCCATCCCGGTGCTCGTCCTCGGCTGCGCCGCCGCCGCGGCGGCCGTCGCCGCCGCCGTCGCGCTCGGTGTGCTGCACGTGGCCGACCTCGGCGGCGGGCCGGTCGCCTACGGGCTGCTCGTGCTCGTGCTCACCGGCGGTGTCGCGGCCGGCGTCCGGCTCGCCCCCTCGATGCTGCCCGCGCTGTCCCGGCGCCGGCTGTTCGCGCTCGCGCTCGCCCTGACAGGACTCGGCCTCTTCGGCGCCGGCCTCATCTCCGATCCGGCGACGGTGCTGTTCACCGCGGCGGCCACGGGCGTCGCGGCCGGTGTGGCCGCGCACACCGGGCACGTCCTCCTCGACCAGGAGGCCGAGGAGTTCCGCAGGCCGCGGCTGACCCGCCACCTGCACGCCGTCGCCCGGGTCGCCGTCGCGCTCGCGGCCCTGGCCGCGCCGCTCGCCGCGGCCCTCATCGGGCCGCACCGGGTGGAGCGCGGCGACTTCGTCATCGACCACGGCGGCGCGGCGTTCACGCTCATGATCGTGGGCGTCCTGCTGCTGCCGGTCGCCGCCGTGGTCCTCGGCCGCACCGACGACCGGCGCGGCGTTCCGCTGCGGCGCGACCTCACCGAGGCGGTGCGCGGCGGTGCCGCGGAGCCCGGCCCCGCGACGGCGGCCACCGGGTTCTTCATCGCCGTCGAGGGCGGTGACGGCGCGGGCAAGTCCACGCAGGTGGAGGCACTCGCCGACTGGATCCGCGGCAAGGGGCACGAGGTCGTCGTCACGCGGGAGCCGGGGGCGACCCCCGTGGGCCAGCGGCTGCGGAGCATCCTCCTCGACGTCTCCTCCGACGGCCTCTCCTCCGAGGCCGAGACGCTGCTCTACGCGGCCGACCGCGCCGAGCACGTCGCCTCCGTCATCCGCCCCGCGCTCGACCGCGGCGCCATCGTCGTCTCCGACCGCTACACCGACTCGTCCATCGCCTACCAGGGCGCGGGCCGCGACCTGTCCTCGACCGAGGTCGCGCGCATCTCCCGGTGGGCCACCGGCGGGCTCGTTCCGCACCTGACCGTACTGCTCGACGTCTCGCCCGAGACGGCGCGCGAACGCTTCACCGAGGCGCCCGACCGCCTGGAGTCCGAGCCGCACGAGTTCCACCAGCGGGTCCGTTCCGGCTTCCTGGCCCTCGCGGCGGCCGATCCGGCCCGTTACCTCGTCATCGACGCGGGGCAGGACCCGGAGTCCGTCACGACCGCGGCCAGGCACCGGCTCGACCAGCTGCTGCCGCTCTCCGAGGCGGAGATCCGCGCCAAGGAAGAAGCACGCAAGCGCGCCGAGGAGGAAGCGCGCCGGCGTGAGGAGGAGGAGCGCAGGCGCAAGGAGGAAGAAGAGCGCCTGGAGCGCGAACGCCAGGCCGAGCTCGCGCGCCTGCGCGCCGAGGAGGAGGAGCGCAAGCGGCGCGAGGAGGAGGAACGGCGCCGCGCCGAGGAGGCCCGCCTCGCCGAGGAGGCCAGGCTGCGCGCCGAGGAGGCCCGCCGCCTCGCGGAGGAGGAGCGCCGCCGCAAGGAGGCCGAGGAGCGGCTGCGCCGCGAGGAGGAGGAGCGCCGCCGCCGGGAGGCCGAGGAGGAGGCCAGGCTGCGCGCCCAGGCGGAGGAGCGGCGCAGGGAGAAGCAGCGCAAGGCCGAGGAGGCGCTCCAGCGCGCCGAGGAGGCACGGCTCGCCGTCCAGGACAACACCGACACCGTGCAGGTCCCGCTGCCCTCCGACCCCGACAGCGAGCAGACCGCCATCATCCCCCGCGGCGAGGGCCCCGAGACCACCGAGCAGACCCGCCAGCTGCCGATGCCGGGCCGTGAGGACGCCGAGGACAGGCCGCCCGCCCGGCGGCCGCGCCCCCAGTGGGCCGAGGAGACCCCGCTCGACGACGTGCCCACGCTCGCCGACGAACTGCTCGGGCCGCGCCGGACCGGCAACGGCGAGGACGGCGGGGAAGGCGGCGGCAAGGACGGCGACGGGGGCGAACGCCGCCGCTGACCGCCGGCGGAGGCCGCGGTCCCGCGCCGACCGGTCACTGTCAGTGGCGTGCCGCACAATGGCAACGACCGGCGCGGCTGGGGAGCACCGCGCGGGAAGGACCGGAAAGGACGCAGCGATGGCGGTCTGGGACGACGTGGTCGGCCAGCAGCGCGCGACCGAACAGCTCGCCGCCGCGGCGCGCGACGCCCACGCCTACGTCACGGCGGCGGAGCAGGGCGCCGCGCCCGAGCTGGCCGGCTCGGCGATGACACACGCCTGGCTGTTCACCGGCCCGCCGGGTTCCGGGCGCGCGACGGCGGCGCGCGCGTTCGCCGCCGCGCTCCAGTGCACCAGCCCCGACCTCGCCCTCGGCGGGAGCCCCGGCTGCGGGTTCTGCGACGGCTGCCATACCGCCCTCGTCGGCACCCACGCCGACGTGGACGTGATCCGCACCGACCTGCTGACCATCGGCGTCAAGGAGACGCGCGACCTCGTGCGCCGTGCACAACTGTCCCCGGCGGGCGGGCGTTGGCAGGTCATCGTCCTTGAGGACGCCGACCGCCTCACCGAGGGCGCGGGCAACGTGCTGCTCAAAGCCGTCGAGGAGCCCGCCCCCCGCACGGTGTGGCTGCTGTGCGCGCCCTCGACCGAGGACGTTCTGCCCACGATCCGTTCCCGGTGCCGCCACCTGGCCCTGCACACCCCGCGCGTCGACGCGGTCGCCGACGTGCTGGTGCGGCGCGACGGCATCGAGCCCGACGTGGCGCACGCCGCCGCGCAGGCCACCCAGGGGCACCTCGAACGCGCCAGGCGGCTCGCCACCGACGCGGAGGCGCGGAGCCGCCGCGCCGCCGTGCTGCGGCTCCCCGAGCGGCTGACCGACGTCGGCGGCTGCCTGCGCGCCGCGCAGGAGCTGGTGGACGCCGCCGCGGCCGACGCCAAGCAACTCGCCGAGGAGCTGGACGAGAAGGAGACCGAGGCGCTGCGCGCCGCCCTCGGCGCGGCCGACGGCAAGCGGCTGCCCCGCGGCACGGCCGGAGCCATGAAGGAGCTGGAGGACAAGCAGAAGCGCCGCGCCACGCGCACCCAGCGGGACGCCCTCGACCTCGCCCTCACCGACCTCACCGGCTTCTACCGGGACGTGCTGGCCCGGCAGTTCGGGTCCCGGGTGGCGCTCTCCGGGGGAGAGAGCGCCGACGCCGTCGAGCGCGTCGCCGCCGCCACCGCGCCCGAGCAGACGCTGCGCCGCATGGAGGCCATTCTCGACTGCCGCCGCGCCCTGGACCGCAACGTCGCCCCCCTGCTCGCCGTCGAGGCGATGACCATGGCCCTGCGTTGAAAGCACTACGCTCACAGGACCACATGGCACCGCTCAGTCCGGGGGACTCATGCGCACCACAGGCCGCCTCGGCCTCGCCGCCCTCACGGCGACCACTCTGCTCCTGACCGCCTGCTCCTCGGACGACGGCTCCGACGAGGGGCCGCCGTCCGACCCGGAGAGCGGTTCCTCCTCCGCGGCCCCCGACGCACCCGCGCTCGAACCCCTGCCCGCGGAGATCCCCGCCGACCTGCGGCCCTACTACGACCAGCGGCTGAGTTGGGAGCCCTGCGGGGCGGCCGACTTCGAATGCGCCGACCTCACGGTCCCCCTCGACTACGAGAACGTCGACCCCGCCGAGGACATCCGGCTCACCGTCACCCGTTCCGCCGCCACCGAGCCGGACGAACGGATCGGTGCCCTCCTGATGAACCCGGGCGGCCCCGGCGCCTCCGCCGTCGACTTCGCGCAGAGCGCCGCGTCGTTCCTCTACCCGTCCGAGGTCCGCGCCCGGTACGACATGGTGGGCTTCGACGCCCGCGGCACCGGGCAGAGCGAGCCCGTCGAGTGCCTGACCGGCGACGAGATGGACGACTACACGCTGACCGACCGCACGCCCGACTCCGACGCCGAAGTGGACGAGCTGCTCGCGGCGTTCGACACGTTCGCCCAGGGGTGCCAGGAGCGTTCCGGCGAGTTGCTCGGGCACATCTCGACCATCGAGTCCGCCCGCGACATGGACGTCCTGCGCGCGGCACTGGGTGACGAGAAGCTGCACTACGTCGGCTTCTCCTACGGCACCAAGCTCGGCGCGGTCTACGCCGGACTGTTCCCCGAGCGCACCGGGCGGCTCGTGCTCGACGCGGCCATGGACCCCAGGCTGTCCACGCTGGACACCGACCGCGAGCAGGCCGGCGGCTTCGAGACGGCGTTCCGCTCGTTCGCCGAGGACTGCGCCTCGCGCGACGACTGCCCGCTCGGCACCGGCGGCCCCGACGCCGCGTCCCAGGCGCTCCTCGACTTCTTCTCCACCGTCGACGCCGAGCCGCTGCCGTCGGGCGACGGGGAACGCCCCCTGACCGAGTCCCTCGCGCAGACCGGGGTGGCCTACGCCCTGTACGCCGAGGACCTGTGGCCCATGCTGCGCGACGCGCTCGCGAGTGCCATCGACGACGGCGACGGGTCCGGCCTGCTCGCCCTCGCCGACGCCTACAACGAACGCGGCGCCGACGGCACCTACGGCACGACGATGTTCGCCTTCCCCGCCATCAGCTGCCTCGACAGCCCCTCAGGCAACCAGGACGCCGACGCGGTCCGCGACGCGCTCGCCTCCTACGAGGAGGCCTCGCCCACCTTCGGCCGCGACTTCGCCTGGGCCACGCTGCTGTGCGCCGCCTGGCCGGTCGAGCCCTCGGGCGGACCCGTGAGCATCCCCGCGACCGGCGCCACCGACATCCTCGTCATCGGCACCCTTCGCGACCCGGCCACCCCCTACGCGTGGGCCGAGGGCCTGGCCGAGCAGCTCGACACCGGCATCCTGCTCACCTACGACGGCGACGGCCACGGCGCCTACGGCGGCGCGAGCGAGTGCGTCGACTCCGCGGTCAACGCCTACCTGCTGGAGAACGTCAGCCCCGAGGAGGGCACAACCTGCTGATGCGCTGCGATGATAACGGCATGCCATGCATCCGTTACCGCACCGCCATAACGGCGCACACCGAAGGTGACCCCCTTCCTCAGGGGGTCACCGAGGAGGAACTGGTCACCCACCTGGCCGCCTGCCCCGACTGCACCCGCTGGTCCAAACGCCTCCGGGCCCTCCGCGAGGCGACCGACGACCTCCTGCGCAGGAGGCGTTCGGGAGCACCCGCCAAACCTGTGTAGACTGGCCAGCGCTGCGGCCCCGACGGGACGCAAGCGCCCGCCGCCTTAGCTCAGTCGGCCAGAGCGACGCACTCGTAATGCGTAGGTCAAGGGTTCGATTCCCTTAGGCGGCTCTGCAAAGCCCCAGGCAGATAGCATCTGACCTGGGGCTTTTGCGTACCCGCAACGTGCAGGCTTAGCGGATGCGACGTTGCGAAGCCGCAGGCGTGAGCGTGGCGTGAGCGGAGGTGCTCTTGATCTTGCCTCTCGTCTTCGCGGAGCGTCTTCCAGCGCGCCGTCAAGGACGCCGCAGATCCCGGCTCAGGCCAAGCGGAGGCGGCGCTGTGCGTGAGAGGGCCGGAGACGGCAGGGCGGGAGGTCGACGAGGAGGACGTCGGGGCGCTCTGCGGCATGGGCTTCGAGGTCCGGCCAGAAGCCGTTCAGGGAGAACGGGCTAGGACGGCGTCATCGGGCCTTGTGGCCCTGGGCGGCGTTGCGGGTCGGTGAGGGAGCGAGGGGTGGTGGTGGCCTTGGCTCGCCAATCAGGGCGATGGCGCGGTGGGTTTGCGGGAGATCTCGCCGGGGGCGAAGGCGAGGACGTCGACCTCGTGCTGGGTGCGGGCGCCCGCGTCGGGGACCTCGGTGGAGCCGGTGTGCCCGATGGAGGCAGGTGCGGCAGGTCGAGGGAGAGGCAAGAGAAGGTGCAGGCGCCGGCGAGGTTCCCGAAGTTCGGGCCGAGGCGAGGTCGGGATATCGCCCGGGTGCTGAACCGCCAGGGCCATCCGGTGGCCCGGTGCACCGTCGAGCGCCTGATGCGAGAGATCGGCATCGCCGGCGTCGTGCGAGGCAAGAAGGTGATCACCACCATTCCGGACCCGGCCGCCGCCAGGGCCCCGGACCTCGTGGACCGCGACTTCGTCGCCCCGGCGCCGAGCCGCACCTGGGTGGCCGACTTCACGCACGTGGCCACTTGGGAGGGTGTCGTCTACGTCGCGTTCGTCGTGGACACCTTCTCCCGTCGCATCGTCGGCTGGTCCGCGTCGAGGTCGAAGGAGACCCAACTCGTCCTGGACGCCCTGAACATGGGCCTGTGGCAGCGCGACCGCGACGGCCGCCCGCCGGTTCCCGGCGAGCTGGTTCATCACTCGGACGCGGGGTCGCAATACACCTCGTTCCGGCTGGCCGAACACCTGGACACGGCCCAGATCGCGGCCTCCATCGGCTCGGTCGGCGACGCCTACGGCAACGCGCTCATGGAGTCGACGATCGACCTGTACAAGACAGAGGTCATCAAACCGCAGCGGCCATGGAAGACGCTCTCGCACGTCGAGCTCGCCACCGCCGAGTGGGCCGACTGGTACAACCACCGCCGACTCCACGGTGAGATAGGCCACATCCCACCCGCCGAATACGAAGCCAACTACTACCGAGCAACCACGAAACCCCAGCTCACAACCACCAACTGAGATCCCAACGAACCCGGGGCGGTTCAGGCTGCGGTGCGTTGCGAAGGAGGTGAGGTAGGGCTGGTAGGTGGTGCCTGTGTAGGTATGAAGTCTCCTCCTGTCGGCGTCGGGTAACCGGCGCGGAGCTGGACCGGATCGCGGGCACGAATAACTACGGCCGGAAGGTCCTGCGCAGGTGGCGGCATGCGGGTGACCTCCCCAGCATCAAGGCAGCTCGCGCAGCTGGTGATCTACAGGGACGGTGGACGGCGGCAGGGTTGTGATAAGGAGTTCATCGGCGTCACGCTTGCCGGTCTTCCCGCTAGCGGTGTAGCGCGTCTTTACCAACCGTTTGGTCAAAGCCCAGGAGCGTGTGCCGAGCGTCTCCCGGTCCTGGCGACTAGGCGTCATGCGAGTGTGTGCATAGAGCCAAGTGCTTTCGGTCAGCAGCGGGTTGCTGTCATAGCTGAGCAGCCAGCGGAACTGCACCTTGGTGCGCAGATATACGGCGAGCTGCATGTGGAGCATGTGGTCATCTGATCCAGTCTTGC
Source organism: Streptomyces marincola (assembly GCF_020410765.1). Taxonomy (NCBI): domain Bacteria; kingdom Bacillati; phylum Actinomycetota; class Actinomycetes; order Kitasatosporales; family Streptomycetaceae; genus Streptomyces; species Streptomyces marincola. The sequence continues at coordinate 3,139,692 of NZ_CP084541.1, read as the reverse complement.
CAGCTCTGTCGCCGCCGTATCCACCTCGAGGGTCAAAAGAGGTGCGGTACAAGTGCGAGGCTTTTTCGATGTAGGGCGGGTCGAGGTAGGCGACGACGCGGGACGGGATCAGTTGCGGGTAGTACTCGGGCACATCATCGAGTGTCTGTTTCCAGTCCTTGTGCCAGACATCGACGAGTCGCCCGGTGTCGTACAAGTGGCCGATGTATCGAAGTCGTTCCTCTATGGCTCTCGGATTCCATCGGCATCCGATGCCGTATGGGCTCTCCTGCTTGCGCCCACCAATCGGTCCTGCCTTACCGTGAAGAATTCCAGAAAACGTCGTGCGGTTCAGAAACAGACACTGTGTCGCCAATCCCAGTCGGACCGTGGCAGGCTTCGAGTTCCGAGCGGGGGCCCAGGAACGCCAGTAGTCCCACCGTTCGACGGCGGCCGCTCCGCCCGGCTTGACGTATCGGGTCCACTCGTCATGCATACGGTCGATCAGCGCCTCTGTGTCAGCGGCCGCGGCCTGCCAGAAGGCAGTCACCAACGGATCCACATCAGCGAGCAGCACTCGGTCGACGATCCCTTGGCCGACGAGCCGCAAGGACGCCGACGCTCCGCCGGCGAATGGCTCGACCAGCAGGTTGATTTCCGGAATGGCCCTCGAACCCTTGGCGGCATCCAAGATGCGGGCGATCACCGGGGCGAGGGACGACTTTGCTCCTGGGTAGCGCAGTGGTGACTGGTATCTGCTCGTCATGAGCGCGTGGTCAACGACGCCGAGGGGTGAGACGAGTGGGCGGGGGTTGTCGAGGATGTGCTTCGGGATTGCGGGCGCAGCAACGCGAGCAGCACTGAGGGGCGCGACCGGCAGCACAGCCATATTCTCGATCATGAGGCAGACCGTACCGGAGCCGCTTGTCCACCAGACGAGTCAAGGCCGAGACGTTTGGTGGCTACGAGGCGCAGCACGTCGGTGCCCACGCCGATCGGGAAGGCGGCCCTTCCATGCGCGGCCGCCACCGGGATGATGCCATCGACGTACATTGAGGAACCGGTGCGGTCGATCACGTCGAGGATTGCCGGTAGCGTCGGGTAGGCCGCCGGGTCGGCTTGGCCGCCGTTGGCATCGTACGGTGCGCCGATCGGTGGTGGCACGGTCGGGACGACGACTCGCCCATCAAGCGCGCGATAGACGAACTTGCGGCCCCAATACGTCTCCTTGCCGTAAGCGGGGGCGTTGTTGGCGTTCACGACGCGAGCGATAATCTGTTCGTCGCATATCAACAGGTCGCCCGGTTCGAGAATGCCGTGCCGGGCCAGTTGGCGCGCGTAGTCGACCAGAGTTCCGGACTTCTCAATCCCGCAAATATATGGGGCTTTGCCCGGAGCAGTACTGCCCATCGCTTGGAAGTACTCAAGGGCCCGCCCGCGCAGCTTTGCTGGTGTTCCGAACACGGCTAGAGGGCCATCCACGATGAACAGCGTCGCGGGCAGAGCCTTCTGGCGCGACTGCTCCCACAGGAGCGTCGCCAGCCCGACCAGCACCAACAGCTCGATGACCGACATCAGCCGCCCGAGAGCGGACTGGTTTGTGCCCTCTTCGCCGACCTCCTCGTGGATACGAAGCACGTCGGTGGGAAAAAGGTGCACGCCGCACGCCTCGCAATCGGCGCCTGCAGGCGGCACGGGAACGTCCTTGTTGCAGTCTGTGGTCGGGCAGTTGACCGGCACCGTGGCCGCTGGCGCACCGGGAACGCCGTGGAGAAGGAAGAGCAGGTCCAGGAGTGGCTGGTCGAGGCGATTGACGTCGATCTTCTTCTGCCGAAACAGCTCGTTGAGGGCCTCGCGCCACGACGTTACGATGTCGACATCGGCGCGCGTGTACGCACCGGAGACGGGTAGGTCGAGCGTCACAAGGGCAGTGTTGACCGCACGCTCGATCTTGTATGGGTCGACAAACCGCTCGGCCCGCTGTGACTCCAGGACCCCGAGGTCCACGTACGCGGCGGCCGCCTGCGCGAACCCATACACGACCGATGGGAGGCCGTCACGCACCGGCTCAACGACGTGTGAACCATCGATTGCGAGCGCGGCTTTGAGGCGCTCGGGCATAGACGGCGCGGTGAGGTCGCCCCGTGGACGTATTCGCGTGCGGATCGAATCCACGTCCTGGATGGCCTCGGCCGGAACGTGGAAGGTGCGTTGGTCCGCGATAGCCCGGACAGCGGCCGCCGAGTGACCCAGTCGCGACGCGATCTCGTGACCCCCGACAGCGGTCTCGTACGGCATCAGGGCAGCCTCCCGTTCAGCGTCAACGGTGGGTCACCGGCCGCAGCTCGTGCCTCGTTGACGAGCGTGACGTCGTACCGGTCGATTTGGACGGGGACGATGTAGGGCGACGATAGGGTCTTGAGCCGCACATACCCACGGTCCTCAGAGGCGATGATCGCATCTGAGAACGCCCCGAAGTCGTAGAACTTGGCCAGTTCCCGCACCTCTGTCGTGTTGTTCAGATGGGCGACAACCCAGTTAGCAGTATTCGCCTTGACTTGGTGCGCTACTCCGGAGACCTCCTGCGTTGCGTAGGTCATCCCAAGATTGAGCTTGCTGGCTTCTTTGGCGAGCTTGACCCATACGTCGAGATCGTCCTTGTAGCGGTCGGACGAGAACAGGTTGTGCGCCTCCTCAACCATCACCTGGATGTGCGGTGGCTCCTGCCCAGACGTGAACACCTCGGTCTGCTTGGAGAGCAGTCGTCGGGTGATTGATTCGCTGAGCGCCTTGGTGATTGCTTCGGCGCCGACGTGAAGGTCGACAATGACGATTCGGCCTTCGATGAGCTCGTCGTAGATCTCCAGAGCGGGATCTTGCTGTGTCAACGGGCTATGGAACGGACGCAACGGGTTCAGGTTCTTCCAGCCTCGAACGTTGCGCCTATCGTTCTTCGTCGTGAAAATCGGCTCCACGCTCTTCCAGCGCACGTCTTTCGTGAAGTTGAGCGCGTCGGTGTCGCCGGCCTCGCGCAATTCGATGACCTTGTCGACGACTGCCTCAATCTCACTGGCAGCTATGGTAACGATGTTGGCAGTCTTGCCGGCTTGTGTGAACGGTTTGCGACCGAGTCCGGCTACTGTTTTCTGCCCTTGTATGCCATTCTCAACCTTCAGCTGTAACGCGCCACTGATATTGATCCGCGCGGCGAAGTTCGAGGGTACGGTGAAACCAGCCCGCATCAATGCGCCGTACAGCACCATCCGCGCACGACCTGGATGGGCGTTGAACGGATTGGCGGGGTCATCGGCGTACGACATGCCAGCGAAGTCCTTGACATAGCCGGAGTCCTCACCGCTCAATTGGTTGGCAATGAGTCCTTGAACGGCATCGATCTGGTTCTCTGCGAAGAAGTTGATGCTGAGCGGCTTAACGTGGGGCTGCGATCCGTCGGCGCCGAACTTGAAGATACGGACGTGCTTCGCGCCGATTGCCGCGATCTCGGTGCCGTCCTGCGTGTTCGGATTGGCGTACTCTCCTTGCGGGTCGAAGATCAGCTGACCGATGGGATGTCCGCCCGTGGCACGCTGCCGTTCGGAGACTACGAACGTCCGCGCAATGATGATCTTCGCAGTATTCGACTTACCCATCCGGGTCATGCCGAGCAGGGCGGTCTTGTTACCGATGAAGTCCCGGATGTTGACCTTGACCGAGGCGTCGGCCTGCTGGGAGGTCTTGGCTCGCCGCCGCGTCGCCGAGTAGCGCACCGCGCCGATGCGCACGCGTTCGACCGGGCGCTCGGTCGGCTTGAGATAGGAGGCGATCGTCGCGAGGCCGTCGCCTATCGGCTTCAGGACTCGATACGTGGAGGTGGCATAGAAGTTGTCCACGTCTGCCCCGAACTCCAGCACCTTCTGGCCGTCCACGTCGTCTTCATAGAAGGTGCCGAGGATCTTACAGCGCACGCCGGTGAACGACACTCGGTTCTTGGTGAATGGGTCGAGCTCCGCATCGAGCACGACGGATGGCGATGGGTCTTGATTGTTCGATAGAGCCGTTCGCAGGGACTCCTCGCGCACGGCGTGTAGGTCGCGTTCAAGCGACAGCGGTGCCGTGCCCTCGACACGCAGAAGCAGCACCTCGTCGTCGTCGACGCGAGGGTCGTTGACGTCCTGAGCGGTCGCGAGCAGGAACGAGAACTGCGGGATGCCGCCAGCATCGAACTTCCAGCGGTCGTGGGTCAGCACGACGGCCTGGCCGTAGTCGATCTGGTGAATCGCGCCGATGCGCGTTGACCGACCGTCGGCAAGCAGTTCCGACCGCAGTAACGACCCGGCGCCGACACCGGGGATGAACTCAGTCATTCTCGCCTCTCGAGAGACACCAGCGCAGCCTGGCACAGCCTACTGACAGTTCTCGTACCACGTGGCCGAACGTTCCAAGGGGCGCACCCCCGACAGACCCCCGCCAGGTGGAGCCCCGGCATCAAACACTCCAGGACGGTGTCCGGGCAACCGCGCAGGGCTCCCGTGATCGCGTCGCTTGGGTGTCGTCGGCCGCCTCCAGCAGCCGTAGCAAGGGCGTGCTCAGTTGCTCCAGCTGGGGGCGGCGGACATCGCTGCGTGTGGTGGTGATCCAGTGATCCAGCTGAGCGTTCAGTTGCTGCCAGGTTCCGGTGGCCAGGAGCCGTGCCACCTGCGGGCTCCCGGCGGCGCGCAGCGCCCCTCACAACTCCGGCAGCGTGGTGTCGGCCCACTCCGGCTGAGCGGCCCCGTACAGGTGGCGCTCCGCGGGCCCGAACCACCCACCGACGATGCTCCAGTCCTCGCCGTACAGCCCGGCCGCCGCCAGACGGGCGGTGTGCTCGGGCGCGAGCGGCTCCACGCCGAACGGTTCCAGCATCGCCGCCGTCCCGGCATCCGCCAGGCCCACTGCCACATCCAGAGCCGCAGCCAGGAGTCCCGCCTCCGTTTCCAGCTGGGCCCAGAACGGCGCGAGCGACTTCGCCGCGTCACGGGCTCTCGCCAGGTCCCCGGCGTCGACGCGGTCGCGGAGTTCGCGCAGCGCGCCCCGGGAGCGCCTCGGCACGCGCCGCGAACGCCCGGTCGCGCGGCCACACGACGACCGCGGCCCGCCGGTACCACCGGTCCAGCGTGTTGCCGTAGTTGCCCATGTAGCCCTCGTACTCGGAGCTGTGGGGCGTCAGGGCCGCGCTCGGCGTGGCGGCACACACCTCGTGGTCGCGGACGTGCAGCGAGATCGGTTCACCACCGGTGCCGTCCGGGCCGGTCCACCAGGAGAGGGTGATCTCGTCGTCGATCAACTCGTTGAGTTCGTAGTCGTCGGGATCCACGCCCGCCCCGCCACCGGTGTCGTCGTCCTCCCCGTCATCGTCCCCGTCTTCGTGGTAAGAGCCGTAGTAGTCGTCGTCCCACGGGCTGCCGCCGGAAGGCCAGGCGTCCCAGGTCTCCTTCACTTCGGCGAGTGCCAGCACCGCCTCGCACCCGGCCTGCTTCGCCGCCGCGCGCAGCAACGCGGCCCGGTCCGCGTCGGCACCCTTGAGCTCGTGGTCGAGTAGGAAGACGAGCCGGTTCGGCGGGGGCAGGACGCGGCCTCCGTAGCGGGGGGCGGCGTGCCGAAGTGCTCGGTGAGGCAGCGGGTCAGCTCGGTGGCAGGATGGGCCTCCTCGGCCGGGGCCGGGCCGGATTCGGCAAGCAGGTTGAAGGTGAGCGTCACCCGGTATCCGGACTCGACCGGTGTGACCTGGTGACGGCAGTCGGAGTAAAACGCAACGAAGGCCAGCTCCTGCTTCGACGCCCGGTAGGTGACGTCTCTTCCCGGCGTGCTCGACGATCAGTTCACCACCGGTGTGCGCCGACGGCAGCGACACCACCAGGGTGCCCACCATCGAGTCGTCTTTCTCAGAGTCCTGATGGGGGAGGAAGAACTGCCTCTTGCCGTAGACCAGCATCGCGTGCGGTTCGGCACGCAGCCGGGAGCCGCGCGGAAGCCCGAGCTCGTCGCGGAAGTGCTCGACAGCCTTGTCGAGCAGCGCCGTCCAGCCGGTTCCGCCCAGTGACCTGATCCGGGGTCAGCTTCCAGGTGTCCCGGACGCTCGCGTCGGTCAGCGTCTCCTCGCCCCGCCCGAACCTCGCTGGCCGCGCCACCGCGATCAGCTTCTTCGTCAGGGGCGCGCGCAGCGGAAGTTTCACCGGTCCGACGCCGGACACCTCCAGGTGCAGGAGGCCTGCGCGCGCCGACAGCTGAGCGCTGAACGATCCGGCGGGCTTGGAGCCTCCCAGCAGCTCCGCCAGCCGTTCCCGCGCGGTCTTCGCCATGGGTCCTCGCCGTGCTCGTCACGCTCCTTCGGCGGGGTAACTGTATCGACGGGCGAGGATGGAGACCCGGGGCATACGCAATCGACCGTCGTTGGCCGAAAATGTCCACGACGTGTGCCGTGCCGGGATCTTGCCGGACCAGTCTGTGCCGGCCCCCCTCGCCGGCGCTCGGCTGCGGAAGAGGGCGGCGCCGTTCAGGGACGGGCGGCGCCGCCGCGAGGCGGGCCGTCGCCGTACAGGGCGGCGAGGTCGACGAGGAGGACATCGGGGCGCTCTGCGGCATGGGCTTCGAGGTCCGGCCAGAAGCCGTTCAGGGAGTACAGGGCGAGGACGGCGTCGTCGGCCTTGTGGCCCTGGGCGGTGAGCAGTTGGCGGATGCGTTCGAGGCGTTGCAGGTCGGTGAGGGAGCGCGGAGTGGCGGTGGCCTTTGCTTCCCCGATCAGGGTGATAGCGCGGCGGGGTTTGCGGGGGATCTCGCCGGGTGCGAGGGCGAGGACGTCGACCTCGTGCTGGGTGCGAGTGCCGGGGTCGGGGACCTCGGTGGAGCCGGTGTGTCCGATGGGCAGGTGCGGCAGGTCGAAGGGGAGGTGGGAGGCTGTGTAGGCGCGGGCGAGGTCCTCGAAGTGCGGGCCGATGACCTTTGAGTGAAAGGCGTGTGCGGCGGCCTGCCAGGCCCGGACGGGGTGGCCGAGGTCGATGAGCGGGGCCTGGGGAAGGGTGACGATCTGGTTGAAGCGGATCACGGGGTCGGGCAGGGTGATGATCGGGTTGCGCTGCTTGAGCAGGTCCTGGGCACGGCGGACGTAGCCGGCCGATTCCAGGACCTCCAAAGGGTGGGTGGTGGCGGCGCGGTCGCGGCCAAGTGCGGCGCCGATGACGGTGGGGGTGGTGGCTCCGTCGGCGATCGCGGTGAGCAGTTCGTAGTAGGTCGTGCGCTGCCTGATGCGCGGGTCCTCACGCAGGAGGTATTCGGTTTCGGCGCGGGAGTAGGTGGCGCGGTCGGGGGAGAGCAGGACGCGGGTGACCCAGGCGGGGAAGTCGTCGGGGCTCTGAGGCGGGTCGGTGTCGGTGAGGCGGGCGTAGCCAGGGGCGCCGCCGAGGACGGCGTGTACGAGGAAGGAGGCATGGGCGTCGCCGATGTCCCAGAAGGCGCGGGCCTCGCGGTAGTCGAACGCTGGCAACCGCATGTCGATCAGAGCTCGGCCGCGCAGGGGTTTCTGACCGGAGAGCAGCTCGTGCATGACGGAGAGGGCGGAGCCGCACAGGACGAGTGCGCCGCGCGGGGCGTCGGCCGTGCCGAACTGCCCCTCGTCGTAGATGCGCTGGAGCAGTCCGGGGATCTCCGGGGAGTGCTGCAGCAGGTAGGGGAACTCGTCGAGGACGACCAGGGGGGTGTGGCCCGGCCGGTCGGCGGCGCGCAAGGCTGTGCGCAGCAACTCGTCCCAGTCGTCGAGACGGAATGCGTCGGCGGGCAGGCGGCTGTACTCGGCGATAGCCCGGGCGAAGCGGGCCTTTGCAGCATGGGTGCCGTCCTCCTGGACGGCTGTGATGTACATGCCGCCCACGGCTTCGGTGAGGGCCTGCAGCAGGAACGACTTGCCGTGCCGGCGCCGCCCCGACACGACGGCGATCCGGAGCGTGTCGCCGGTGCGGGAGGCGAACTCGGCCAGCGTGGCCCACTCGCGGTCTCGGTGGAGCAGGCGTTCGGGTTTGGGGGGGATCTGCATGGGGCTCCGCATTCATTGCCAATTGGGAACCTAATTAGGTATAGAACCAGCGTACCTAATTAGGCGTGATTGCGCATCGTGGAAGGTCTGGTGTGTTGCGTCGCGCTGACCAGCGGCCACGGGCCCGCGAGGCGCCAGCTCTCGGCGAGAATCACCTGCTCGTTCTCCAGCTGCGCGGCCAGGCTGCCGACGTACGGGGACAACTGCGGGACGCGGAGCACCATGGCGGCGCGGCCGCTGCCTGCCTGGGCGGTGAGTTCCAGCACGTCGCTGATCAGCCGGTCAGCGTGAACCGGGAGAGGAGCCGAGCAGCGGCCGAATGGCGTGAGCGTGGCGTGAGCGGACGCCCCTGGACGGGCCTGTCTCAAGCTGTGCCTGCTGGACGTGATGGCACCCGGAGTTGGATGAAAAGCGGGCAAGCTGGATTGGGCTGCTCCTGCTGGACGGGTACCCTCGCACTCGTAATGCGTAGGTCGAGGGTTCGATTCCCTCAGGCGGCTCCGGCGAAGGCCAGGTCACATCGTCTGTGACCTGGCCTTCTGTGTTGTGCGGAGGCTTGACGCGTCACGCGGCCAGGGTGCCACGAGATGGCTTGCGTGAATGGAGAGGTCAAGTGCCCTGGTTGTTGGGCTTCTTCCGCTTGCCCTTGTCTCCCGCGCCTGCCTCCGTCTTGTCTTGCTTTCGACCTTCTTGCCGCCCCGGGCAGGGGATGTCGGTAGGTGTCCCGCGTGAACCGTTGCCGCTGGGTCCGCACGGATGCCGGCAGCGAGCACGGCCGTGCCGTGCGGGCGGTCGTGCAGCCGGATCGGCGGAGGCAGGAAGCCGCGACGAGCCGCTCGAAGAGGTCGGTGACCTTGCCGTTCGAACGCCGCCACGTCCGGCCGTCCTGGACGAGTTGGCCGGCGACCGTGGGGGAGTGTCGGTCGAATTGGTTTTCGATCAGGGCAGCCAGAGCCCGCATCACCGTGCAGCACCCCGCTGTCTCAGGGGGCACAGTCGCCAACAGACAGGGCACCACTGAACTGAGTGGACCGCTGTGCGGCGTCTTCTCTTCGGGAGACACGGGAGGCTCGTTCCCTGCTAGCGGCGGACGGCTGCCAAGGAGGTTGTATGCAATTTTTTCGTGCCTGCCGCCGTACCGGCCGACCTGAGAATCGAGCCGGTCGACGCTGTGCTCGACGATGTCGAGCGCTCCCTCCGGACCCAGCTGGACCGGGACACGCTGGTGCGCAAGCGGCGTTCGCTGGGCGCGCGGACGGACCGGAGGACATGGGTGCGCATCGAGCGGCGCCCGATGGAGCGGATCGGAGGCCAGGGCTGGAACGGCACCGAGTGCGCGGCCGTCCTGGAGACAGTCGCGCAGCCCCGGTGGCACCGGGCGGTGGTGTGGCGCCAGCCGGACGGTGCCGCGATGTGGCGGGCGGACGAGACCGATCGTCCGTGGTGCGACGGAAACTTCGCCGACTGGTGTCCGGCAACGGCCGCTGGGCCTCTGCCGCGCGGTGACCGGCAGCCCGGCCGCATGCCGTGCGGCACGGACGTCGCGCCGCTTGCCCGGCCTCGGCCGGTGGCCCGCTGCCTCTGTGCGCGGGGACGGGGTGCCGGGCCGGTGTCGGTCTACGGGGAGGGGACGGGCTGGTGGGGGGTGCGGATGGGGTCGATGATGCGGGTCCAGTTGTCGGTGCCGTGGCCGTCGGCGATCGCGCGGCGGTAGTGGGACCGGACGGCTTCCGGGAGCGCGGGGTCGAGGCCGAGCGAGGCGCTGGTCTCGGCGATGTGGTCGGCTGTCGCGCCCATCATTGTGACGGTTCCGAGGTCGCCCGGGTGCTCGCCGGCGTCGAGCGCGGCGCCCGGCGTCGCCTCGCCCGACCTGATGATCGCGCCGATCGAGTCGGTGAGGGAAAGCAGCTCGGGCAGTGCCTCGCGGGCCGTGAGCCCGGCGCTGTTCAGCATCGCGGTCGCGTGCATCAGCCCGGACAGCGAGGTCAGGTACACCGCGAGCTGCGCCTGGTACATCAGCTGGGCGAGGGACGGGTCCTCGCCCAGGTACTTCGGTGTGCCGAGGAGTGCCAGCACCGCGCGGTGGCGTGCCATTGCCTCGCCCGGGCCGCTGTAGTAGACGTGGGCCGCGTCGGTGCCGACCATGGGCGCCGGGACCATGACGCCGCCGGTGAGGAACGCGGCGCCGTGCCCCGCCGCCCAGGCGGACGCCGCGCGGGTGCGGTCGGGGGTGTCCGAGCTGAGGTTGACGAGCGTCCGGCCGGCGAGCGAGCCGGGTATGCCGCCCAGGATGTCGTCCATCGCCCGGTAATCGGTGAGGCTCAGGATGACCAGGTCGCTCGCTCCGAGCGCGGCTGCCGGGGTGGGCGCGCGGGTGGCTCCGGCGGCGACGACCTCGTCCGCCCGGGCGGCGGTGCGGTTCCAGACGGTGACGGGGTGGCCGGCGGCGAGGAGCGTGCGGGCCATGGCGCGGCCCATCGGCCCGAGGCCGATGACGGTGACGGGGGTGTCGCGGAGCGGGGCCGCGGTGCGGTGTTCGTTCACCCCTTCATGCTCGGAGCGCGCCGCTATTCTCGGAAGTACCTACTTTTTACTGCGGTACTTACTTTTTCGTGGGGGAGGGGATCGGCGATGGGCAGGGCGCCCAGGATCGGGCCCTACATCTGCGGTATCGACGCCGCGCTCGACGTGCTGGGCGGCAAGTGGAAGGGCCCGATCCTCTGGGAGCTCGACACCTACCGGGTCCGCCGTTTCGCCGAACTGCGGCGCGGACTGCCGGGTGTGAGCGAGAAGATGCTGGCCCAGCACCTGCGCGAGATGGAGGAGGACGGCCTCGTGCACCGGGAGGTGCACGCCGAGGTGCCGCCCCGGGTCGAGTACTCGCTGACCGAGCACGGCCGCACGCTGAACCGCGCGCTCGTGGCCCTCGGCGCGTGGGGCGATGAGCGCATCCGCAGGGAGGGCGCGGAGATGGTCGGGGGGCGCGGGACCTCGCGCTGAACGGCGCCCGGGCCCGGCGGTGCCCGCCCCCGTGGTGGCGGGGAGGCTCTTGGTGTCCCGCAGCTCGGCCGGCCCCGCGGCGGTGAGCGCCCGGTCGACGAGTTCTGTGATGACCATGCTGACGGCCGAGTGCTGGATCGAGGCCAGGCCGGTGAAGTCCTTGGCGTCGACCGCGAGCAGGGCGTGGTAGCCGGGGAGCGGGCGGCTCTCGGCGTTGGGGCCGGGAATGGGGCCGGGGGCGGGGCTGGACATGGCGATCGTGCCTCTCCTGGGATCGGGTGGACCGTGCCGGGTCCGCCGATCCTGGGGCGCCGCCGCCGGGGCGATGCCCAGCAGTGGCGCTGGGGAGGTGAGCGCGCTCACATTCCCGCGCTCCGCCCCGGGCGCGGGGGCGCGTCGGGGTCGAGGATGCTGATCACCTTGCGCGCCGTCGCCACGGCGCCTGCCGCGCGCAGGCGTTGCAGCCCGTCGGCGACGCCGTTGCGCGAGCCGCCTATGGCCCGGGCCAGTTCCTCCTGGGTCAGCCCGGTCAGGTGCGGCGGGTCGGCCAGGGCGGACAGGCGCAGCAGGCGCGGGCCAGCCGGGCGCCGATGGTCGGGGTGACCAGCTCGGCCCGGTGCTCGTCGGACTCCCTGGTCCTGTCCATCGCCTGCTGCAACAGGTCGGCGCCGAGCCCGCGTTCCACGACGAAACGGCGGAAGCGCGCCGCGTCGATCACCCGCGTCACGCACTCGGTGACGGCTACGACGTCCACGCCGCGCGGCTCGTTCCGCCGGCTGAGCACGGACACCTCGCCGAGCAGCTCGCCCGGGCCGCGGAACGCCAGCCACAGGCCCGTGCCGTCCGGCCGGTGCTGGACGATCGTGGCGAGCCCGGCGGTCAGCGCCAGCAGGTGGGTGCCAGAGGCGCCCTGGCGCAGCATGACCGCGCCCGCCGCGGAACGCCGTTCCGCGCCCCGCCGGACGAGCATGTCCCACGTCCGTCCCGACAGCAATGCGCCCCTCCCCGGCCGCGGTGCGCGCCGGTGGTCGCCGCGGGGGCGCGCGCGCCGTCCCGCGCCGGCCGGCCACCGAGAGAGCATGGGCCGCCGGGAGCGGATCGAAGCCGGCGGACTTGACGGACCGGGGGGCCGGAGGTGACGGACCATGGGGCGGGCCGCGGGTGCGGCGTGGGCCGGGGCCGCCGGGCGGCGCAGAATCCCGTTATGCGCGCCGCCTACGTCGAAGAGCTGGGTCCGCCGGAGGTCATCCGGGTCGGTGAACTGCCCCCGCCCAGGCCGGGCCCCGGGGACGTCGTCGTCGAGGTCGAGGTGACGGCCGTCAACCACGTGGACACGTTCGTGCGGTCGGGGGCCTGGCGCACGCCGCTCGCCTTCCCGTTCGTGATCGGCCGCGACCTGGTGGGGACGGTCGTGGAGAGCGGCCCGGGGGCGGCGGGGTTCCGCGCCGGCGACCGGGTGTGGTGCAGCAGCCTGGGGTACGCCGGCCGGCAGGGGGCGGCGGCGGAGCGGGTCGTGGTGCCGGGCGACCGGCTGTACCCGCTGCCCGACGGCGTGGACCCGGTGGAGACCGTGGCGCTCTCCCACCCGGCGACGACGGCGTACCTGGCGCTGTTCACGCACGGGCGGGTGCGGGCCGGGGAGACGGTGCTGGTGCTCGGGGCGGCGGGGAACGTGGGCAGCGCCGCCGTGGTGATGGCGGCCCAGGCCGGGGCGCGCGTGGTCGCGGTCGCCTCGGCGCGGGACGCCGGGCTGTGCCGGCGGCTGGGCGCGCGGGAGGTGTTCGACTACCGGGACCCCGAGGTGTTCCGGCGGATCGGGGAGGCGTCGCCCGGCGGGGTCGACCTGTGGATCGACACCTCGGCGCGCAACGACCTGGAGACGGCCGTGGAACTGCTGGCGCCGCGGGGGCGCGTGGTCGTTCTGGCCGGGTTGCGGACGCGTCCTGTGCTGCCGGCCGGGCCGCTGTACACGCAGGACCGTTCCGTGATCGGCTTCGCCATCTCGCGGGCCCGCGCCGACGAACTGGCCGAGGCAGCCGCGCACATCGGCCGGCTCCAGGCCGACGGGCTGCTGCGCGCGCACGCGACGGAGGTGCTGCCGCTGGAGGAGGCGGCGCTCGCGCACCGCCGCGTCGAGGAGGGCAAGGCCAGGGGGAAGCTGGTGCTGAGGGTTTCCACACCGGCGGGGTGACCGGCCGGGTGACGCGTGGAAAACGCCTTCCCGTCAATTGAGTTCCGCGTGCGCGGGGCCATTGGCGGGGTTTTCCTTTGCCTTTTTCCGGGCGTTCCTGAGACTTGACGGATCAGCTTTTCCGCCGTTGACTGCCGTGTGCGTCGGGGGCAGGATTCGTGTCATGGCGAACACCATCATTGACAACTCCCCGCTGTTCGAACTGCGGGCGAGCAAGGCGATTTCCGCGACTCCTGAACAGGTCTACGCGGTCGTCAGCGACCTGCCGCGCAGCGCGGAGTGGAGCCCCGAGTGCCGGGGCGGCGAGTGGGTGTCGGGAGCCCCGTCCGCGGTCGGCTCGATCTTCCGCGGCGAGAACCTGCGCAGCGAGGACGTGGTGGGCTGGGCGCCGTTGATCCGCGGCGTCTGGTACACGGAGGCCCGCGTCACGGCGGCCGAGCCGGCCAGGACGTTCCGCTGGATGATGCTCACGCACGCCCGGGCGGACCAGGAGAGCCTGTGGGGCTTCGACATCGAGCCGGGCGGCGAGGGCAGCGTGCTGACCCACCATTTCCGCATGGGCAAGGCGACGGCCGGAATCCGCAAAATCACCGCAGAGCTGAGTGAGGCCGACAGGAAGCGGTTCATCGCCGACTGGACGGCGAAGCTCGAACGCGACCTCGACGAAACGCTCGACCGGATCAAGGACGTCATCGAAAAGCAGTAACCCCAAGCAGTAACCCCGAGGGCCCTGCGGGACATTCCTCTTCACGGACGGGAGAGCGGTTACGTGTTGCTCCAGCGCATAGGAAACAAGGGAATTCGCCTGGGTACGTTGTTCGACCGGGCGGCGGCCAGGCACCCCGCGGGCGTCGTGATCCTCGACCACGACCTCGACCTGGCCCCCGCACTCGGCCGGCGCACGACGCTGACGGAACTGGCCGGGCTCATCGACGACCTCGCCTCCCGGCTGTGGTCGGTCGGCGTCCGCCCGGGCGACCACGTGGTGGTGCACAAGAGCGACGGGTTCGACATCACCCTGCTGGCGTGCGTGGCCGCGCGGATCGGCGCGATCCCGGTGCTGCTGTCGCCCAAGCTCGACGGCGCGACCGTCGCGGAGCTGCTGCGCCGGGTGGGGCGGCCGTTCCTGGTGACCGACGCGGCCAAGCTGGAGAACGCGCTGCCCGCCGAGGTGCTTGAGCTGTCGCGGCGGGTGCTGCTCGCCTCGGGCGAGCACGCCGGGACGATCTCGATCGCCTCCCTGGCCGGCGCGCCGAGGGTGCCCGCGGTGAGCATGCCGCCCGACCACCCGACGCTGGTCACGCACACCTCGGGCACCACGGGCACCCCGAAGCTCGCCGTGCACACGGGCACCACGTTCCAGGCGCGCTACCGGCCGCAGGCGGCCGTCGTGTCGGCCGCGGTCCGCCGCAGCGAACCGCTCGCGGTGCACGTGTCGTTCGTGCACTCGCGCATGTTCACGGCGATGCCCATCGCGATCCTCCAGGGCCACCCGCTGATCGTGCTGCGCGACGACGACCCGGCGCCGGTGGCCGACCTGTTCGCGCAGGTGCCGCCCGGGTTCATCGAGGCCCACCCGAACACGTTCCTGCGCTGGGAGGTGCTCGCGGACGACCCGCGCGGCCCGCTGGCCAACGTGAAGTACTTCTCCAGCACCTTCGACGCCATCCACCCGCGCACCGTGAACCGGCTGCTGCGGGCCTCGCGCCGCAAGGGCCGCCGCTTCGCGCAGGCCTACGGGCAGAGCGAGGTCGGGCCGATCGCCGCGCGCACGTACTCGCTCAAGGACGGCGCGGACTTCAACGGGCGCTGCGTGGGCGTGCCGTTCCCCGGCATGACCGGCGTGCGCGTGGTCAGCCGCGACGGCAACCCGCCCACGCGCGAGAACCCCGGCTTCATCGAGGTGCGCAGCGACGGCCGCATCGTCAGCTACCTCGGCGAGCACCAGCGCTGGGAGAAGCAGGTCAACGAGGGCTGGTGGCGCATGGGCGACGTCGGCTTCAGGACCAGGAAGGGCTGCCTGCACCTGCTGGACCGCGAGGTCGACGAGATCCCCGGCATCCGCAGCACGCTGGAGATCGAGGACAAGCTGTTCACGCGCGTTCCCGAACTCGTCGAGGTCATCATCGTGCCGGGCGCGGACGGCACGCCGGTCCCCGTGGTGTGCACGCGCGAGGACAAGCCGCTCGACCCGGTCGCCTGGCAGGCGGCCGTCGCCGGGCTGCCCCCGATGGCCGAGCCCGTGCAGTGGCGGCTCGACGACCTGCCGCAGACGGCCACCACGAAGATCAAGCGGCTTGAGCTGGCCCGCCTGCTCGGCTCGGCGACGTGACGGACCGTGGCCGGCGGGGCACGTGCCGCCGCACCGGCGCGGCGGCCATTCCCTCGGCCGGCACTGGAGGCTGATCAGACATGAGGACCCGACCGCCCGCGTCCGGGCGGTGGATCGAGGGCTGGGACCCGGAGAACGAGGAGTTCTGGGAACGCACCGGCAAGAAGATCGCCCGCCGCAACCTGCTGATGTCCATCCTGTCCGAGCACGTCGGCTTCTCCGTCTGGAGCATGTGGTCGGTCCTCGTGCTGTTCATGTCGCCCGAGATCGGGTTCGGCTTCGACGCCGGGGAGAAGTTCCTGCTCGTGGTGACGCCCACGCTGGTGGGCGCGGTGCTGCGGCTGCCCTACAGCCACGCGGTGACGAGGTTCGGCGGGCGCGACTGGACGGTGTTCTCCTCGGCACTGCTGCTCGTGCCGGCGTCGCTGGCGTTCGTCTTCGTGCAGCGCCCCGGCACCCCGCTGTGGGTGTTCCTGCTCATCGGCGCGACGGCCGGGGTCGGCGGCGCCAACTTCGCCTCCTCGATGACCAACATCACCACTTTCTATCCGCAACGGCAGCAGGGGTGGGCCCTCGGCCTGAACGCGGGCGGCGGCAACCTCGGCGTGGCCGTGGTGCAGCTGCTCGGCCTGCTGGTCATCGCGACGGCGGGGGACACCCACCCGTCGTACGTGGCCGGGGTCTACCTGCCGCTCATCGTGCTGGTGTCCGTGCTGGCCGCGCTGCGGATGGACAACGTCGACGCGGTGCGCGCGGAGCCGGGCGCGCTGCGGGAGGCCGCGGGCAGCCGGCACACGTGGTGGATCTCGCTGCTCTACGTGGGCACGTTCGGCTCGTTCATCGGATACGGCTTCGCGTTCGGGCTCGTGCTCCAGACCGAGTTCGGCTCGACGCCCCTTGAGGCGGCCTCGTTCACGTTCGCCGGGCCGCTGCTCGGGTCGCTCGCGCGGCCGGTGGGCGGCCGGCTGGCCGACCGGTGGGGCGGCGCCCGCGTCACCCTGTGGACCTTCGCGGGCCTGGCCGCCGGTACCGTCGTGCTGCTCGTCGCCTCGCGGGCGGGCTCGTTCGGGCTGTTCGTCGGGGGGTTCACCGCGCTGTTCCTCTTCAGCGGCGTCGGCAACGGCTCGACGTACAAGATGATCCCCGCCGTGTTCGCGCGGGAGGCGGAGGGCGCGATCACCTCGGGCGCCGACGCCCGCGCGGCCTTCGACCGGGCCAGGCGCGTCAGCGGCGCGGTCATCGGCATCGCGGGCGCCGTCGGCGCCCTGGGCGGAGTGGCGATCAACCTCGCGTTCCGGGGCGCCTACCAGGGGCCTTCCGGCAGCGGCGAGGCCGCGTTCTTCGCCTTCCTCGCCTTCTACGCCCTGTGCGCGGCCGTGCTCCTCACCGTGTACCGGCGCACGCCCCGCGCGCGGCGCGGCGCCCCCAGCCCGGCCCTGCCCCGCACCTCCCATGTCGGCTGACCGCGCGCCGGGCGCCCCGGAGAAGGGACGCGCCCCGCACAGCGAACGCGCGCCGGGCGCGGCGGACACGCACTGCGCCTACTGCGCGCTCCAGTGCGGCACCCGCCTCACCCGCGACGCCGCGGGCCGGGTGAGCGCGCAGCCGCTGCCCGACTTCCCCGTGAACCTGGGCGGGTTGTGCCAGAAGGGCTGGACGGCCCCCGCGCTGCTCACCGTCCCCGACCGGCTGCGCGCCCCGCTGGTGCGCGGTCCCAGCGGCACGCTCGCCCCCGCGACCTGGGACGACGCGCTCGACCTGGTCGCCGCTCGCCTGACGCGGCTGCGTGCCGAGCACGGGCCCGACTCCGCGGCCGTGTTCGGCGGCGGCGGACTGACCAACGAAAAGGCGTACGCGCTCGGCAAGTTCGCCAGGGTCGCGCTCGGCACCAGCCAGATCGACTACAACGGCCGGTTCTGCATGTCGTCGGCCGCGGCGGCGGGCAACGCGGCGTTCGGCCTCGACCGCGGGCTGCCGTTCCCGGTGAGCGACCTCGGCGCGGCAGGCGTCGTGCTGCTGGCCGGCGCGAACCCGGCCGAGACCATGCCCCCGATCATGCGGCACCTGACCGGACCCCGGCTGATCGTCGTCGACCCGCGCCGCACCCGCACCGCCGCGCAGGCGGCGCTCCACCTCCAGCCGGTGCCGGGCACCGACCTCGCGCTCGCCCTCGGCCTGCTGCACCTCGCCGTCACCGAGGGCCACCTGGACCGCGCCTACCTCGACGCGCGCACCACGGGGTTCGAGGCGGCGTGGCAACGGGCCGCCGCCTGGTGGCCCGAACGCGTCGAGGGCGTCACCGGCGTGCCCGCGGCCGACCAGCGGGCCGCCGTGCGCATGCTCGCCGAGGCCGACCGCGCCTACGTGCTCACCGGCCGCGGCGCGGAACAGCACAGCAAGGGAACGGACACCGTCTCCGCGTTCATCAACCTGTCCCTCGCCCTCGGCCTGCCGGGCCGCCCCGGCAACGGCTACGGCTGCCTCACCGGCCAGGGCAACGGCCAGGGCGGCCGTGAACACGGCCAGAAGGCCGACCAGTTGCCCGGCTACCGCATGATCGGCGACCCCGCGGCCCGCGCCCACGTGGCCGGCGTGTGGGGCGTCGACCCGGCCTCGCTCCCCGGCCCCGGGCGCGCCGCCTACCAACTGCTCGACGCGCTCGGTACCGAGGGCGGCCCGCGCGCCCTGCTGGTCCTCGGCTCCAACCCCGTCGTCTCCGCGCCGCGCGCCGCCCGCGTGGCGCGCCGGCTCGCCGCGCTCGACCTGCTGGTCGTCGCCGACTTCGTGCCCTCGGAGACGACCGAACTCGCCGACGTCGTCCTGCCCGTGGCCCAGTGGGCCGAGGAGGAGGGCACGATGACCAGCCTGGAGGGCCGCGTCCTGCGCCGCAGGCCCGTGCTCGCCCCACCGCGCGGCGTGCGGACCGACCTTGAGGTGCTCAACGGGCTCGCGGTCCGGCTCGGCCAGCCGGCGGAACGCTTCCCCACCGAGCCGCGCGCCGTGTTCGACGAGCTGCGCCGCGCGTCCAGCGGTGGCCGCGCCGACTACGCGGGCATCAGCTGGGAACGGCTCGACGCGGGCGAGGCGCTGTACTGGCCCTGCCCCGAGGTGCCGGGCGGCGGGCACCCGGGAACGCCCCGCGTGTTCCTCGACCGGTTCGCGCACGCCGACGGCCTGGCCAGGTTCCGCGCCGTCGATTACCGCGAGGCCGCCGAGGCCCCGGGCGCCGAGCGCCCGCTGTACGCCACGACGGGCCGGGTGCCGGCCCAGTACCAGTCGGGGGCCCAGACGCGCCGCGTGCCGGAACTGCTCGCCGCCGCGCCGGAGACGCACGTCGAGGTGCACCCGGACACCGCCGCGCGGCACGGGCTGCGCGACGGCGGACTCGCCCGCGTCACCTCCGCCCGCGGCAGCACCGTGGCCCGGGTGCGGCTGGTGCCGGGACTGCGCGCGGACACCGTCTTCCTGCCGTTCCACTTCGCGGGCGATGGACGGGCCAACCTGCTGACCGGGGACGCGCTCGACCCGGTCAGCGGCATGCCGGAGTTCAAGCTGAGCGCCGTCTCGATCGAGCCCCTGCGGGAGCGGACGACATGACCGCGGTGACCGTCATAGGAAACGGCCCGGCGGCGCACCGCCTGGTCCAGCGGCTGCGCGAGCGCGGGCACGAGGGGCGCATCACCGTGCTGGGCGCGGAACCCGGACCCGCCTACCAGCGTGCCCTGCTGTTCTCCGTCCTCGACGGCACCCTGCCTGCCGCCGCCCTGCGCCTGCCGCCGCCCCCGCCCGGCGTGCTGCCGCGCACGGGCGCCGCGGCGACCGCGGTCGACCGGCGGCGGCGCGTGGTGCGGACGGCGGCCGGCGAGGAACACCGTTACGACGTACTGGTGCTGGCCACCGGCGCCCGCGCGGTCCGTCCGCCGCTGCCGGGCGCGGGGCGCGCGTCGGCCCCCGGCGTGCGCTCCGCGCGCACCCTCGCCGACGCGCGACCGGTGGCCGACGAACCGGTCGTCGTGGCGGGCGGCGGGCTGCGCGGCGTCGAGGCGGCCCACGCGCTGGGCCGGGCCGGGCACGAGGTGACGCTCGTCCACCCGGGCCCGCACCCGATGCACCGACTGCTCGACGCGCGCGCCGGCGCGCTGCTGGCCGCCGCGCTCGAAGCGGCCGGGGTCGGCACGGAGACCGGGCGCCGGGTCGCGGCGGTCGAGCCGGGCAAGGCCGTGCTCGACGACGGCAGGCTGCTGCCCGCCGGAACGCTGCTGCTGTGCGCGGGCGGCGTGCCCGACACCGCGCTGGCCCGCGCGGCCGGGCTCGCGGTGCGGCGCGGCGTCCTCGTCGACGACCGGCTGCGCACCTCGGACCCGCGCGTGTACGCGGTGGGCGACTGCGCGGAGCACCCCGGCTCCCCGGCCGCGCTCGGCGCCACGCTCGACGCCGCGCTTGAGCAGGCGGACGCGCTGGCCCGGGTGCTGACGCACACGGGCCCCGGGCCCGCGCCGCCCTGGCGCCCGGCCCCGCACGTCGTGCGGCCCCGGCTGCCGGGGCTCGACCTGCTCGTGGCCGGGCCGCCCGGCGCGTCGGCCGGCGACGGCGGCGGGCGCGGGGCCGAGGAACGGGACGAGCACGTCGTGCTGTCCGACCCCGCGCGTGGCCGGTACGGGCGGCTGGTGCTGCGCGGCGAACGGCTGCGCGCCGCCGTGCTGTTCGGCCTGCCGCACGCGGCGGCGGCCGTCGGCCGGCTGTACCGGGAGGGCCGGCCCGTGCCGGGCGACCGGCTCGCGCTGCTCCTCGGCACGGACGGGGAGTACGCCGGGTCGGGCGAACTGCCGGACGACGCGGTGGTGTGCCAGTGCAACAACGTCACCAAGAAGGCCGTCGGGGACGCGTGGCGGCGCGGGGCGCGCGACCTGCGCGCCGTCGCCGCGGCGACGCGCGCCACAACGGGCTGCGGCAGTTGCGCGGGCCTGGTGCGCCGCGTCTGCGAGGCCGCGGCGCGGCCGTGAGCGCGGCGCGCGCGTGCGGCTCCCGCGCCGCCGCGGGCGGCCGCGGGCGGCCATGGAACGCGCCGCCCGCGCCGAGCCCCCCGCACGCTCCGCACGTTCGACCGCCTCGCACGCGCCGAAGGCCCGACGCCAGAGCACCCGAACGTCCGAACGTCCGAACGTCCGCAGGTCGTGGAAGGAGCCCCGCCGCATGGCAGGCACCGTTGTCGTGGTCGGTCACGGGATGGCCGGGCACCGGTTCGTCGAGGAGCTGAGGGCGGGCGACCGGGCCGGCCGGTGGCGCGTCGTGGTGGCGGCGGAGGAACCGCGGCCCGCGTACAATCGCGTCGAGCTGTCCTCCTATCTCGCCGGCCGATCCGCGGCCGACCTCCAACTCGCCGCGCCGGGGCTGCTGTCCGATCCGCTGGTGGAGTTGCGGCTGGAAACCGCCGTCGTGTCCGTCGACCGCGCCGCGCGCACCGTGGCGTGCGCGGACGGCACGGTCATCGGCTGGGACGCGCTGGTTCTGGCCACCGGCTCGCGGCCGTTCGTGCCGCCCGTTCCCGGCCGGGACCTGCCCGGTTGCTTCACGTACCGGACGATCGAGGACCTCGACGCGCTGCGGGCCGCCGCCGTGCCGGGCGCGGACGGCGTCGTCGTCGGCGGTGGCCTGCTCGGCCTTGAGGCCGCGCAGGCGCTGCGTTCGCTCGGCATGCGCCCGCACGTGGTGGAGACGGCGCCGCACCTGATGCCGGCGCAGGTGGACGCGGGCGCGGGGCGGCTGCTCGGCCGGCTCGTGGCCGGGCTCGGCGTGCGCGTGCACTGCGGGCGCGGCGTCGCGCACGTGGCGCCCGGCCCCGGCGGCCGGGTGGGCGAGGTGGCGCTGGCGGACGGCGCGGTCCTGCCCGCGCGCGTCGTGGTGTTCGCGGCGGGGGTGCGACCGCGCGACGAACTGGCCGGGCCCGCCGGGCTGGCCAGGGGCGAACGCGGCGGCTTCCTGGTCGACGAACGCTGCCGCACGGCCGACGAGCGGATCTGGGCCGTGGGCGAGTGCGCCGCGGTGCTCGGCCGCTGCCACGGCCTCGCCGCGCCCGGCTACCGCATGGCGGAGACCGCGGCGCGGCAGCTGCTCGGGGTGTGTTCCGCGGTCTTCCCCGGGGCGGACACCTCGGCGAAGCTCAAGCTGCTCGGCGTCGACGTCGCGGGCTTCGGGGACGTGCACGCCGCGTCCGAGGGCGCCATCGAGTTCGTGCGGGACGACCGGGCGGCCGGCACCTACGCCAAGCTCGTCCTCGGTCCCGACGGGCGCACGCTGCGCGGCGGCGTGCTGGCCGGTGACGCGCGCGGCTACATGGCGCTGCGCGCGCTCCTCGGCCGCGAACTTCCCGACGCGCCGGAGCGGTTGCTCGCCGCCGCCGAGTGAACGCGTCCGCCGGGTGAACACCCGCCGGGTGAACGCCGCCGCCGGGTGAACGCCGCACGGCGTGCCCGGCGTCCCGCGCCTGCCCGTTTCCAGCACGCGGCCGCCCGAATCGGGTGATCCGATGACTGATTCGCGACCGTCTGTGTTTCCCCTGTGAGACTCCGGTGTTTCGCCCGTGCTCCGATCGTGCCCGTCGCGGTCGGTGGCACGTTCGGGAAAGACCGGCTGGCCTGGGGATAGGCCGATCCTTGTCCTGCTCTTGACCGCCGCGTGTGAAGGTCCGGCATGGCGTGCGATGGCCGGATCGTTGCCCTGGCCCGCACGGCGACCGACCACACGAAGGGGCCTCCGCGTGGGGCTCAGTCACCAAGGGGGAAGGCTCATGACGGGCGCGACGCCGCAACGCGGCGACTTGTTCGAGAACGTGACGGAACGCGTGGCCCCAACTCCCCGACCACGGGCGCACGACGCGGCGCTCCTGGAGGTCGGGCCCCGGATCTTCTCCTCGATGCCCCGCCGGGACCAGCGGACCAAGGCCATGTGCTACGTGCGCGGCCTGCTGGAGGTGCAGGGTCGCAAGTCCATCAGGAACATCGCCACGTTGTTCGGCGGTGATGCCGCCGAGCAAAGTTTACATCACTTCATCACCAGCTCGACGTGGGACTGGGCGCCGGTGCGCAGGGCCCTGGCGCAGCACGTGGAACACGTCGCCAGGCCGCAGGCGTACGTCGTCAACCCGCTGACCATTCCCAAGGCGGGTGACACCTCGGTCGGCGTCGAACGGCGCTTCGTCCCCGCCCTCGGCCAAGTGGTCAACGCGCAGCAGGCGGTCGGCGTCTGGGCCGCGGCGCCGGACTGGAGCAGCCCGCTGAACTGGCGGCTGCTGCTGCCGCAGAAGTGGCTGGCGGACCGCAAGCGGCGCCGCCAGGCGGCCATTCCCGAATCCGCGGTCCCGGAAAGTCTCGGCCAGTGTTCGGTCAAGGCGTACCTGGAAATGGTCAAGTGGTACCGCCTGCCGATCAGGCCGGTGGTGATGGACGCCAGGGAGGCGGACGTCGCCGCGGTCGTCCAGCGGCTGCGCGCGGTGGACACGCCGATGCTGCTGCGCGTGGACGGCGGGCTCAGGCTCACGGTCGAGGAGGCCGCGTTCCCGCGTCGGGGCGCGAGCATGACGGCGCAGCAGATCATGTCGATGGTCTGGCACCTGCGGCACCCGGGCCGCGGCCCCGGCGAACTCCCTGGCGCCGCCTGCCCCGTGGTCGCCGTGCAGACCGCGCTCTCGGCCGACGGGAGGCGCGTCGGGCCCGCCGAGGGCATGCAGCTGATCGGCGTCGCGGAACGCGGCCACTGGCCGGCCGAGTTGTGGCTGACCGACCTGAACACCACGGGCGCGGGCGAGCTGCTGCGGCTGGTCAGGCTGGCCCGGCGGGTCGAGCGCGACCTGTCCGAGGTCGCCGACCAGGTCGGCATCCGCGACTTCTCCGGCCGCTCCTACGCCGGCTGGCACCGGCACGCCACCCTCGCCTCGGCCGCGCACGCCGTCGCGGTGCTGAGCGGCGCCCCGCACCGCTCGCTCCTGCACGCGGTGATCTGAGCCGCGCCGGGGGCGTTCGGCCCGGGCGGGTCCCTCGGGTCCGGCCGGGCGGTCCGGCCGGACCTGACGGACCCCGGCGCCCGACCTGACGTACTGATCCGGCCAGTTGACGGATGGCCCCGGCGGGCGTTGGCCCGCCGCGCGCCGCCGCACAGGATCGGGCCATCCGAGCCGATCGCCGAGGGAGTCCCAGGACATGACCAACGTCGCCGTCATCTACTACTCGTCGCAGGGGAACGTGCACAAGCTCGCCGTCGCGGCGGCGGCAGCGGCCGAGAAGGCGGGCGCGGAGGTGCGGCTGCGCAGGACCGCGGAACTGACGACCGAGACCGTCGTGCCGGGCAACGACCAGTGGAACGAGGCGTGGGAACGGCACCTCGCGTCCGTCCAGGACATCGAGGAGGCCACGCTCGACGACCTCGACTGGGCCGACGCGGTCCTGTGGGGCACCCCGGGGCGCTACGGGCTGCCCGCGGCCTCCCTCAAGCAGTTCATCGACCAGACGCTGCCCCTGCACATGCGGCGCGGCCTGGTCAACAAGGTGATGTCGTCCTTCACCTCCACCGCGACCCTGCACGGCGGCCAGGAGAGCACGATCCTGGCGCTCAACAACGCGTTCTACCATTGGGGTTCGATCATCGTCCCGCCCGGTGTCGCCGACCCGGTGCAGCTGGCCCCGACGAACGGCAACCCGTACGGCGTCAGCAGTGTCTCGCGCAACGAGGCCGGCAACGTCGACGACGACAACCTGTCCGCCGTCGAGTACCAGGCCCGCCGCACCGTGGAGATCGCCGCCGCGCTCGGCCGGGGCCTGCGCGCCGGGTGACCGGGTGCCAGGGCCCGCCGCCCGCACCCCGCCGCCGGCTCCCCGCCGCACGCACCCCGCCGCCGGCTCCCCGCCGCACGGCCCGGCGCCGCACGCCACCGCGGCGGGGCACCGCCGCCCCCCGCTGAGCTTCCCGGAGGCACCCGTGGAGAACACCCTGCTCGACATCCCGCCCAGGTCCGCGCCGCACCAGCCGGACTGGGAGGACCCCGCGCGCGTGCGGTGGGTCAGGAAGGAACTGCGCGCCAGGGACCCGCTGGTGGCCCGCGACGACGTGCGCGCCCTGCGCGCGCGGCTCGCCCGGGTCGCCGCCGGCGAGGCGCTCGTGGTCCAGGCCGGCGACTGCGCCGAGGACCCGGAGGAGTGCACGGCCGAGCACGTCGCCCGCAAGGCCGCCGTCCTCGACCTGCTGGCCGGTGCCCTCAGGCTGATCACCGCGCGCCCCGTGCTGCGGGTCGGCCGCATCGCGGGCCAGTACGCCAAACCCCGGTCGAAGCCGACCGAGACCGTCGCCGGTGTCGAACTGCCCGTCTACCGGGGGCACATGATCAACGACCCCCGGCCGGACGCGGACAGCAGGCGCCCCGACCCGCTGCGGATGCTCACCGGGTACATGGCCGCCAGGGAGGTCATGCGCCACCTCGGCTGGCAGCCGGGCGGGGCCGCCGCCGACGGCTTCGACCCGCGCGTGTGGACCAGCCACGAGGCGCTGCTGCTCGACTACGAGGTGCCCATGCTGCGCCGCGGCGGCGACGGGGGCCTGCTGCTGACCTCGACGCACTGGCCGTGGATCGGGGAACGCACCCGGCAGGTGGACGGCGCGCACGTGTCGCTGCTCGCCGGCGTCGCCAACCCGGTCGCCTGCAAGGTCGGGCCCAGCATGGAGCCCGATGAACTGCTCGCGCTGTGCCGGCGGCTCGACCCGCGCCGCGAGCCGGGCCGGCTGACCCTCATCTCGCGCATGGGCGCCGACCGCGTCGCGGACGCGCTGCCGCCCCTGGTGGCGGCCGTGCGCGAGGCCGGGCACCCGGTGATCTGGCTGACCGACCCGATGCACGGCAACACCGTGAGCGTGCGCGGCGGCATCAAGACCCGGTTCGTCGCGACCGTGGCCCGCGAGGTCGCCGCGTTCCACCGCGCGGTGACGGCCGCCGGCGGCGTCGCCGGCGGGCTGCACCTGGAGACCACGCCGGACGCGGTCACCGAGTGCGTCGCGGACGAGTCCGCGGTCGACGAGGCCGGCTCCGTCTCCACGACCTTCTGCGACCCGCGGCTCACGCCGGACCAGGCGGCTTCCGTCATCGCGGCGTGGAGCCGCTGACGCGCCGCCCCGCCCGGGGCCGGCCCGGCCGGCCCGCACCTCCCCCACTGCCCGCCCCACTGCCCGCACTGACCGGTACCGAACGGATGGAGGCTCGCGCAGCATGGAGAACACCATCGCCCTCGTCACAGGAGCGGCCGGAGGCATCGGCAGCGCCGTCGCCCGCGCACTCGCGGAACGCGGCGCCGTCGTGGCGGCCGTCGACCGCGACGCGGAACCGCTCGACGACGTCGTCGGCAAGCTGACCGCGGAGGGGCTCGCCGCGACCGCGTTCCCCACCGACGTCACGCGCAGCGACCTCGTGGAACGCACGGTCGCGGAGGTCGAGGAACGCCTCGGCCCCGTCGAGCACTTGGTGAACGCCGCGGGCGTGCTGCGGCTCGGGGAGGCCATCGGCCTCACGGACGAGGACTGGAACGCCACGTTCGCCGTCAACACCACAGGCGTGTTCCACGTCTCGCGCGCCGTGGTGCGCCACATGCGGGCGCGCGGGCGCGGCAGTGTCGTGACCGTCGCGTCGAACGCCGCGGGCACGCCGCGCACCGAGATGGCCGCCTACGCGGCCTCGAAGGCCGCGGCGACGATGTTCACGCAGAGCCTGGGGCTTGAGGTCGCCAGGTACGGCATCCGGTGCAACGTCGTCGCGCCGGGCAGCACGGACACGCCCATGCTCAGCGGCATGTGGGCGGACGATTCCGGCCGCGCGCGCACGATCGAGGGCCGGCCCGAGTCGTTCAAGGTGGGCATCCCGCTCGCGAAGATCGCCCGCCCCTCCGACATCGCGGACGCCGTCGTCTTCCTGCTCTCCGACCGGGCGTCCCACATCACCCTGCACAGCCTCACCGTCGACGGCGGCGCCGCGCTCGGCCGCTGACCCGCGCCCCGGCCGCTCCCACCACCGCGCCGAGAGCCACCGCAACGAAAGCCACCGCAACGAGAGGACGTCATGGCCGGTATCCCGACCATCGAGCCGTACCCGATGCCGACCCGGCGGGACCTGCCCGCGGGCCCGGCCCCCTGGGTCGTGGACCCGGCGCGCGCCGTGCTGCTCGTCCACGACATGCAGCGCTACTTCCTCGCGCCGCTGCCCGCCGCGCTGCGGGCCGAACTCACCGACACCGTCGCCTCGTTGCGCGACCGCTGCGCGGCGGCCGGCATCCCGGTCGCCTACACGGCGCAACCAGGCG
The DNA here is from genome assembly GCF_020410765.1 of Streptomyces marincola. NCBI lineage: Bacteria > Bacillati > Actinomycetota > Actinomycetes > Kitasatosporales > Streptomycetaceae > Streptomyces > Streptomyces marincola. The sequence continues at coordinate 3,112,792 of NZ_CP084541.1, read as the reverse complement.
ACATGACGGAGACGCAGCGCGGCCTGCTGAAGACGTTCTGGGGCCCCGGCATGCGCAGGGAGCCCGCGGACCGCGAGGTCGTGCGGGCGGTGGCGCCGCGGCCGGACGACTGGGTGTTCACCAAGTGGCGCTACAGCGCGTTCTTCCGCACCGACCTGCTGGCCCGCATGCGCGAGCACGGCCGGGACCAGCTGGTGATCTGCGGCGTCTACGGGCACGTCGGCGTGCTGGCCACGGCGGTCGAGGCGTTCACCAACGACATCGAGACGTTCCTGGTCGCGGACGCCGTGGCCGACTTCTCGGCCGAGGACCACCGGATGACCCTCGACTACGCCGCGCGCCGCTGCGCCGTCGTCACCACGGCCGCGGAGGTGTGCGCGTGACCGCCGCGGGCCGCGCGGCGCCGCGCCCGGGACCGCTGGCCGCCGTCCTCGGGCCCACGCCGCCGCCCTTCGCCCTGCTGCACCGACCCGAGGCGAACGGCCCCGGCGTGCTCGACGTGCTGATCGGTGAGGTCTCCACGCCGGCCACGCTCGCGGACGTGCCGCTGCGCGCGCACGGGCCGCGCCGCGACACGCTCGTGCTCGTGCCGTTCCGGCAGCTCGCGGAGCGCGGGTTCGCCGCCCCGGACGACGGCGCGCCGCTCATCGCGCTCACCGTGGCCGAGGAGGACACGGTGCCCGTCTCCGAGGCCCTTGAGGCGATCGGGAACGAGCCGATCCGGCTCGGCGGCGGCGCGTTCGACGTGGACGACGCGGCGTACGCGGACATCGTGCGCCGCGTGATCGCGGACGAGATCGGGCAGGGCGTGGGCGCCAACTTCGTGATCAAGCGGTCGTTCACGGCGCGGATCGAGGACTTCGGGCCGCGCAGCGCGCTCACGCTGTTCCGGCGGCTGGTCGAGCAGGAGACGGGCGGCTACTGGACGTTCGTGGTGCACACGGGGGAGCGCACGTTCGTGGGCGCGAGCCCGGAGCGGCACATCAGCGTGCGCGGCGGCACGGCGGTGATGAACCCCATCAGCGGCACGTACCGCTACCCGCCGACGGGCCCGACGCTGCCCGAGGTGATGGCGTTCCTCGCCGACCGCAAGGAGGCCGACGAGCTGTACATGGTCGTCGACGAGGAGCTGAAGATGATGGCCCGCGTCTGCGAGGACGGCGGCCGGGTCACGGGGCCGCACCTGAAGGAGATGGCGCGCCTGGCGCACACCGAGTACTTCATCGAGGGCCGCACGGACCGCGACCCGCGCGAGGTGCTGCGGGAGACGCTGTTCGCGCCGACCGTGACCGGCAGCCCGCTGGAGAGCGCGGCCCGGGTGATCAGCCGCTACGAGCCCGAGGGCCGCGGGTACTACAGCGGCGTCGTCGCGCTCATCGGACGGGACGACGCGGGCGCCCGCGAGCTGGACTCCGCGATCCTCATCCGCACCGCCGACATCGACGCGGCGGGCCGGGTGCGGATCGGCGTCGGCGCCACGCTCGTGCGCCACTCCGACCCGGACTCCGAGGTGGCCGAGACCCGCGCGAAGGCCGCCGGGCTGATCGCCGCCCTGCGCGCGGACGGGCCGGCCCGGTTCGCGGACCACCCCGAGGTGCGGTCCGCGCTGACGCGCCGCAACGACACGATCGCGGAGTTCTGGCTGGCCGACGCGGCGGCCAGGGCCAGGCCGCAGCCCGCCCTGTCCGGCACGCGCGTGCTGGTCGTGGACGCCGAGGACACCTTCACCTCCATGATCGGCCACCAACTGCGGTCGCTGGGACCGACCGTGACGGTCCGCCGCTTCGACGAGCCCTACGACCCGGACGGGTACGACCTGGTCGTCATGGGCCCGGGGCCAGGCGACCCGCGCGACGTCGCGCACCCCAAGATCGCCCACCTGCGCGGCACGATCCTGCACCTGCTCGCGGCAAGGCGGCCGTTCCTCGCCGTGTGCCTGAGCCACCAGGTGCTGGCGCGCGAACTCGGGTTCCCCCTGGTCCGCCGCGAGGTGCCCAACCAGGGCAGGCAGCGGGAGATCGACCTGTTCGGCGTGCGCAAGAGGGTCGGCTTCTACAACACGTTCGCCGCCCGCGCCGACGCCTCGCGCGCGGACGTGCCGGGACTCGGCACCGTCGAGGTGAGCCGCGACCCCGCCGGCGGCGAGGTGCACGCGCTGCGCGGACCCGGGTTCGCCTCCGTGCAGTTCCACCCCGAGTCCGTGCTCACCCAGGACGGCATCAGGATCTTCGGGTCCCTGCTCGCGGGTTTCCCGGGCGGCGACCTGACGGAAAAAGAGCCCGTCGCTTCGGAAGTGACGGAAAAGGCGGAGGGCCCTTCTCTCCCCGTCCGCCTTCCCTGAGCATTGCGTACCAGAGACGCCGACCGCTGTTTTTCGGAGAACGACCTGAGGGGACGAAGCCATGCTTCCTGTGCAGTCGAGCGACAAGGGCCTGTATATGGGTCTCGTGGCGGAACGGGCCGCCGCCGAGTACGGTGACCAGCTCATCCTCCTCGACCACGACCTCGATCTCTTCCCTGACGCCGGCCGCCGGATCACCTACGCGCAGTTCGCGGAATTCGTGGACGACACGGCGGCCCGGCTGCACGCGGCGGGAATTCGGCGCAGCGAGCACGTGGCCATTCACAAGTCCAACGGGCTCGACATCAATATCATTTCTTGCGCCGTCGCGCGTATCGGCGCGGTCCCGGTCCAGCTGTCCCCGGCGCTCGACGGGGACAGCGTGGTCGCGCTGCTGCGCCGGCTCGGCGGGGCCCACCTGATCACGGACACCGCCAAGCTCGACGGGTCGCTGGACGGCGCTCCGTTGCGCGACATCACCGCCGGCGTCCTCCTCGTCGCGGGAACGCGGCCCGGCACGGTGTCGCTCGCCGACCTCGCCGGCGCCCCCCGGCAGGAGCCCGTGGTGCCGCACCTCGACCTGCCCGCGCTGATGACGCACACCTCCGGCACCACGGGGCTGCCCAAGCTCGTGGTGCACTCCGCCCGCACCCTGCACGGCCGCTACCGGCCGCAGGCGAAGCTGTTCGACATGATCCGCGAGCACGAGACCGTGGCGCTGCACGTCTCCTACGTGCACTCCAGGATGCCGCTGGCGCTCGCGGTGCTGATGCCGCGCAACCACAGGTTCCTCGTCATGAACGACGCGGACCCGCAGCGGGCCGCCGAGCTGTGGGCCGAGCACAAGCCCGGGTTCATCGAGTCGCACCCCAACTCCTTCATGGAGTGGGAGGCGCTGGCCGACCACCCGCTCGAACCGCTCGCGAACGTCAAGTACTTCAGCACCACGTTCGACGCGATCCACCCGAGCACCATGCACAAGCTGCTGCACGCCACCCGGCGCAGCTCCCCGGTCTTCTACCAGATCTACGGGCAGAGCGAGACGGGACCGCTGGTCGGCCGCGCGTTCACCCGGCGGACCGCGCAGGGCGCCGACGGGCGCTGCCAGGGGTACGCGTTCCCCGGCGACACCAAGTTCCGCCTGACCAGCCGCAACGGCAAGGAGGTGACGCGCGAGAACCCCGGCTACATCGACGTGCAGGCCGCCGGCCGGGCGCTCGGCTACTTCGGCGAGCGCGAACGCTACGACGCCCAGGTGCACGGCGGCTGGTGGCGCGGCATGGACCTCGGCTACCGCACCGACGAGGGCTGCCTGCACCTGCTGGACCGCGAGGTGGACGCGATCCCCGGCATCCACTCCACGCTGGAGATCGAGGACACCGTGCTCGGCCGGATGGACGAGCTGACCGAACTCGTCGTCGTCCCGGGCCCCGAGGACACCGCGGTCCCGGTGCTGTGCACCCGCGACGACGTGCCGCTCGACCGGGCGCGCTGGGCGGCGGCGACCGCGCAGTGGCCGCAGCTGGCCGAGCCGGTCCAGATGAAGCTTGAGGAACTGCCGCGCACCGCCACCATGAAGGTGCAGCGCATCGAACTCACCGCTCGGCTGCGCCGCCGCGCCGTTCGGCAGCCGTCGTGACGGCGGCGCGCGGACGGGGGCGGCGCCGATGACCGGGGGCGACGCCGACGTCCTGATCGTGGGGGGCGGCCCCACGGGGCTGCTCGCCGCGTGCGAACTGCTGCGGCGCGGGGTGCGCGTCCGCGTCGTCGACCGCGCCGCGCGGCCGACCGCGGTGCCCAAGGCGCTGTCCGTGTGGCCGCGGGTGCGCGACATCCTCACGGACCTGGGGATCGGGGACGAGGTGCGGCGCGTGTCGGTGCCGGTGCGCGCGTTCCGGTACTTCTCCGACCGCAGGCCGGTGGCCTCGCTCACCTTTACGGACGACCTGGCCGCGCGCCAGCTGCCGCAGTACGAGACGGAACGCCTCCTGACCGAGCGGCTGCACGAGCTGGGCGGGAAGGTCGAGCGCGAGGTGCGGCTGCTGTGCCTCGACGACGTGGACTTCTCGGGCCGCGTCGAACCCGGCGGCACGGTGACCGCCGTGCTGGAACGGGCCGACGGCGCGGTGGAACGGTTCGCCGTCCCGTTCGTCGTCGGCGCCGACGGCGCGGGCAGCGCGGTGCGCGGCCAGCTCGGCACGGGCTTCGAGGGCACGACGTACGAGATGGCGTTCGGCCTGGTCGACACGCGGATCGAGGGCCGGCTGCCGGCCGACGAGATCGCCTACTACCAGAGCCGCGCGGGCACGCTCGTGGTCGTGCCGCAGCCGGACGGCGTCTTCCGCTTCCTGTCGCTGCTGCCGGGCGGCGGCGAGATGTCGCGGGCCGCGATGCAGGAGATCATCGACACGCGCGGCCCGCGGGGCGTGCGGATCACCGAGCCGGTGTGGGAGACGACGTTCCGGGTGCACGCGCGCCGCGCCACCGAGTTCAGGCGCGGCCGGGTGTTCCTCGCGGGCGACGCCGCCCACGTGCACAGCCCGGCGGGCGGGCAGGGCATGAACAACGGCCTCCAGGACGCCCACAACCTGGCCTGGAAGCTGGCCGCCGTGCTGCACGGCCACTCCCCGGCCGCGCTGCTCGACAGCTACGGCACGGAACGCGCCGAGGCCACGCGCCGCATCGTCCGCGACACGGACCTGCACACGCGGGCGCTCACCGCCCGCACACCGGCGCGCGTCACCATGCGCGACACGGCGTTCGCGCTGCTCGACCGGTCGGGCGCGGCCGACCGGCTCTACGCGCCGGTGATGGCGGGCCGCCGGCTCGCCTACGCCGTCGAACGGGACAGCCAGCTCCCGGCGAGCCGCCGCTGCCGCGCGCGCGGCCGGCTGCCCGGCGTACCGGCGCCGGGCGCGGTGTTCCCGCGCCGGGCCGCGCTGCGGCTCGGCGCGGCGGGCCCCGCGGCCGACCCCGCGGCGTGGACGCTGCTGCTGCGCCCGCCGGAGGGCGACGGCGGGTGGCTGACCGAGGTGGGCCACGTCGTCGAACGCCGGCCGCGGCTGAGGGTCCTGTGGCGCGGCCTCGTCGGCGAGACGGGCGGGGGCGTGTGCGGCAGCGCCGGCTACTACCTGCTGCGCCCGGACGGGCACATCGCCGCGCACGGGCACGCCGGGGACCTCGACCGCCTCGAACGGGAACTCGGCCTCGCGCTGCTGCCCGGGCCCGGGTGACCGCGGGGCGCCGGTGCCCGGCCCGCCCGGCGGGCCGGGCACCGCGCCGGAGGCCGGCGGAACGCGCCCCGGGCGGGCCCGTTCGGCCGCCACGGAACGGTCCCGGGCCGCCACGGAACGGTCCCGGGCCGCCGCCGGGGCTCGGGCGCGGCCCGCGCGTGGGGACCCGGCGGTCGGCCGCCGCCGCCGGATCACCCCGCGGCGGGTTCCCGCCGCAGCCGGGTCATGGCCCGCGCCTCGCCCTGCGGCGGTTCCGGCAGCGCGAGGCAGAGCGCGTCGAGCGCCGCGGAGAACGCGTGGTCGGGCGGCGTTCCGTAGCCGATGACCAGCCCTTCGCGCCGCGGCATGGTGCTGTCGGGGTGCCGGTAGGGGCCGAGCCCGTCGAGGGCGAGCCCCTGCCGCTTGGCCGCGCGGAGCGCCGCGTCCTCGGTGCCGTCCGGCAGTTCGAGAACGGCGTGCAGGCCCGCCGCGATGCCGCCGACCCGGATGTGCGGCGCGCGTTCCGCGAGCGTGCCCACCAGCACGTCGCGCCGCCGCCGGTAGTGCCGCCGCATGCGGCGCAGATGCTGGTCGTAGGCGCCGCACGCGATGAAGTCCGCGAGCGTGAGCTGGTCCACGACGCTCGACCAGATCTCGCGCGGCCCCTTGGCCGCGAGGATCTCGTCGACGAGGCGGCCCGGCAGCACCATCCAGCCCAGCCGCAGCGCGGGGGACAGGCTCTTGCTGATCGACCCGATGTACACCACGCGCTCGGGGTCGAGGCCCTGCACCGCGCCCACCGGCTGCCTGTCGTACCTGAACTCGCCGTCGTAGTCGTCCTCCACCAGCAGCCCGCCGTGCGAGCGGGCCCAGTCGATGACCGCCGCCCTGCGCCCGGGGTGCAGCGGCCCGCCGGTGGGGAACTGGTGCGCGGGCGTGAGCAGGGCCGCCCGCGCGCGGGTGCAGGGCAGCTCGTCGACGCGCGCCCCCGCCGCGTCGACCGGCAGCGGAACGGTGGCCAGGCCCGCCTCGTGCAGCAGCGCGCGGTGGTAGTCGAGGCCGTAGGACTCCACCGCGACCCGGCCGTCGAGCACGCGGGCGAGCAGCCGCAGCCCGTGCGCGAAGCCCGAGCAGATGACGATGCGGTCGGGCGCGGTGCGCACGCCCCTGGCGCGCGCCAGGTACTCCGCGAGCGTGCCGCGCAGTTCCGCCCTGCCGCGCGGATCGCCCACGCCGAACGCGTCGTTGGGCGCGGCGGCCATGGCCCTGCGGACGGAGGTGAGCCACGCGGCACGCGGGAACGCCGCCGCGTCCGGGGAACTCGGCAGCAGGTCGTGCACGATGCGGCGGCGCGAAGGGCCCTGCGGGCGGCGCGCGGGCTCCGCGCGCGCGGGCTCGGCACGGCGCGCGACCCTGGTGCCCGAGCCCTGCCGGGCGGAGAGCCAGCCCTCCTCGACGAGTTCCGCGTAGGCGCCGGCGACGGTGTTGCGCGCGATGCCGAGGTCGCGCGCGAGGCCGCGGTAGGGCGGCAGCCGCGTGCCGGGGGCGAGGCGGCCGGAGCGGATGGCGTCCCTGAGCGCGTCCATGATCTGCGTCCGCAGGCTGCCCGTCCCGGTCAGCTCCAGGTGCAGGTCCTGGCCGTCCGCCCCCTCGCGCGGCACCCCGGCCCCCCGCCCCGCACTCTTGTCCCGGGCTGCGGCTGCGTGTGTCCCGGCGGCGCTTCCCCCGGTGGCGGGGGGCGCGTCGCCCGGGGGTGCGGACGCGGGTGGCCGGTGCGGTAACCGCCGTGACGGAGCAGGGGTATTGACCCACGTTTCTGCCATGGCAATGCACCCTACTCCTGGTCGTTTCCCTTTCTAGGCTCGCTGCATGACTACGTTCCAGGTGCCCGAGCGCATGAACTTCTCGGCCGTCGCCCCCAAGGTGTTCAAGGCCGTCCTCGCCCTCGACGCCGCCGCGCGCGACGGACTCGACCCCGTCCTCCTCGAACTGGTGCAGATCCGCGCCAGCCAGATCAACCGGTGCGCCTACTGCATCGACTACCACACCTCCGACGCCCGCAAGGCCGGCGAGACCGAGGAGCGCATCTACCAGCTCTCGGCCTGGGAGGAGTCCAGCCTCTTCACCGAGGCCGAGCGCGCGGCCCTGGCCCTCACCGAGGCCGTCACCCTGCTGCCCCAGGGCGTGCACGACGACGTCTACGACGAGGCGGCCAAGCACTTCGGCGAGAAGGAACTGGCCCAGCTCATCGCCCTGATCTTCACCACCAACGCGTGGAACCGCATGAACGTGACCACGCGCAAGACCCCCGGCACCGAGTAACGGCGCGGCCGCTCCACGCCGGCACCCCGGCTCGCGGGCGGCGGTCGACCCCCGGAGACCGCCGCCCGCGGCACGTTCCACCCGCCCGCGCCCGCGCCCGCGCCCGCACCCGCCCGGCCGCGCGCCGCCCGTTCCCCCCGGCGCCTGTTCCCCCGGCGCCCGTTCCCCGCCGCCTGTTCCCCGGCGGCCGGTGGCCCCCCACGTCCCCGCATGTCTCCTCACGAAGGACTGACACACCGTGACCAGCCTCGACACCCCGGCGCCCACCGCCGACAGCGGCCGTTCACCCGTCAAGGGCTGGCTCGCCGTCGCCGCGGTGACGCTGGGGATCTTCTCCCTGATGACCTCGGAACTCCTGCCCGTCGGCCTGCTCACCCCGGTCGGCTCCGACCTCGACGTGTCGGAGGGCACCGCGGGCCTGATGGTGACCGTGCCAGGACTGGTCGCCGCGGTCTCGGCGCCCGTGGTCACCGTGGCCACCGGGCACATCGACCGCCGCATCGTGCTGGCCGTCCTGATCGGCCTGGTGGGCGCCGCGAACCTCGCCTCAGCCTTCGCGACCAGCTTCGCCGTCGTGCTCCTCGCCCGCTTCCTCGTCGGCATCAGCGTCGGCGGCTTCTGGTCCATCGCCGGCGGCATCGCCCTGCGCCTGGTGCCGGAGAAGCACGTCCCGCGCGCCACCGCGGTCATCTTCGGCGGCGTCGAGACGGCGTCCGTCTTCGGTGTGCCGCTCGGCACGTTCATCGGCGACCTCAGCGGGTGGCGCACCGCGTTCGGCGTCGTGGGCGTGCTCGGCCTCACCTCGCTCGCGTGCATCCTCTTCCTCATGCCGAAGGTCCCGGCCGAGCGGACCATCACCTTCGGCGACCTGCCGAAGGTGTTCAAGGGGAACGCCGGGGTGCGCATCGGCATCACGATGACGTTCCTCGTCATCACCGGCCACTTCGTCGCCTACACCTTCGTGCGGCCCATCCTCCAGGACGACGGCGTCGACGACAGCATGATCGGCGTGCTGCTCCTGGTGTTCGGCGTCGCGGGCATCTGCGGCAACTTCATCGCGGGCGCGCTGATCGCCAAGCGGCTGCGGCAGACCGTCATGGGCATCGCCGTGCTCATCACCGTCGCGATGGTGCTGCTCGCGCTGGTCGGGGGCAGCACCCTCACCGCGAGCCTGATCCTGGTCGTGTGGGGCCTGGGCTACGGCGCCGTGCCGGTCACCTTCCAGTCGTGGATCCTGGACGCCGCGCCCGACGCCACCGAGGCCGCGTCCTCGCTGTACGTCTCGATGTTCAACCTGTCCATCGCCCTGGGCGCGCTGTTCGGCGGCCTCGCGGTCGACGGCATCGCCACCGAGAGCGTGCTGTGGATCGGCGCCGGGCTCGCCATCCTCACGCTGTTCGTCGTCGGCCGGGACCGCGGCGCGAAGGCGCCGGCCGCCGCCGGATGACGCGCCGGGCGGGCGACGCGCGACCCCTTCCCGCGTCGCCCGCCCCCGCACGCCCGCACACCCCCAGGTACGCCCTCGCGCGCCCCCGCGCGCTCCGACTCGACCGTCCGCAACCGGAAAACTCCGGACACGAACCGACAAGGGAACGTCATGACCGACAACGCCGCCACCCCGGCCCGCGTCACCGGCGCGGTCCACCCGGGCGACACCGCCTACCAGGACCTGTCCGTGCGCGGGCTCAACAAGCGGTTCACCGCCACGCCCGAGGTCTTCCACGTCGTCACCTCGACCGAGGACGTCGTGCGCGTGGTGCGCGACGCGGTCGCGAACGGCCGGCGGATCGCCGTGCGCAGCGGCGGCCACGGCTACGAGAACGTGGCCGGCGACCCGGCCGTGCGGGTCGTCGTCGACCTCGGCGAACTGCGCGAGGTGTCGTTCGACGCGGAGCGCAAGGCGTTCGCCGTCGAACCCGGCGCCCGGCTCGCCGACGTCTACCGCACCCTGTACGAGGGCTGGGGCGTGACCATACCGGCGGGCGACAGCGCGACCGTCGGCCTCGGCGGGCACGTCGCGGGCGGCGGCTTCGGCTCGCTCAGCCGCGCCGAGGGCATGGCGGCCGACCACCTGCTGGCCGTCGAGGTCGTCGTGGTCGACGCCTCGGGCGAGGTGCGCGCCGTGGTCGCCACCCGCGACCCCGAGGACCCCCACCACGACCTGTGGTGGGCCCACACCGGCGGCGGGGGCGGCAACTTCGGCGTCGTCACCCGCTACTGGTTCCGCTCCCCCGGCGCCACGGGCGACGACCCCCGCACGGCGCTGCCCCGGCCGCCGGCCACCATGCTCGCCGGCACCGTCCTGTTCAACCGCGACGCCCTGGACCGCGCCGCGTTCCGCACCCTGGTCGCCAACTACGGCAGCTGGCACGAGGCGAACAGCGCGCCCGACTCCGCCGGCGCCTCCCTGTTCGGGGGCCTCGTCCTGCTCGGCAGGCCCCGCGAGGGCGGCGACGCCTCGATGGGCGCCGTCGGCTTCGCGCACGTCGACGGCGAACGCCCCGACGCCGCGCGGCTTCTGGACGACTACATCGCCCACCTCACGGCGGGGCTCGGCGACTTCCCTGCCGTGCTGCCCGCCGAGGTGCTGCCCTGGCTGGACGCCAAGCAGGCGCTGGCCCAGTCCCAGGACGCGGAGATCGGCAGGCAGAAGGTCAAGTCGGCGTTCCTGCGGCGCGGTTACGACGAGGCCGAGGCCGACACGCTGTACGACTACCTCGACAGCGGCGACCACGGCCACGACACGAGCCTGGTGGCGCTCCAGTCCTACGGCGGGCGCGTCAACGCGGTGGCCCCCGACGCCACCGCGTCCGCCCAGCGCGGCTCCGTGATCCAGGTGTTCCTCATGAACACCTGGCAGGACGCGGCCGACGACGCCGCCGGCGTGGACTGGATGCGGCGCCTCTTCCGCGACCTGTACGCCAAGAGCGGCGGCGTGCCGGTGCCGGGCGATGACCACGAGGGCTGCTACATCAACTTCCCCGACACGGACATGGCCGACCCCGAGTGGAACACCTCGGGCGTGCCGTGGGAGGACCTGTACTACCTGGGCAACGCCGCGCGGCTGCGCGAGATCAAGGCGAAGTGGGACCCGCGCGGCGTGTTCCGGCACGCGCTCTCCCCGCGCGCGGACGACTGAGCGGAACGCGTGACCCGACGGGCACCCGGCACCGGGCCCCGGCCCCCCAAGGGCCCGTGCCGGGCGCCCGTCCTCCTTGAACGGCAAGGCACCAGCCACGAGCCGTGCGCGACCGGGGCAGCGCCCGTCAACGGCCGCGCGCACGGCGAGGGTCCGCCACCGTGCGGCGCGTGCCCGTCCGCGGAACCCGCGGACCGCGTCGCGTCGTCGGTAACCGGAGCCCATGACCGATAAGGACGTTGCCATGTTGCAGTCTGCCCTGCTGGGGCCGATGGAGATCCGCGTCAACGGACAGCTGAGAACGCCGAGCGCGCCCATGGCCCGCCGGGTGCTCGCCGTGCTCCTGACGCACGTGGACCGCGTGGCCCCCACCGAACTGCTGATCGACGAGCTGTGGGGGGAGCACCCGCCCATGCGGGCGCGCAAGACCGTCCAGACCTACATCTACCAGTTACGCAAGCTGCTCAGCGACGACGGCGGTTCGGCCCGGGACCCGGGCCCGGTGGAGCGGCACGCGCACGGCTACCGGCTCTCGCTCGGCGGCGGCCGGCTGGATCTGAGCGAGTTCCAGGAGTCCCTGCGCCAGGGGCGCGAGGCGCTGGGGCGCGGCCAGGCGAGCGACGGAGCGGAGGCGCTGCGGCGCGGCCTCGAACTGTGGCGCGGCGCCGCGCTCGAAGACGTGGAGATGGGGCCCGTCCTGGCCGCCCAGGCCGCCAAGCTGGAGAACCTGCGGCTGCGCGCCCTGGAGCAGCGCATCGCCGCCGACCTCGCGCGGGGCCTGCACCACTCGCTGCTTGAGGAGATCAGGGACCTCACCTACGCGCACCCGCTGCACGAGGAGTTCTGCGCCCAGCTCATGATGGCGGCCGAACGCTGCGGCCAGCGCGGCGAGGCGCTCGCCGCCTACGCCCGGCTGCACCGGGCCATGGTGGAACAGCTCGGCCTCGAACCGTCGGAGCGGCTGCAACGGCTCCAGCGGGGGGCGCTGACCGGGGAGGAACGGCGCGCGGAAGCCCCCGCGGGCCCGCGCGCACGCCCCGCGCGCCCGGCCGCGGCGCCGTTCCAACTACCGCCTGCGCTGCGCGACTTCGTCGGGCGCCGCGGTGAGATAGACCGGGTCGAACGCGCGGTGCGGGGCGTCGGCTCCTCGTCCGGGGTGCGCATCGTGACGGTCACGGGCGGCCCGGGGGTGGGCAAGACCGAGGTCGCGCTCCAGGTGGCGCACCGCCTCCAGGGGGACTTCCCCGACGGCCAGCTCGGCGTGCGCCTGCACGGCGAGGACGGCGCCGCGCGGCACCCGGCGGAGACGCTCGAAGGGCTGCTGACGGCCGCCGGGTTCGACCGGCGCTCCCTGCCGCACCGGGCCGACGACCTGGCGGCGATGTTCCGCGGCTGGGCCGCGGCCCGGCGCTTCCTGCTGCTGCTCGACGACGCGGCGGGCAGCGACCAGGTGCTGCCGCTGCTGCCTGCGGGCGCCGACAACGTCGTGATCGTGACCTCGCGCTGCCGGTTCGCCGAACTGCCCGGCGCGGTGACCCCCGTGGAGCTCGGGCCGATGCCGCAGCCCGAGGCGCTGCGGCTGCTGACCCGGGTGGTGGGCGCCGAGCGCGCGGGCCGCGAACCCGAGGCCGCGGCGGCCGTCGCGGCCCGGTGCGAGGGGATGCCGGCCGCGATCCGGGCCGTCGGCAGCCGGATCGCCGCCTGGCCGAGCCGCGGCCTCGCGGACTTCGCCGCGCGGCTCGACGACGAGCGGCAGCGGCTTGAGGAGCTGAGCAGCCCGCACCTGAACGTCCGCCGCTACCTGATCCAGTCGGCCGCCCGGCTGCCGCGCGGCGCGCGCGAGGTGCTGACGGAGCTGAGCAGGACGGAGGAGACGGACGTCACCGTGGCCTACCTGGCCCGCCGCCTGCACCGCTCGGCCGGCTCGATCGAACGCTCGGTCGAGCTGCTGGCCGACTGCCACATGCTCACGCCGCTTCCCCGGGACGGCCGCCACGTGCTGCGTGTCGCGCCGCTGTTCCGCCTCGCGCTCGCCCTCGGCGCGCCGGAGCAGCGGTCGGAACCCGCCCCCGCGGGCCGGGACATGATGCTGCGCTACAGCGCGCGCGCCCGGCCGGTGCGCCGGCTCGCGCCGCTGCGCAGCGCCCTGCGGGGCGCCTGACCCCGCTCGGGCGCCTGACCCGGGCGGGCGGCTGGTTGGGCGCCGGGGTCGGGCGGCCGGTTGGCCGGGCGGGCCCGCTTGGGCCGGGGCGCCGGGTTCGGTTGGTTGGGACGGCCCGGGCGGCCGGTTGGCCGGTGTCGGCTGGATCGCCCGGAGCGCGTCCCGGCCGGATTGGCCGGCTTCAACGGACGCGCCCGGGTGGCCGGTTGGCCGGGTCCGGCCAGGTCCGCCAGGTCCGGCCGGTGCGTCCGGTCGCCGGGGTCACCGGGTCCGGCCTGGCGGCCGGCGACCCGACCGGCCGACTGCCGCACGGCGCGCGGTCAGCCGGCCGCGCGCAGCCGCCTGCGCCGCCACAGGGCGGCGCAGGCGGTCAGCGCGAGCGCCACCGCGGCGGCCGACCACAGGGCGGGCGAGGCCGGGGCGGTCGCGGCGGCGCCCGCGAGCGCGTAGGCCGCGTTCCCCGGCAGCGTGCCGATGAGGGTCGCCGCGGTGAACGGCAGCCAGCCCACCCGGCACACCCCCGCGCCGAGGTTGACCGCGGCGAACGGCATGACCGGCACCAGCCGCAGCACGAGCACGCCGGTGAACGGCCGCCGCGCCAGCCGTTCTTCGAGCGCGGCCGTGGCCCGGTGCCGGGTCAGCAGCGGGCCCACCGCGTCCCGGCCGAGCAGGCGCGCCGCGCCGAAGGCGAGCAGCGCGCCGAGCGCGGTGCCCGCGGCGGCGACCGCGATGCCGGACACCGCGCCGAACGCGGCGCCCGCCGCCGCCGTGAGCGCGGGTTTGGGCACGAACGCCAGCGTGCCGAGCGCGTACCCGGCGACGAACAGCGGCCAGGAGCCCGTGCCCGGCACCGCGTCGCCGCCGGCCGCGAACGCCGCGCCGGCCGCGAGCGCGAGCAGCAGCGCCAGCAGGGCGAGGCGCGGCCACGCCGCGCGGCGGCCGGCGCGCGGCGCCGCGCGGGCCCGGCGTTCCGCGCGCTCCTCGGCGCGCTCCTCGGCGTTCACGGCTACGGGGGCCTCCACCGGGACATCACACCATCACACGACCAGAGGCCACCGCCCGGCCCCGCGGCCTCGCGCCCGGTCGGACCGGCACCCGGTCAGGCCAGCAGAGAGGTCACCCAGTGGTGGAACTCGGTGATGTGGTGCTCGGTCGGCACCAGCACGCCGCCCGCCGCGTAGGCGCGCGAGTGCATCGCGGGCTGGGTGCGTTCGCACGCCGCGAAGTCCTGCTCGTTCACCCGGTGGAACAGCTCGACGGACGCCGACACGTCCGCGCCGCCGTCGATCACGTCGGCCGCGTACAGCCAGTCGCACTCCACCCGCGTCCGGTCGGGTGCCAGCGGGAACATGCGGTGCACGATCACGTGGTCGGGCACGAGGTTGACGAACACCTGCGGCCTGATCGTGGTCGCGAAGTAGCGCCGGTCCTGCTCATCGGCGAGCCCGGGCAGCCGGCCGAAGCCGCCGCTGCCGTCCACGGTGAAGCCCTCCACGTCCGGCGCGAACGCGGCCCCGTGGCCCACGGCGGCCTGCGCCGCCCAGCCCCCGGCGAACTCCGGGAGCACCTGCACCAGTTCGGGGTGGATGGTGGCGCAGTGGTAGCACTCCATGAAGTTCTCGACGATCAGCTTCCAGTTGGCCCGCACGTCGTAGGTGACGCGGCGGCCGAGCACGAGGTCGGCGGGCCGGTAGCGTTCGACGGCCCGGTCGTCGCCCAGGCGCGCGCTGACCGAGCCGATGACCGTTTCGTCGAACGAGGGCGGCTCGTCCGCGAGGCACACCCACGCGTAGCCGAGCCACTCCCGCAGCGCCACACCGATCAGGCCGTGGGCGGACCGGTCGAGGCCCGGCAGGTCCTTGAGGTTCGGCGCGGCCACCAGCCGCCCGTCCGGCGCGTAGGTCCACGCGTGGTAGGGGCAGCGGAAGGTGCGCCGCACCTGCCCCGACTCCTCGGTGCACAACCGGGCGCCCCGGTGCCTGCACACGTTGAGGAACGCGCGCAGCGCGCCGTCGCGCCCGCGCGTGACCAGCACGTTCTCGCGGCCCACGGTGACGGTGCGGAACGAGCCCGGCGTCAGCAGGTCGCCGGCGCGCACGGCGCAGAACCAGCGCGCCTCGAAGATCCGTTCCTGCTCGCGCCGGAACGTCTCGGGGTCGGTGTACGCGGGACCCGGCAGCGTGGGAAGCAGCCCGGTCGCGGTGATCGGCGTCGTCGTCATGTCTGCCGGCCTCCCAACCGGCCCGGGCTGAACAGCTCGATGGGGTGGGGCGTGCTGCCCGTGAGGGCCAGGTCGGCGAGGATCTCGCCGACGACGGGGACGAACTTGAAACCGTGCCCGGAGAAGCCGCAGGCCACGGTGACCGCCGCGTGCGCCGGGTGCGGGGCGATCACGAAGTGCTCGTCGGGAGTCGTGGTGTACATGCAGGTGACCGCCCGCAGCAGCCGCCCCGGCAGGGCGGGCAGCCGCGCCCCGGCGAACGCGGCCATCTCGGCCACCTCCTCCGGGTGCACCGTGCGGTCGATCGTCTCCGGGGTGCAGGGGATGCCCTGGCGGAAGAACGCCACCTTGGCGCCGCCGCCGGGACCGTCGAGCGCGGGGAAGCCGTAGATCTGCGTGCCCTCGGGGGCCTCCCACACGTACACGGGGTGCCGGTCCGGCTCGAACGGCGCGGTGCCGCCCTCGGGTTCGAACCAGTACATGATCTGCCGCTCGACGGTGAACGGCACGCCGAGGTCGGCCAGCTGGCGCGGCGCCCACGCGCCGGGGCAGACCACCAGGTGCCCCGCGGTGTACACGCCGTCCGGCGTGGTGACGCGGACGCCGCGCCCGCCAGGCAGCGCCTCCCAGGCGGTGACCGGCTCCTCGAAGCGCAGCTCGGCGCCCGCCGCCGCGGCCAGCTCAAGCTGTGCGGCGACCGTCGCCTCGGGGCGCAGCAGCCCGGCCCGCCGCTCGAACAGCGCGACCTCGTCGTCGGCCGGCGCGAGCGTGGGGAACCGGGCGCGGATCTCGCGCGCGTCCAGCATCTCGTGCGGCAGGTCCCACGCGGTGGCCGAGCGGACGCTGCCGGCCACGGTGCGGCTGTCGGGGCGCCCGATCATCAGCCCACCGCACAGCAGCGCGATCTCGCGGTCCGCGTCCCGCGCGAGCCGTTCGTACAGCTCGTAGGCGCGCAGCAGCAGCGGCACGTAGGCGGGGCCCTCGAAGTACGACTGCCGGGTGATGCGGGAGCCGCCGTGGCTGGAACCCCGGTCGTGGACCGGGCCGAACTGTTCGAGGCCGAGCACGCGGGCGCCGCGCGCGGCCAGGTGGTCGGCGGCGGCGCTGCCCATGCCGCCCAGGCCCAGCACGATGACGTCGTATCCGGAAGCCATGTCTCTCCGTTCTCGGGTGTTCCTCCTCCTTCACCCTCCCGCGCCCGGCCGGGCGGTGGGACGGCCGGGCCGGGCGTCAGCGCCGGATGCGGGACAGCTCCGGGTCGAGCAGCGGCTCGGCGCGCACGGTCGCGGCGAGCCGTTCGCCGAAGTAGGCGACGTGCGTGCCGGTGCCCGGCACGGCGAGGGCGGCCGGCAGCCAGGCGTAGGCGATGGCGCGGCCGACGGTGTGCCCGTAGCCGGCGCTGGTGACGTACCCGGCGGGCCGCGCGGGCTCGTCGGCCGCGTACACCGGTTCGCCGCCCAGGACGATCGCCGCCGGGTCGTCGAGCGTGAGGCACGCCAGCCGCCGCCGCGCCGTCGCCTCCGAACGGCCCGCGAGCGCGGCCCCGCCGATGAAGTCGCGGTCACCGGGCCGGAGGGCGAAGCCGATGCCGGCCTCGTACGGGTCGTGCTCCGTGGTCATGTCGACCCCCCAGGCCCGGTAGCCCTTCTCCAGCCGCAGGCTGGTGAACGCGGCGCGGCCCGCGGCGAGCACGCCGAGGCGCTGCCCGGCCCGCCACAGGGTGTCCCACAGCAGCGGCCCGAGGTCGGCCGTGGTGTACAGCTCCCAGCCCAGCTCACCGACGTAGCTCAGCCGCATGGCCGTCACCGGGACGTGCCCGATGTGCAGCCGGCGCGCGGTGAAGTAGCCGAACGCCTCGTGCGAGACGTCCGCGTCGGCCAGCGGCGCGACCAGCTCGCGGGCCAGCGGGCCCCACACGCCCAGGCAGCAGGTGCCCGGCGTGATGTCGCGGACGGCGACCGAGCCGTCCGTCGGCGCGTGCCGCAGGAGCCAGTCCAGGTCGAGGGGCCCGTTGCAGCCGATCTGCCAGTGGTCCCGGGCCAGCCGGGCGACGGTGATGTCGGACCGCACACCGCCCGCGTGGTCGAGCAGCAGCGCGTAGCCGACCGAGCCCGGCCCGCGGTCCACGCGCCCTGTGGTCATGCGGCGCAGGAACGCGAGCGCGCCCGGGCCCGTGACCTCAAGCCGGGTCAGCGGCGTCATGTCGAACAGCGCGACCCGTTCCCGCGTGGCCAGCGCCTCGGCCGCCGCGATCGGCGACCAGTGCCGCGCGGCCCACGCGTCGCGCGGCGGGACGGCGCCGGGCGGCAGCGCCTCGGCCAGCGGCGCGTTCGCCTCGAACCACTGCGGGCGCTCCCAGCCGGCGTATTCCAGCTGGTGAGCGCCCAGTTCGCGATGTTTCACGTGGAACGGCCCGACCCGCAGCGGCCTCGGCCGCGCGGGCGGGTCGAGCGGGTGGATGATGTCGTACACCTCGACGAAGCTCTGCGCCCCCCGGTCCGCGACGTAGGCGGGCGAGAGCTGGGCGCCGGTGAACCGGTGCACGTCGCACAGGTGCGTATCGGTGGCCGGCCTGCCCTCGGCCAGCCACTGCGCGACGGCGCGGGCGGCGCCCGCCGAGTGCGTCACCCACACCGCCTCGGCCAGCCAGAGCCCCGGCACCTCGCGGACCTGCCCGAGCAGCGGCATGCCGTCGGGCGTGAACGAGAACACGCCGTCGAACCCGCTCGCCGGCCCGGGACCGCCGAGCGCGGGTAACAGCTCGGCCGCGTCCCGCCAGGCGGGCGCGAACTCCTCCGCACTGAATGGCAGTTCCGACGCGGTCAGGGTGAACGGGTCGACCGGCATGGGCCGGTGCCCGTAGGAGCCGATGCCGAGGGCGTCGCCGTGCTGCCGCACGTACAGGTCGCGGTCCTGGTGCCGCAGGATCGGCAGCCGCGCGTCCGGGTCGAGCCCGGGTACCGGGCCGGTCCTGGCGTACTGGTGGGCCAGCGGCAGCAGCGGCACCGGCACCCCGGCCATCGCACCGACGACCGGCCCCCAGAACCCGGCGGCCGAGACCACCGCGTCGGCCGGAAAGTCCCCCCGGTCGGTGCGCACCGCGACCACCGCGCCGTCCGGGCCGCGTTCGATGCCGGTCACCGTGTGCCCGCCGTGGAACGTCGCGCCGCGCGCCATCGCGCGTTCGGCCTGGAGGCGGCAGGCCAGGGCCGCGTCGGCCAGGCCGTCGCGCGGCGTGTGCAGCCCGCCGAGCACGCGGTCCGCGCCGAGCAGCGGCCACAGTTCGGCGCAGCGCCGCGCGCTGACCCGTTCGGCCTCGATGCCCCAGGACGCGGCGAGCCCGGCCCGGCGCGCGAGGTCCGCGAGGCGTTCCGGCGTGGTGGCGACCTCAAGGCCGCCGACCGGCGAGAAGCAGCCGAGCGACCGGTACTTGTCGATGGTGTAGCGGGCGAAGTCGGAGAGCACCTTGGCCGGACTGGTGGCGAACACCAGGCCCGGCGCGTGGTAGCTGGAGCCCGGCCCGGCGAACAGCGGGCCCCGGTCGAGCACCGTGACCTCCCGCAGGCCGCGGGCGGTCAGCTCGTCGGCGAGCGCGCAGCCGACGATGCCCGCGCCGATGATGACGACGCGCGTGTCCGCCCTCGCTGCCATGGCCCGCTCCTCCCACCGACGCGTTGCGCATGGCGCGCTGGGTTGCGCCATGTGGGACATGGTGAGAACGGCCACTCGCGGTGTCAAGGGCGGCGGATCACCGGGGCGTAAAAGCGCCGGGACGTTCGCGTGTCAGCTGCCGAAGCCGAGGCGCCGCGACAACTCGCCCGCCGCCGAGGTGCAGCTTTCGGCCAGCTCGGACAGCCGTTCCTCGCCCATCCGGTACACGGGACCCGACACGCCGATCGCCCCGATGACCGTTCCGTCGTACCTGCGGACCGGCGCCGCGACCGCGTTCAGGCCGGCCTCCAACTCCTCGCGCGTGACCGCGAACCCCTCGGCCGCCACCTCGTCCGCCGCCGCCCGCAGCGCCGCGGGCGCCGTCACCGTGCGCGCGGTGAACCGCTGCTGCTCGCGCGCCAGCAGGCTCTCCCGCACGGCCGTCGGCATCGCCGCGAGCAGCACCTTCCCGCTGGCCGTGGCGTGCAGCGGCGTGCGCCGGCCCAGCCAGTTGTACGCCGCGACCTCGGCCGGGCCGCGCGCCTGCATGATGTTGACGGCGGCGTCGCCGTCGAGCACCGCCACGTTCGCCGTCTCGCCCGTCGCCTCCGCGAGCCGCCGGCACACCGGTGCGCTCTCCTGCGAGATGTCGAGCCTGATGGCCGCGGCCCCGGCCAGCCGCAGGATGCCCGCCCCCAGGTAGTACTTGCCGCGCTCCTTCTCCTGGTCCACCAGGCCCCGGCTCTCCAGCACCCCGATCAGCCGCGACGCCGTGGACTTGTGCACCCCGATCTCGTCCGCTATCTCCGTGACCCCGGCCCCGCCGCTCCTCGCCAGCGCTTCGAGAACGCTCACCGCCCGCTCCACCGACTGCACCGATCCGGCCACGCCCCGACGCGTTTCCTCACCCTCGGTCATGACCTCATCGTAGGCGCGCGTCACCCGGGCGGCCCCGTGTCGGGCGGCCGGTGACGCGGCGGCCTGGGTGAGCATCGGGACGTGGTGGATGCCGTCGTCATCGGGGCCGGAGCGGCCGGACTCACCCTCGCGCACCGGCTCGTCGAAACGGCCGGGGCCGAGGTTCTGCTCGTGACCGCGCCGCCGGGGCCGCTGCGCCCGGCAGAACGCACCTGGTGCTGGTGGGAGGCGCCCGGCGGCCCCTACGACGACGCCCTCGTCACGTCCTTCCACCGCCTCCGCGTGCACGGCCGCGCCGGCGACGTCGCCGACCGCGCGCCGCGCCGCCTGCGCTACAAGATGCTGCGCTCCGGCGCCCTCGAAACGCTGGTCCGCGACCGGCTCGCGGGCCGGGCCGCGTTCCGCGAGGTCATCGCGACCGTCACGGACATGCGCGACGCCCCGGGCGGCGGCGCCGAGGTGCGCGGCACGGACCCGGAGGGGCGGCCGGTGCTGCTGCGCGCGCGCTGGGCGTTCGACTCCCGGCCGCCGCGCCGGCTGCCGCCCGCCCGCACCACGCTGTTCCAGCACTTCCGCGGCTGGTTCGTGCGCACCCCGCACGCCGCGTTCGAGCCCGGCGTGGCCGACCTGATGGACTTCCGCGTGCCGCAGCCGCCGCGCGGCGTCGCGTTCTGCTACATGCTGCCGCTCGGGACGCACGAAGCGCTGGTCGAGTACACCGAGTTCTCGCCCGAGCCGCTGCCCCGCGAGGCGTACGAACGCGCGCTGCGGCACTACACGCGCCACCACCTCGCGCTCCCGGACCCCACGATCGCCGCGACCGAGGCGGGCGTCATCCCCATGACCGACGGCGTCTTCCCGCGCCGCGTCGGAACGGCCCTGTTCCGCGTCGGCATCGCAGGCGGCGCCGCCCGCCCGGCCACCGGCTACGCGTTCGCCGCCGCGCAGCGCCAGAGCCGCGCCGTCGCCGCCGCGCTGCGCGCCGGCCTGCCGCCCGTGCCGCCGCATCCCCACTCGACGCGCTCGCGCGCCATGGACGCGGTGCTGCTCGCCGCGCTCGACACCGGCCGGGTGTGCGGCGCCGACCTGCTGGCGCGGCTGTTCCACGAGGTGCCGACCGAACGGCTGCTGCGGTTCCTCGACGGCGACACCCGCTGGTGGGAGGACATCGCGGTCGGGCTGCGCACCCCGGCGCGCCCGATGCTGCGCACGGCGCTCACCCTGCCGCTGCGCCCCCGGCGGCCCACCCCCGCGCCCGCCACCCTCGACGAGCACCCCGACCACGGACACCCACGGAAGGCGAGCGTGAACGATGGCGATTGACGACAACCGGGCGCCCGCCGCGCTGCTGCGCGACGGCGACCTGGCGGCGGCGTTCGACCGGGCCGCCGCGGGCTACGACCGGCTCGTGGCCTGCAACCCCGGCTACCACGCGCACCTGCGGCGCTCGGCCCGCCGCCTCGGCCCGCGCCCCGGCGGCGCCGCCCCGCCCCGGCTGCTCGACCTCGGCTGCGGCACCGGCGCCTCGACGGCCGCGCTGCTCGCCGCCCACCCGGGCGCGCGCGTCACGGCCGTCGACGCCTCGGCAGGCATGCTCGCCCGCGCCACGGCCAAACGCTGGCCACCCGGCGTCACGTTCGTCCACGCCCCCGCGGAACGCCTCGCGGACGCGGGTGTCACCGGGCCGTTCGACGGCGTCCTGGCCGCCTACCTCTTCCGCAACGTCGCCGACCCCGACCGCCTCCTGCGCGACGTGCGTCAACTCCTCGCCCCCGGCGGGCGGCTCGCCGTCCACGAGTACACGCTCAGCGGCCGGCCGTCGCACCGCGCGGTGTGGGCCGCCGTGTGCGGCGGCCTGGTGCGCCCGGTGGGCGCGCTGACCGGCGACCGGCAGCTGTACCGGCACCTGTGGCACAGCGTCATCGCGTTCGACACCGCCGCGCAGTTCACCGGCCGCGTGCGCCGCGCCGGGTTCCACGCCGTGCGCGCCGCGCCCATGCCCGGCTGGCAGCGCGGCATCGTGCACACCGTCGTCGGGACCGCGGCGTGACCGGCCGGCGGCCGGGCCGCGACCGGCGCGCCCGGGTGCTGCCCCCGGCGGGGAACCGCGACCGCGTCACCGGCACCCCGCCCAGCGCCGCCGTCGTGGGCGGCGGCATCGCGGGACTCGCCGCGGCCACGGCGCTCGCGGAACGCGGCGTACGCGTCACCCTCGTCGAACGCGGCGACGCGCTCGGCGGGCGGCTCGCGGGCCACCGCGTGACGCTCGCGGACGGCTCGGCCGCCACGATGACGCGCGGCTTCCACGCGTTCTTCCGTCAGTACTACAACCTGCGGCAACTGCTGCGGCGCGCCGACCCGGACCTGCGGATGCTGACCGGGCTGCCCGACTACCCGCTGCTGCACCGGGAGGGGGCGCGCGACAGCTTCGCGCGCGTGCCGCGCACCCCGCCGTTCAACGCCCTCGGGTTCGTCGCGCTCAGCCCCTCGTTCGGCGCCCGCGACCTGCTGCGCATGCGGCCCGCCGCCGCGCTGCCGCTGCTGGACGTCCGGGTGCCCGAGGTCTACCGGCGCCTCGACGGGACCAGCGCCCACGCGTTCCTCTCCGCCATCCGCTTCCCCACGGCGGCCAGGCACCTGGCGTTCGAGGTGTTCTCGCGCAGCTTCTTCGCCGACCCGGCCGAACTGTCCGCCGCCGAGATGGCGTTGATGTTCCACATCTACTTCCTCGGCTCGGCCGAGGGCCTGCTGTTCGACGTGCCCGCCGAGCCGTTCCCCCAGGCCCTGTGGGAACCACTGACCGACCACATCGCGCGCCTGGGCGCGCGGGTGCGCCCCGGCACCGCCGCGGAACGGCTCGCACCCGCCGACGGCGACGCGCTCCACCTGACGACCGCCGACGGGGCGCGCGAACGCTTCGACGCCGTCGTGCTCGCGCTCGACACGGACGGGCTGCGCGACCTGGTGGCGCGTTCACCCGCGCTCGGCGACGCCGAGTGGCGCGCGCGCATCGACAAACTACGCGCCGCGCCCCCGTTCCTCGTGTCGCGCTACTGGCTGGACCGGCCCGTGGCGCGGCACCGGCCCGGCTTCCTCGGCACCAGCGGCTACGGGGCACTGGACAACATCACGGTGCTGAACGCGTTCGAGGGCGAGGCCGCCAGGTGGGCCCACCGCACCGGCGGCTGCGTGCTCGAACTCCACGCCTACGCCCGGCCGCCGGGCGCCGACCGGGCGGCCGAGCAGCGGCTGCTGCTGGCACGCGCGCGCGAGGTCTACCCCGAACTGCGCGAGGCGCGCGTGATCGACGAGCGGCACGCGTGGCACGCCGACTGCCCGCTGTTCCCCGTCGGCGGCTGGACCGACCGGCCCCCCGTGCGCACCCCGCACCCGGCGGTGATGCTCGCGGGCGACCTGGTGCGCACGACGCTGCCGGTCGCGCTGATGGAACGGGCCGCCACCACCGGCTTCCTGGCCGCCAACGCCCTGCTCGCCCGCTGGGGCGTGCGCGGCCAGACCCTGTGGACGGTTCCCGACCGGGGCCGCTCGGCCGCGTTCCGCACCCTGGCGACCCTGGCCCGCCCCACGCACCGGCCGTGACGCACTATGGCCGGATGAACGCGTTGAGTGATAGTCTCGCCACGGAGCGCTGGGACGAACTGGCCTCAAGGGGAGGGGACATGACCACGAAGTGGGAGGCCGATCCGGCGGCGTCGTTCGCACGGCGACTGGGCAAGTCGTCGCACGCGCTGGGCCAGACCTCGGGCAACGCCAGCTGCCCCGACGTGTGGGAGCTGGACAACGGGGACATCGCCGTCATCGGCACCGACCTGACCCCCGACTACGCGGGACGGCTCCCCACGGGGGTGAGCGTCGACCCCGGCGAGCGGCTGGTGATCATCCCCCGGGCGACGCTCGTCGCGGCCAAGACAGACATCCCGGATGCCTGACCTGCTGGCCGACGCCATGGGCGAGGCACGGCCGAAGTCCTTCAGGCCCCCAGCCGCTTCACGGACGCCCGCCGCACTGCACCGCCGCACCGCCGCACTGCCGCGCGGAGTCGACGGTCCGAAGCGGCGTCCGCCGGTGTCCGGGAAGCAGCAGTTGTTGATCGCGGAAGTGGCAGGAGGCTATGAAACAGAACTGATCACCTGGGCAGGGCACAGTGGTTCACGTCGAGTCACAGCAGCGGCAACGGTGAGTGTGTTGAGGTCGCGGACGCGGAGGACGGAGTCCTCACCCGGGACAGCAAACAGCGTTCGGGGCCTGTGCTTGTCAGTCGCTCTGAAGGCTGGCAGGCATTCGTCGCGGGCGTCGTGCGAGGTGACTTCGGCAAGGGGTGAGGACTGACACGGAGGTTCGGAACCCCAAGTGCGCACACGACGCGCGGGCCGCACCGAAGGAGAATGCCCGCATTGCTCGTCTTTGCCCCGTGTTGACTCGGGTTGGTGCCCCAGCCGCATGCCGAAACCACTGGTCAAACACCGTGGCGGCCGTCCCCCGGAACGGCCGAGGATCGCAACCGCCTGTTCGTGGAGCAGCTGGACCGGTACGGCTGGGTGGCGGCCGTCCCCCGGAACGGCTGAGGATCGCAACCCCGCAATCTGGCCGTGCGCCGGGCAACGCAGGAGGTGGCGGCCGTCCTTCGGGGCGGCTGAGGGTCGCAACCCGCAGCCGGACCCGCTCCGGCGGGGCCGGGAGGTCGTGGCGGCCGTTCTTTGGGGCGGCTGAAAATTGCAACTTGCCGGACATCTGCTTGACGTCGACACCGCCGCTGGGTGGCGGCTGTCCTTCGGGGCGGCTGAGGATCGCGGCACCTGGGCGCGGACTCCGCGACCGTGCGCCCGGCTCGGTAGCGGCCCCTTCAGGTTCGGGTGCGCCACGGAGGGTGCGCCGAACGGTATTCCTGGCGCCGACAGAGGCCTTCGGGCACTCAGCGTGGCGGGATTGGTGCGGCGTCTGCAGGGATGGAACGTCCCCGTTTCGCGCGCTAGTCAGCCACTCCCAGCCGTCCCGCCAGGCGGCGAAGTCCGGTGGGCCGCTGGGGAAGTGACCAGAGGTCTCGGACTATGGCGACCGCGAGTGTGTGGTGGCCGAGCCACGCGGGTGCGACGCGGTGGAGTCGTTCCAGAGTCGCCACGGCCTTCTCCGCGTTGCCCAGGTCCGTATGCGCCCGCGCGATGTCGAGCAGGAGCCACGCGCGCCAGGACGGTGGGACGTCCTTGCTCAGACGCATGCCGCGTGCCAGGTCCAGTGCCTCCTGCGGACGTTTGTGCTGGACGGCGAGTCGGACGCGCTCGATGCGTACGGAGGAGCGGCTGAAAACGCTCACCAGCCGTCCGTCTTCCGGCGGGGGCAGGTGCGCGAGTCGTTTCGCGGCGTTCTCGGCGGACGTCATCATCTCGTCGGCGCGTTCGTAGTCGCCGCTCCGTGCGTACGACGTGGCGGCGGACATCAGCAGGCCGCCCCGGACCCGAACGCCTTCGGCTGTGTCCGTGCGGCCCTGCTCGACGCGGTCGGCAGCGTGGATGGCCAGGTGAAGCGCGTCCTCCAGCCGGGCCTGGCGCTGGTAGGACCACGCCACGGAGGTGGAGATCATTCCGGGCAGCAGCACATCCGCCGACTGCTCCGCCGCGTGCATCGCGCGCTCAAGGGCGGAGAGCGCCAGGTCCGTCTTGCCCAGCCGAATCGCCACATGCCCGCCCAGTTGCAGCGACTTCGCCAGGAGCGCCGCTCCGCGCGCCCGCTGCTGCTCGGTGCCGACGGAAGCGGCGAAGCGGCTGTCGTCGATGATTCCGGGGAGAGCCGACATCAGGGCGGGGAAGTTCGCCTTGTGGTACTGCGTCCAGCCCGACGCGATGCGGTGCTTGACGGCTGTCGGCGAGGGGTGCGGCGTGCTGGGTTCCGGCGGGAGCGCGAGCAGCGGTGGAGCGATGGACCGGCGCAGCGCCACAAGCCGGGGGGAGTCGACGAGCGACCCGCTGGCCACCGCGGGCGGCTCGCCCAGCAACGCCGTCAGCTCGACGCCCAGACCGGCGGCAAGAGCGTGCAGGGTTGGCAGCCGGGCTGACGTCTTCCGGCCTTGTTCGAGCTTCTTGACGACATCAACGGACACGCCGGCCCGGTCGGCCAAGGTCTCCTGTGTGAGTCCCGCGAGGCGGCGCAGCCGACGGAGATCAGCACCAAGGCTCATGCTCCCCAGAGTAGGCGGGCACGAGCCCGGGCAGGCGCGGTGGCGACAGTCCGCAGGCGCGCGGCTGGGCCGTGCGCGCGGTCTTTCTCAACGTGCGCTGGGCTCACTACCGTCCGCCGTATGGCGAACACACCTGAGTTACCTTCCCGGCGCGGTGTCCTGCGCACGGCCGCCGCGGCCGGGGCCTTCGGGCTCGCGGCCCACACCGCGATCGGGCGCGCCGTCGCCGCGACCCCGGCGCCCGACCTGCCCGGTGGCCTCATCCCCTACCGCCTTCCCTACCTGAACTGGGCGGGCGAGATCGCCCACCCGGGCCTGTGGACCTGCGCGCCGCGCGACGGGCAGCAGGTCGCCGACCTCGCCAACTGGGCCCACGCCGCCGGCTGGCGGCTGCGGGCGCGCGGCAAGGCGCACACCTGGTCGCCGCTGACGATCACGCCGGGCACCGACGCGGACGCGCCGGTGCTGCTGGTCGACACCACGAAGCACCTGACGGCGATGGCCCTGGTGCCGCCGCCCGCCGGGGCGCCGGGCGCGGTCCGGGCGCAGACCGGCGTGACGCTTGAGGAACTGCTCGGCTACCTCGCGGGACACGGCCTCGGCGTGACCAACACCCCCGCCCCCGGCGAACTGACGCTGGGCGGCACGCTCGCCATCGACGCGCACGGAACGAGCGTTCCCGCCGCCGGGGAGGCCCCTCGCCCCGGCCACACCTACGGCAGCCTCAGCAACCTCGTGCTCGAACTGACCGCCGTGGTCTGGGACGAGGCGAACGGCCGGTACGCGCTGCGGACGTTCACGCGCGGCACGGACCCCGAGTGCGACGCGCTGGCCACGCACCTCGGGCGGGCGTTCGTCGTGGAGGCGGTGCTCCAGGCGGGCGAGGAGACGCCGTTGCGCTGCGTCAGCCGCGTGGACGTGCCGGCGGACGAGCTGTTCGCCGCGCCGGGCAGCCCCGAGGCGGCGGGCGGGCGGACGTTCGCCGACTACCTCGACGCGGCCGGGCGCGTGGAGACGATCTGGTTCGCGTTCACGGACAAGCCGTGGCTGAAGGTCTGGAGCCTCAGCCCTGAGCGTCCCGCGACGGCGCGACCGGTGCTGGGGCCGTACAACTACCCGTTCAGCGACCTGGTCCCCACGCCCGTTTCACGGCTCGTGGGGCGGCTGACCGCCGAGGCCGCCTGGTATCTGGCACCGCAACTGGGCGCGTTGCAGTACACGGTGGCGGCGACCGGGCTGACGACGTCGCTCGCGACGGATCTGTGGGGCGCCTCGCACCACCTCACGTTCTACCTGCGGCCGACCACGCTGCGGGAGACGGCCAACGGCTACGCCATCCTGACCCGCAGGGCGGACGTGCAGCGGGTGATCTCGGAGTTCGCCGGGTTCTACCGGGAACGGCTCGAAGCGTGGGCCGACGCGGGCAGGTACCCCGTGAACGGGCAGGTGGAGATCCGCGTCGGGGGCCTCGACCAGCCGGCAGATGTCGCCGTCGCCGGGGCGCGACCGCCGCTGCTGTCCGTGGTGCGCCCGCATCCGGACCACCCGGAGTTCGACTGCGCGGTGTGGGTGGACGTGCTCACGCTGCCGGGCACGCCGGGGGCGGCCGAGTTCTACCGTGAGCTGGAACGGTTCTGCCTGGACACCTACGACGGCGGGCACGCGCTGGTCCGCGTCGAGTGGTCCAAGGGCTGGGGCTACACGGACGCCGAGGCGTGGGCCGACCAGGAGGTCATCGGCGAGGTCGTGCCCGCGTCCTACGGGGCGGGGGAGTGGGCGGAGGGCACCGGGCTGCTGCGCGGTCTCGATCCGCACGGGGTGTTCGGCAACGCGTTCCTCGATGAACTGCTCGCGCCCTGACCCGCTGTCCCGGTCCTGCCTCGGCGGGGCCGGGAACCGGTCGACCGGGGAGTGAGGCCGGTCGGCCGGCACCTCACCTCGGCGTGTACCCCCAACGGGATTCGAACCCGCGCTACCGCCTTGAAAGGGCGGCGTCCTAGGCCGCTAGACGATGGGGGCCAGTATGGGACGCGCGAGCAGCATAGGCGATCGCGCGGGGGATCACCAAAACTTTTCCGCCGAAGGACAATGGCGGGGTGCTGGAGATGACGCGCGAGGAGTTCGAGGAACTGGTCAGTGAGGCGCTGGACCGGGTCCCGCCGGAGCTGACCCGGCTGATGGACAACGTCGCCGTGTTCGTGGAGGACGAGCCGCCCCCTGAGGACCCTGAGCTGCTCGGCCTGTACGAGGGGACGCCGCTCACCGAGCGGGGCGAGTGGTACGCCGGGGTGCTGCCGGACCGGATCTCCATCTACATGGGGCCGACGCTGCGGCTGTGCCGCCGTGAGGGCGGCGACCGCGAGCTGGTGGTGCAGGAGGTGGAGATCACCGTGGTGCACGAGATCGCGCACCACTTCGGGATTGACGACGAACGGCTGCACGCGCTCGGTTACGGGTGAGCCGCGAGCCGGTCGACGATCGAGCCGGTCGACGAGGGTGTGCACAACCGTTTGCGGCTGTCCGTTCCTGGTCGTCGATGACTGGTCCGTTTCGGTTGGCTCGGGTCCGTGTCCTCCGTCCGGGGGTGAGAGTTGAGTCACGCGTAAGTGCTTGCCCCCGCCCCCGGAGGTGTCCGCCCGTGCGCCGCCCCCACCGCCTCGCGCCGGTCGCCGCCCTCGTCGCGGTGGCCGCCCTCGGCGGCTGCCTGACCGTCGAGCCCGAGGAACGGCCGGGCAAGCCCGTGGCGCCTGCCGCCACGGACGCCCCGCGGACCGTCCCGCCCGAGGGCGGCGACGCGGACGAGCCGCCGTCGGGGCACGCCGTTCCCAGCGCGGAACGGCCCGCCGCCGGCACACCGGGCGCGGACCCCGAGCCCGGCGCGCCCACGGGCGAGGCGCCCCGCAGCTCCCCGCGCGCCCAGCCGCCCGCCCCGCCACCCGCCGCGCGCCCGCCGGAGCCCGCGCCTGAGCCGGAACCGAACCCGGCGCCCGAGCCGGAACCCCAGCCGGAACCGCCCCCCGCGCCCGAGCCGCAGCCGGAGCCGCCGCCGCCCTCCCCGACCGCGGAACCCGCGCCCTCGGAACCGCCCCCCGAGGATGGCTCATGAGCCGTTTGCACGGGACCCCACACGGTGCGTATGCTTGTAGATCGTTTGATCCCATCAAACTTGCCCGGCGCCCAGCAGCAGCGCGCCGTGTGGCGCGTTCCTCGTCTAGCCGTGGCTGATCGCATCCAGGCGGTCAACAGCACCTACGGAGCTAAGGCGCGTGCCGACCACCTCAGACTCCGGAAGGTACTCACTTCGCATGTCCGTCTCGACGCCAGAGGCACTTCTTCCCCTGGACGAGCCCACCACCACCTTCGCCGACCTGGGCCTGCCGCAGAACGTTGTGCGCAAGCTCGCCGAGAACGGGGTGACCACCCCGTTCCCCATCCAGGCGGCCACCATTCCCGACGCGCTGGCCGGCCACGACATCCTCGGCCGGGGGCGCACCGGCTCCGGCAAGACGCTGAGCTTCGGCCTGCCCACGCTGGCCCGCCTGGCCGGCAGGCGCACGGCGCCCAAGCGCCCGCGCGCCGTGATCCTCACGCCCACCCGCGAACTGGCCATGCAGGTCTCCGACGCCCTTGAGCCGTACGGCGACGTGCTCGGGCTGCGCCTGAAGGTCGTGTGCGGCGGCACCTCCATGGGCAACCAGATCTACGCCCTCGAACGCGGCGTGGACGTCCTCGTCGCCACGCCGGGCCGACTCCGCGACGTGATCGGCCGCGGCGCGTGCTCGCTCGACGACGTCGAGGTCGCCGTGCTCGACGAGGCCGACCAGATGGCCGACCTCGGCTTCCTGCCCGAGGTCACCGAACTGCTCGACCAGGTGCCCGCGGGCGGCCAGCGCATGCTGTTCTCGGCCACGCTTGAGCACGAGATCGACACGCTGGTGAAGCGCTACCTCGTCGACCCCGTCAGCCACGAGGTGGACGCGGCGCAGGGCGCGGTCACCACCATGTCGCACCACGTGCTGGTCGTGAAGCCGCGCGACAAGGCCCCGCTGACCGCGGCCATCGCGGCGCGCGAGGGGCGCACGATCGTGTTCGTGCGCACCCAGCTCGGCGCCGACCGCGTCGCGGGCCAGCTGCGCGAGGCCGGCGTGCGCGCGGACGCGCTGCACGGCGGCATGACGCAGGGCGCCCGCACCCGCACCCTGGCCGACTTCAAGGACGGCCGCGTGGCCGTCCTGGTCGCCACGGACGTCGCCGCGCGCGGCATCCACGTCGACGACATCGATGTCGTGCTGAACGTCGACCCGGCGGCCGACCACAAGGACTACCTGCACCGTTCCGGCCGCACCGCGCGCGCGGGGCGTTCCGGCACGGTCGTGTCGCTCGCGCTGCCGCACCAGCGGCGGACGATCTTCCGGCTGATGGAGGACGCGGGCGTGCACGCCGCGCGGCACGTCATCGGGCGCGGGGAGCTGTTCGACGAGGACGTGGCCGGCATCATCGGCGCGCGTTCCCTCACCGAGGTGCAGGCGGATTCGGCCATGGGCGCCGTCCGGCACGCCGAGCTTGAGGTGGCCCGCCTCGCCCGCGAGCTGGAGAAGGCGCAGGGCCGCGCCACGGAGCTGCGGGACGAGGCCGAACGCCTCACCGGCCGCGCCGCGCGGGAACGCGGGGACGACCCGGCCGAGGCCATCGCCCAGGCCGCGGAGCAGCGCAAGCAGGCGCTCGCCGAGGCCGAGCGCGAAGCCGAGCGGGAGGCGGCGCGCGAGGCGCGCCGTGCCGAGAAGGCCGCGCGGGCCGAGACCGGGCGCCAGGAGGAGCACGGCAACCGCAGGCCGGGTGGCGGCGGGTTCCGGCGCGACGACCGGCGGCCGTTCCCGCGCCGCGACGACCGAGGCGAGGGCTTCAGGCGCGGCGGGGACGACAACCGGCGCGGTGGCGGCGGCGGGTTCCGCCGTGACGAGCGGCGGCCGTTCCCGCGCCGCGACGACCGCGGCGAGGGTTTCAGGCCCCGGGGCGGCGGCGAGGGCTTCCGCCCGCGCGGCGGGGACGACAACCGGCGCGGCAGCGGCGGCGGGTTCCGGCGCGACGACCGGCCGTCGTACGAGCGCCGTGACGACCGGGCGTCCTACGACCGGCGGGACGAGCGTTCCTCGTACGACCGCAGGGCCGACCGGCCGCGCTGGAAGCGCGAGGACTGATCCTGACGGCCGTGGCCCGGCGGGGCCACGGCCGCTTCGGCTTCGAAGGCATGGCCCATGCCTTCGAAGCCGCGCGGGCCGCCGGGCTATGCTGCTCGGTGCGGGCCGTTAGCTCAATTGGCAGAGCAGAGGACTTTTAATCCTTTGGTTGTGGGTTCGAGTCCCACACGGCCTACCGGTCAGCCCCAGGTCGGACGCAAGTCTGGCCGGGGCTGATTCGTTCTCCGGGGCCTCAAGGAGCGTCTGCTCGGCCGGGGGTCGTGGCGGAGTGCGGCCCACAGCACGGCGGTGCGGTTCATGACGAACGTCACCGGGGCGCTGCGGATGCGGCGCGAACTGGACGCGCCCTGCGGCGGAACATGCCCGCCCGGATCGACGACATCGCCGCCGCGCACGGTGCTGAGCCGGCCGGGGTTGGCGAGGACGTCTCCTGAGCCGCTTCCGCGCGCCGGTCGTCCGCGTTCGGTGTTGCGTTCGCCGTCGCGTTCGTCGTCGCGTTCGTCGTTACGGAATGATCACGTCGTCCGCACTCCGGGCGTGCGCGCGGGAGGCTCGGGAGTATGACAGCCAACCAGCCGCCCGCGCGCTCCTTCTGGTCCCGCCTCACGCGGGGGCAGCGTGTCGGTGCCGTGGCCGGGCTCGTGTTCGCCGGTCTCGTTGTCGTCGGCATCGCCGCCCCGGACGAGGAGGACGGCGAGGCCGCGGGACCGGCGGAGGCGACCGCCTCCCTCGCTCCAGCGGAGGACGTCGAGTCTGTGCCCGCGCCCGATCCGGCCGCCGATGCCGATGCCGACGCCGGGGCCGGGGCCGGGCAGGAGGTCGCCGTGCTGCCCGACCTCACCGGCGGCGGACTCCAGGCCGCGCAGGACGCCGCGCAGGCCGCCGGCTTCCACGACCTCACGTCGCACGACTCCCTCGGCCGGGACCGCATGCAGATCATGGACCGCAACTGGATCGTCTGCTTCCAGAGCCCGGGACCCGGTGAGCACGCCACGGACACGGAGATCGACTTCGGCGCGGTCAAGCTGGAGGAGGAGTGCCCCGACGAGGACAGCACCGGGCCCGTGGCCGAGGCGGGGGACACGATGCCCGACCTGGTCGGCGAGTCCGTCAACGTGGCCCGCGACGCGTTGCCGGATGGCGTCGGCCTCACCGTTCGGGACGTCTCGGGTGAGGACCGGATGATCCTGGTCGAGTCCAACTGGCAGGTGTGCGCCCAGGAGCCGGCCCCGGGCACCGGCCTCGCGGGCGAGTCGGTGACGCTGCGGGCCGTGAAGTTCGAGGAGCCGTGCCCGTAGCCGTCGGGGAGCGGCGGGGCGCGGTCACGGCGCGGTGCTCCGCGGCCGGTCGGGCGCCCGGGCCGGGCCTGTGGCCGGGTCGGGGAGGTTCTTGAAGAACTCGGAGGACTCCGACCGCCTGATCCGGTAGATGCGTTCCAGCAGTTCCTCGGGCGCCGGGGCCGGTGCGTCCTGGCCGCGGTCGGCCCGCGTCCGCCAGGCGAGGTAGGTGTGGGTGAGCTGGATCTCGGTGTCCCGCAGCAGCACCCATGAGACGTCCCACCGGTAGAGGGCGCGCAGCGCGGTGGTCACCGCGACCAGGCTCCCGACGCCGGCGATGGTGCCGTCCCGGCCGGGGAAGTCGAGGGTGGTCAGCAGCGGCAACGCGGCCCCGGCCAGGATGATCACCGTGCCGCTGAACCGGTAGAGGCGCCGGTGCCAGCGCGCCCTGCGGTCGTAGAAGGCGATGACGTCCAGGACGTACTGCTCGGCCGAGGCCGCGATGTTCTCCGGCGGACGCCGCCAGCGGGGCGTGGCCGTGGGGCGTCGCATGCGCCAACTCACCTGGTTCTCCTCCCGGTTCGCGGGCCCGGTGGCCGCCATGTCCCCTCACCCGCCGCGGCCGAGGCGGGCGAGTGCCGCCAGCATGCGGGCCTCGGCGTCGGCCAGGCCGGCCCGGGCGGCCAGCAGGCGCCTGGTCTCGGTGAACCTGGCCCGGGCGTCCTCGAAGCCCAGGACCCGCAGCCCGCGGACGCGTTCCGGCGAGAACGCGAGCATGCCGCTGAGCGGCCCGAGCGGGCCCGGGGGCACGATGGGCACGCTCGGCCTGATGTCGATGCGCAGGAAGCGCGCCGTCGAACTCGGGCTGACGACCGCGTCGGGGTGCAGGTGGACGACGACGAGCACGTCGCAGTGCTCCTGTTCGGCGAACGCCCGCACCGGCGTCCGGTCCCCCGGCCCGCCGAGTCCTCCGTCGAGGTAGGCGCAACCGTCCACGACGCGGGAGGGGAAGATGAACGGCAGCGCGGCGCTGGCCAGCACGGCCTGCCTGATCTGCTCCTCCGGCAGCCCGTTGAGGCGCAGGACGCTGCCCTGCGCGCCGCCGAGCCAGCGCACGATCTCGATCAGGTGGCGCAGCCGCACGGGCACGGCCGGCATGTCCTTGAGGGGGTAGGCCGCCACCCACAGCGGCCGGCCTGCGCGGATGCCGGGAACGTCCACGGCCTCGTTCACCAGCTCTTCGAGCAGGCCGGCCCGGCGCCGCAGGCCGAGCAGCCGCGGCCAGAACAGCGCCAGTTGCCGCGCGGTCCCCTCGGCCGCGAGGCCGGCCTCGTCGAGGCGGAGCCCGCGGTCGGCGAACGGCGCCACGCCGGAGCGGGTGGAGAAGCGTTCCCAGAACGCCGCGAGCCGCCGTGTGCCGAGCCGCAGGTCGGGTTCCGCGGCGAGCACCGCGCCGTTGAGCGCGCCGATGCTGGTGCCCGAGACGGCCGCCACGTCCATGCCCATCTCGGCCAGGTAGTCGCACACCCCCAGTTCGTAGGCGCCTTTGGCGCCGCCGCCCGCCAGGACCAGGCCGATGCGCGGCAGCGCCGCCGCGCGCGGCGGGGGCGGAGCGGGGCGCGGCGCTGGCGCGTGGCGCGGGCGCGCGCCGTGCGGGGCCGCCGTGGCGCGGTCGGCCAGCGCGCCGAACGTCCGGGTGATCTCCTCGGGGTCAGCCACGGTCGTCCTCCCGGCGGGTGTCCTCCCGGCGGGCGGCCTGGTACGCGCCCGGCGCGCGCAGGTGCGCCCGGCGCGTGGCGGCCTCGGTGAACTGCTCGTCCACCACCCGGCGCACGAGCTGTTCGACGCTCAGGCTCGTGGCGAGGAAGCGGTCGCCCGGGCCGCCCGCGGCGAGCACCGCCTTGCGCGCCGCCTCGGCCGCGGGCGCGGCGCCGGCCGCGACCAGGTCGGCGGTGATGGCGAGGGCGGAGGTCAGCGGTCCCGCGGGCCCGGCCAGGCGGTCCGCGGGACCGGCCGGGCCGTCGCCAGGACCGGCGCCGCGGCCCAGGTTCAGCCCGACGCCCAGGAGTTCGGCCACCATGCGCCGGTGGTCGTCGCTCGGCAGCCGCTCGACGGCCGCGGCGATCATGCCGACCACCGACTTGACGCCGTCGAACCACGGGACCGGCGGGTCCTGGAGCATGCGTTCCGCGAGTTCGCGGCGCACGGGGTGGCCGGTGCGTCCGGTGCCGTCGCCGAACGCGTACTCGCCGGCCGGTCCCGCCGCGACCTCGCGGGCCAGCAGAACCGCGCCCACCAGCCAGGGGAGCCCCGGGTCGGGGCGCGGCCTGCGCCACCGCCGCACGGACGCGTCCAGCGCGAGCTGCGCCTCGACGGCCGCGAGCCGCCGTTCGTGGTCGGAGAGGAAACGCCCGGTGTCGCGGGCCAGCCGGGCGAGAACGGTGCCCAGTTCGTCGATGCCCTCGGCCGACCACGCGCCGGGCGGCCCGTTCCCCGCGAGGTGGTGCCTGATGCCGTTGACCTCATCGGTGACCTCGGCGACCACCAGGTTGGTGACGGTCATCCGCTCGGTGAGGCTGGTCAGCCATTCGAGGGTCAGCCGCTGGGAGTTGATGAGGCCGTGCTGGATGTTCCGCTCGCGGACACGATGGCGGCCGGTGGCGCGGCCGAGCAGCCGCGCGAAGAAGCCCTCGCGGGACCTCGCGCGGGCCAGGTCCTCCGCGGTGTGCAGGTCGTTGGCCAGTTCGAGCAGGAGCCGGTCGTCGATGAGGGGGACGCCGCGTGCCACCACGTCCGGGGCGTCCGGCACGGCGCTCACTCCGCCCCGCCCGCTGACGGACGCGCCCCCGCGCCCGGCGCGTTGGACGGCGCGTTGGACGGCGCCGTGCTCGGTGGAACGCCTGGTGGGGCGCCCGGCGGAACGGCCGGTGGGGCGCCCGGCGCGGTGTCCCGCGCCCCGACGGCCGCCGGGGCGACGAAGACCAGCGCCTTGGTCAGCTCGCCCGGCTCCGCCCCCGGCACGGTGTAGGCGGGCGCGACGAGGAACGCCGGCCCGCCGGTGCCCGCGTTGTACGGCAGCCAGGAGCCCAGCGCTGCCACGTCGGCGTCGAAGTCCAGCACGGCGGGCAGCCCGTCGCCGGCCAGCCCTCGGCGCACGGCGCCCGCGGTGTCCGACACCCTGGCGAGCGCGGACAGCCCCTTCTCGCCGAGGGCCGGGTAGCCGCGCGCGGCGAGTGCGGCCGCGAGCGCGTCCGCCGACGGCGGGCCGCCCCCCGCTTCCTCGGTGAACAGCAGCCGCAGCACGGCGGCCACCGCGCGGGCCCGCGCCTCGGCCAGCTCCTCCCGCGCGGTGGTCCCGACGGGGCACAGCCGCATCGCCAGGCCGCGCAGCGGCTGCCGGATCAGGCCGCTGTACGCCTCGGAGTTGCGCAGGTGGTGCCGGTGCAGGTCGCTGGTGACCTCGCCGGACTCGATGGCCTCCTGGTGCCGGGCGCCGATGAGGCCGTCCAGCGCGTCGTCGAACCTGGCCACCCGGGCCTCGACGTCGTCGAGCCGCTGCCGCACCTCGGTGCGCAGCGACCTGACCTCGGCGTCCAGCCGGCCGAGCCGTTCGGCCGTGTCCCGGCTGAGCCGGTCCACGGTGGTCTGGAGCGCGGTGAGCGCGGTTTTCGTCCGGCCGTGGCGCAGCGTTCTGACGTCGTCGTACAACTGCCCGAACTGCTCGTAGAGATCGGTGAGCCACGCCTGCAACTCGTCGAGGCGTGCGACCTCGGCGTTCCCCGCGGCGTTGCCCGCAACGTTCCCGACGGCGTCCGCTCCGGCGTGCGCGTGCGGGTACGCGCCGGTGTGCGCGGGGGCGCCGGCGGGCGGATGGGTGGGCTTCGGCGGAATGCCCCGCGCGCCGCCGCCCCCGCCCGCCCCGGACGACCCGCCCGCGCCGGAACCCGCGCCCGCGCCCGTTGCCCAGGAGTCCGTCACGACCGCCTCCCCTCCGGCCCCCGGCGGCCCTTGTTCCGCCTGCCGTACAGCTCGTCGAAGCGGACCTCCGTCCTGAAGACCGCACCGGTCTGGCGGTCCTTCGCCTCGACCGTCAACTCGGTCGTTCCGAAGGAGAAGTCGATGTCCGCGTACCGCCAGTCCTTGGTGCTGCCGTGCGACGAGGAGACGTCGATGGCCAGGGCGGCCAACTGCTCGACGCCCTCCTCGTCGTCGTACCTGGGGTCCGGCGCGTACGTCGCGACGATCGGCAGCGTGGCCACCCGCGTGGAGGGCGAGATCCTGAGCGTGCCCGTCACGGTGCGGTCGACCGGAACGGACTCGGCGCGCCGGACCATGACGGCGAAGCGGTCGTTGCACCGGGGTTCACCGAAGTCGTTGATGAACCGCTTCTCCTGCGGATCGACGCCCTCCTCGAACGGGCGTGCGCAGCCGAACCCGTAGGTGTACTTGGAACGGCGCCCCCAGATCACCGAGGGGTCGTAGGCGAAGTGGACCGCACCGGCCAGTACGGCGACCGCCGGGTCCTCGGGCAGGACGACGCGCGCCGTGTCGCCGAAGCGGTGCGCGAGCGCGTCCCTCAGGTAGGGGGAGCGGGCGAAGCCGCCCACGACGACCATCTGCTCGGCCACCTCGCCCACCTCGGCCGGGTCGTCCCTGCGGTCGAGGGCGCGTTGGCGTTCGATCACGTCGATGATCGGGTCGACCACCGCGTCGAACAGCTTCTTCACCTCGCCAGGCGTCACCACGATCAGGTGCGTGGCCCCCTCGGCGAGCGCGGTCAGCCGTTCGCGGGTCGGGGTGTCGAGCACCTCCCACACCCGGCCGGGCACGTCGACGAACACCGGGTCGTCGATCACCGGCCGGCCGTCTGGGGCGGTCTCGGAGGCGAGGGAGACCTTCTCGCGTTCCCAGACGCTTTCGAGCTGACCCAGTTCGAGCGGGAAGTCGGCCTGTAACGTGGCGAGTCGATCGGCTCCGAAGCGTTCCGCGAGCAGGTCGGTCATGAATCCGTGGTTGACGTAGGCGGATCCGAGCCGGCCGCCGTCGGCGACCCTGGACTCCTCAAGGCGGCCGGACCCGACGCCTTCGGGACGCAGCCGGTAACTGGTGATGTCCACCGTGCCGCCGCCGCAGTCCACGACCATGAAACGGCTGCCGGGCGCCGCGTCCACGTCCAGGCGCCCCTCCGGGCGGCCGGGCGCGAGCAGCGCCCCCGTGTACAGGGCGCAGTAGATGGCCGCCGCCTCCGGCTCCTGCACCAGCAGCAGCCGCTCCTGGTCGCCGGGCAGCCCGGCCGCCTCGGCGGCGGCGCGCATCAGCGCGCGTTCCGCCTCGCCCCAGATGGCGGGCACGGTCACGCACCAGCGGACGTCGTCGGCGGTGTGCGCGATGCCCTGCACGTTGATGCGGCGCAGGGTGTCGAGCGCCGCGCCGCTGATGTGCCGCAGCGTCGCCGTGGTCAGCTTCTTGACGACCTCGCGATCGGCCCCGGCGAGGCTGCCCTCGAACCGGGGGACCCCGGATTCGAGGCCGCGCGGCTGGATGCCCATCTTGAACCGGCCGGCGTAGCCGTGGTGGTCCGGGTTGCCGCGGGCCAGCAGGCGCAGCCACTGGTCGCGCGCCTTGTTGC
Source organism: Streptomyces marincola (assembly GCF_020410765.1). Classification (NCBI taxonomy): domain Bacteria; kingdom Bacillati; phylum Actinomycetota; class Actinomycetes; order Kitasatosporales; family Streptomycetaceae; genus Streptomyces; species Streptomyces marincola. Next base: position 3,074,530 of record NZ_CP084541.1, on the reverse strand, counting down.
CGAACGCGACGGGCGTCCGGTCGGCGTCCACGAGGACGGCGGTCAGGTCCTTGGGGTAGGTCGTGTCCTGGGTCACGGTGAACGTCTGGTAGGTGATGACGCGCTGGGTGGCACGGTCGTTCAGCGCGGCGACCCTGGCCAGTGCGAATCCTGAGCCGTGGGTGCCGAAGTCGATGGCAACGACGACTTTGGGCGTGAAGGAGGTGGAGCGGGAGGGGATTGCCATGGATGCCCCCGTTTGAGTGAGCCGCTGCCGTCGAGCGTACGGGTTGGGGTCACCGGGCGGGCCTGAATGCGGCGATTTCGTGGCCATGGTGTGACGTGCGGTCAAGTAGGCGGTGGCGACGCCTTGTTGGAGATATACCGGAGCGTGCGGCGGCCGTTATTCGCGCGTCGTGTGCTCCGGCGTGTGCGCTGGGCGCGCAAGCGGGGGTGTGGCGGAGTAGCACGCCCCCGGGTGAGGTACTCCTCTGTCAGCATCCGCATCGAGGCGTCCGGACCCGCACCGGAACGCCGGCACGAGGCAAGCGACAGGAACGCGAGGACCACCATCATGCGCGGAGCCGTCATCCACGCTCCCGGGGACGTGCGTCTGGAGACGCGCGAGGACCCGAAGATCATCGAGCCGACCGACGCGATCATCCGGACGGTCGCCGCCTGCGTGTGCGGCTCCGACCTGTGGCCCTACCGGGGCGTCGACCCGGTCGTCGAGCCCGCGCCGATGGGCCACGAATACGTCGGCGTCGTCGAGGAGGTCGGCGGCGACGTCGCGCGGATCAGGCCGGGCCAGTTCGTCGTGGGCTCGTTCTTCGCCTCGGACAACACCTGCCCCAACTGCCGCAACGGCTACCAGAGCAACTGCGTGCGCCGGGAGTTCGTCGGCGGTTGCCAGGCGGAGTACGTGCGCGTCCCCCTGGCCGACGGCACGCTGGTCGCCACGCCGGAGCACCCGGACGCCGCGTTCGTGCCCGGCCTGCTCGCCGCCTCGGACGTCCTGGGGACCGGCTGGTACGCGGCCGTGGCCGCGAGGGTGCGGCCGGGCTCGACCGCGGTCGTCGTCGGTGACGGCGCCGTCGGCCTGTGCGCGGTCATCGCGGCCAAGGAGTTCGGCGCCGAGCGCGTCATCGCGATGAGCCGGCACGAGGACCGGCAGCGGCTCGCCACCGCGTTCGGTGCCACCGAGATCGTCACGGAGCGCGGCGACGAGGGCGTGGCCCGCGTCAAGGAGCTGACCGGGGGCATCGGCGCGGACGCGGTGCTCGAATGCGTCGGGACCCAGGAGTCGCTGCGGCAGGCGCTGCGCTCCGCCCGCCCCGGCGGGAACGTCGGTTTCGTCGGCGTCCCGCACGACGCGGTCTTCGACGGGGTGGAGCTCTTCCAGTCACATGTCGCGCTGCGCGGCGGACCCGCCCCCGTGCGCGCGTACCTGCCCGACCTCGTCGAACGCGTCCTGTCCGGCCGGATCGACCCGGGCCGGGTCTTCGACCTCGCGCTGCCGCTCGACCGGGTGGGCGAGGGTTACCGCGCCATGGACGAACGCCGCGCCATCAAAACGCTCCTGCGCCCCTGAACGCGCCCTCGACCGTGCCCTGGGCCCGGCGCGCGCCCTTCGTGGGGCGCGCGCCGGCGGGGTACGGCGCGCGCTGTACCGCCGCGCCCGGCGGGTCAGTCCGTCGACTGGTGCCTCAGCAACCGCACTTCCTCGGCGTCCAGCATCGTCTGGAGCGTGCGCAGCACGGTGTCGTCGATGCGCCCCTCGTCGCGCAGGCGGATCATGGTGGCGCGTTTGCGCCTCAGCAGGGCGAGCCCGAGGGCCGTGTAGTGCCGGTCCCGCCGGACCGCCGGTTCCTCGTCGCCGTCGCCGTCATGGGCCGCGATCAGGGCGAGGTGGGTGCGGTACTCCCGGCGCAGGCGCTCCACGACCTCGGGGTCGCTGCCGAGCCCGCCCGCGACCTCGGGGAGCGCGGCCAGCGCCTCCCGGAGCGCGGTCTCCCTGGCCAGGCGCAGTTCCTCCTCGACCGCGGTGTCGCGCGGCAGGCGGGCCCAGCGGATCACCGGGGGCAGCAGCAGGCCCTGGGCGACAACGGTGACCACGACGACCCCCGAGGTGACGAACACGATCACGTCGCGGTGGGGGAACGGGGCGCCCGAGTCGAGCGCGTGCGGCACGGCGAGCGCTGCCGCGAGCGACACCGCGCCGCGGAACCCGGCCACACCGGCGACCACGCGCGCCCTCGGGCTTACCCGGCGCGTGCGCCGGCGCGGGTGGCGATCCACGGCGTACATCAGGTCGATCACGCCGAACAGGAACGCGAAGCGCACCGCCGCGAGCGTGGCGCAGGCGACCAGCACGATGGCCAGGGCGTGCACGAGATCGTCGCTCGTCAGGTTGCGGGCGGCGGCCTGCGCCTCAAGGCCGACGAGCACGAACAGGGAGCCGTTCAGCAGGAAGATCGCGAGTGACCAGAACTCCTCCGTCTGCCGGCGCGTGCCCGGCAGCCCGACCCGCGGCCCGGCCTGGCTCATCGAGAGCCCGCACACCACGACGGCCAGCACACCCGAGGCGTGCGCCGACTCCGCGAGCAGGAAGGCGGTGAAGGGGATCAGGATGATGGCCGCGCTCTCCTGCAACGGGTCGTCGAGGTGGCGCCTGACCCGCACGGCGACCCACGCGGTGAGCGCCCCGGCCGCCACGCCGCCGGCGTAGGCGAGCAGGAACAGGCCCGTGACGTGCCCGGGGGCCAGGTTCTCCTGGCCGATCGTGATGCCGATGGCCAGGCCGTGGACGACCAGGGCGGTGCCGTCGTTGACCAGGCTCTCCGCACGCAGCTGGGTGATGTTGCGGCGGGGCAGGGCCCCGGCGAGCACGCCGACGGCCGTCGCGTCGGTCGGCGCGACCGCCGCTCCGAGCACCCACGCGGGCCCCCACGGCAGCCCGAGCGCGTGGGCGGCGGTCGCGACCGCGGCGGCCGTGGCCAGGACGAGCAGGGTGCTCATCAGCACGATGCCCCGCAGGTCGCGGCGGATCTCGCGCGGCGACGTGGTCAGGCTCTCCCAGTAGAGCAGCGCGGGGAGGAACAGCAGCAGCATCGTCTCGGGCGGCAGGCGCACCTCGCTCAGGCCCGGCAGGAACCCGAGCAGCGTGCCCGCGACGAGCAGAAGTACAGGCGTCGCGATGTGCAGGTGGCGGCCTGCGAGGTCGCAGACCAGCACCGCGGCCCCGAGGACCACGACGAGCACCAGACCAAGCACGGCGTTCTCCTTCCGCCACCCGCCGTGAGCGGCGCGGAGATCCTGACGTACGCGCGGCCGGGTTCGCCGGAACCGGGTGGCGACAGGCCGTCGCCACGACCTGCCGGGCCGGGCGGGCCGTTCCAATGGAGCAGAGGCGTCCCGGCGCGGCGCACGGCGCGCGGTCGGCGGCGGGGCGCTCGACCGGCGGCGCGCGCGGGGGCGCGAGCCGGCGGAAGGGGGAGCGGGCGGGGGCGGAGTCAGCCGCGGGGCGGCGCAGCGAGGGAGTCGAGCCAGTGGCGGACGACCGCGCGCATCGTGTCGTGGTCCGTGCTCTCCGGCCACATCACGCCCTGGAACGTCAGCCCCTCGACCAGTGCGCGGAACGCCGCGGTCAGTTCCTCAAGGTCGTGGCCCGGGGCGATCTCGCCGCGGCGCGCGAGCAGTTCGACGCCCGACCGGCACAGGGCCTCGATCTCGCGGTTGATGGCCGCGGTGGCGTCGCGGTACGCGGGATCGGTGCGCGCCTGGACCAGGAACGAGTAGAAGACCAGGCTCGACTCGTACGACCACTCGTCGAACGGCAGCATCGCCCACACGTGGCGTTCGACGATCTCGCGCGCGGTGCCCTCGCGCGACAGGGCGGCCATGCGCTCGTTGTCGCGCTGGTTGACGAGGTCGAGCGCGTACAGCCGCAGCGCCTCCTGGCTGGAGAAGTAGTGACTGACGGCGCCGAGCGAGAGCCCCGCCTCGGCCGCGACGGCGCGCACGGTCGCCCGTTCGAGCCCCTCGCGCACCACCAGGCGCCACAGGGCCTCGGCCACCTGCCTGCGGCGTTCCTCGGGGTCGACGTGACGGGGCACAAGGGCATCATAGAAACCCTCGTAGTGGAGCAGGTGTTCTGTTACGCTGCGTGCATGTCTGGGGCAACGCTGAGCGATCGGCCGGCCGAATCGCGGGAGAAACGGGCGCTGCTCGCGTCCGCCCTCGCGAACGGTCCGGCCGAGCTGATCGACTTCCTCCTCCCGCTCTGGGCGGGCATGGCGCTCGGCGCGGACGCGGGCGAGGTGGGCCTGCTCGTCGGTCTTGAGATGGTGGTCTCGGTCGTCGCGCGACCCTTCGCAGGCGTCCTCGCCGACACCCGCGACCGCCGCCGCGTCGCCGCCTCGGGGGCGGTCCTCTACGCGCTGGCCTGCGCGGGGTACGCGTTCGCCGGCTCCATGGCCGCGGCCTGGGCGGCGGCGGCCCTCGGCGGCGTGGGCGGCGCGCTGCTGTGGGTGACGGTCCGCGCGATGATCGGGGAGCGCCTCGCGGACGACTCGGGCGTCTACCCGCGGCTCATGGCGGCCAGGGAGAACGGCGCGTGGATCGCGTTCTTCGCCGGCCTGACGCTGCTGTCGGCCGCCGACTTCCGCGCCGTGTTCCTCGGCTGCGCCGCGGCCTGCCTCGTCGCGGCGGGCGCGCTGCTGAGCAGTCCGCGCCGCGGTTCCGCCGCGGCGGGCTCCCCGGCGGGCGGCGGCGCGGACGCCGCGGGGACCCGGGGCGGCGGCCTGGCCCGGAGGCTGCGGCCGATGCTGTGCGCGGTCGCCCTCACGATGACGGCAGAGGCGGCGATCGGGCTGCTCCTGCTGCTGCATCTGCAACGGGGCTTCGGCCTCGAAGTGATCGAGGTCGCCTACGTGTTCCTCCCGGGGGCCGTCGCCGCGGGGCTGCTGCCCGAGTACCTGCACGCGTTCGTGGTCCGGTTCGGCAGGACCGCGGTCCTGGCGCTGGCCTCGGTGGCGAGCGCGGTGTTCGCCCTCGGCCTGGCCTGGGCGCCCAACCCCTATGCCGTCGCCGCCCTCTGGGTGCTGAGCGGTGTGGCGTGGGCGGCGGTGATGCCGGTGCAGGAGGCCGTCATAGCCGAGGCGTCGGGCAGCGAACGGGTGGGCCGCGGCATGGGGCTGTACGAGTCCGCCGCGCTGGTCGGCGGCGCGATCGGCACCGTAGCGGCCGGACTGCTGTACGAACGGGCCTCGTGGGAGGTGGCGTGCGTGGCCGCCGCCGCGGTGATCCTGGCCGGTGCCGCGATCGTTCCGCTGTCCGTCCGGGCTCTCGGCGTGCGGAACTTCCCGCCGCCCCCGCCCAGGAAGCCGGACGCAGCGGCGGGCCGGGAGCCGGGGCCCGGGGAGCAGGGTCGCCCCGGGGGCACCGGGGCGGCGGACGGGACGGGCCGCGCCCCGCGGGCGGTCCTGGCCGCCACCGCGCCGGTCGCGCCCGCCGGGGGTTCGGAGCCGGCGGGGACCGCGGGGGCGGCCGGGGTGCCGCGTCCCGCGCCGGCCGCGCGGCGGCCGGACGGGCTGCGGGAGGCGGGCGCGGCGATAGCCAGGCACGCCGCGGTGTTCGCCGTCGCCCAGGTCGCGCTCCTGTTCGCCGGCCTCTCCTGGGCGGCGGACGTGATCAGCGGCGACACCGCGGAGGTGCTGATGTCGGGGCGCGCCCCCGACGAGCTCACCGGGGCGCGGGAGTTGTTGTGGAACGCGGGGCGCATCTGGGGCTTCGTGTTCCTCATCGACACGGTGTGGCGGCTCGTGGCCGCCCTCGGGGCCGAGCTGCGGCGCTCGTCTGACGACGGGGCCGGGGGGTGAGCGCCGACGGCGGTGTCCCGGGCACGGACGGTCGTTGTGCACGGCGTGGACGAAATGGAGATGGGCGTGGACGCGGCCGCCGGCTCCCGATGGCGCGGAGCCGGCCGACGCGCTGTTCCGCGACGGGCCCGACGAGCCGCACGGCCACGGGCGCGAGGTGGTGTCGGGCGCGCCGTTCCGGCACCGCCGGACGCCGAGCAGGCGCTGATCGCCCGGCTCGCGCCCCGGCTGCCGGTGCCGGCCGACGCGTTCCTCGTGCCCGAGGAGCACCTGGCGGCCCTGCCGCTCCTGTCGTCCCCCGCCGCGGCGGCCGTCCGCGGCGCCCGCCGATCAGGGGGCCCGTTCCGCGATGTCCCCGGCGCCGGTGGGCCGGGCACCGCCCGGCGCCCGGCCCACCAGCGCGAGGCTCCCGGCTCAGCCGCGCAGCCGGACCAGGGCCTGCACCGGAGTGTGGTCGGAGGGGTAACGGCCGCGGTGCCGGTAGTTGTTGATGGCGGATTCGAGCACGTCCACGTGCCGGTTCGCCAGCACCCAGTCGATGCGCGAGCCGCCGTCGACCGGTTCGCGGTAGTTGGGGAACGTGCCCCACGCCGGGGTCTGCCGCTCGCCGGTGAGCCACGTGTCCGCGAGCCCGCCCTCCTCGACGAGGATGCGGTAGGACTCGGAGGTCTCGGCGGCGGCGTTGAAGTCGCCGGTCAGCACGACGGGCAGGTTCCGGTCGAACTCCGCGATGCGGTCGCGCACGAGCGCCGCGCTGCGCTGCCGGGAGTTCTCCGACTGATGGTCGAAGTGCGTGTTGACGTGCACGAACTCGGCCCCCGTGCGGCGGTCGCGGAAGCGCGCCCACGTCGTCATGCGGACCACCGTGTTGCCCCAGGACGTCGAGCCGATCACGTTCGGGGTGTCGGAGAGCCAGAAGTGGTCGAAGTCGAGCGGTTCCAGTCGGCGGGTGTCGTAGTAGATCGCCATGAACTCGCCCCTGGCGCCGCCCTCACGGCCGAGGCCGATCCAGTCGTAGTGGCCGGGCAGGTCGTCGGCGACCTGCTTGACCTGGTGGTACAGCGCCTCCTGCACACCGAACGCCGTCGGCCGCTCAAGCCCGAGGAACCGGGCGAGCACCGGCCTGCGATCGGCCCATGAGTCGGGAGTGCCGGGGGCCGCGTTCGCGTCCATCCTGATGTTGAACGCCATGAGGTGCAGCCGGTCGCCGCGCGCCTCGCCGATCACCGGTCGTTCGCCCCGCGCGGGTCCTGGCCGCGCCCCGGCGTGCGGACGCTCATCGGCCGCCGCGGCGTTCGCGCCGAGCAGCCCGGTCATGCCCGCGGCGCCGACCGCGCCCGCCGCCCCGAACACCCCTCGTCGTGACATACCCCTCATGATGCTCCTCACGTGTGGTGCCGCCATCCGCACGCGACTGTCCCGCCCACCGGTGAGGCCCGCGCGACCTCGTGCGGAACAAGAGGGGAACTCCCGGCTCCACCCCGCCCGCACGCGCCCCCGCCGCCACCCCGCCACCCCGCCACCCCGCCACCCCGCCACCATGTCGCCCGTCGGCCACGACCGAACGGCGCAACGCGCCGCCCCGCGCCCGCCAAGATCGACTGGCCGCTCCGCCCGCCCGGCGCGAGATTGGGACGGTGCAGACCTCCGCACCCCCCTGGTGGGCCAGGGCGCGGGTCCTCACCTGGCTCCCCGCGGTCCTCATCGCGATCGGGGCGGTGCTCGACCTGGCGAGCCCGCCGCACGTCACCCTGACGCCGTTCTACGTCGCCGCGCCGCTGCTCGTCGCCCCGGTGCTCTCGCTCCGGGTCACCGTCGGCTACGGCGCGCTGGCCACCGGCGTCGTCGCCGCCCAGATGGCTCTGCGGGCCGAGCCGCACTTCAGCGAGTCCTTGGTGAAGGTCGCGACCGTGGCACTGATCTCGCTGCTCGCCCTCGCCATCAACCGCATCGTGGCCCGCCGCGACCGCCGGGTCGCGTCGGCGCGCGACGTGGCCAGGATCGTGCAGCGCGCCGTCGTGCCGGCGCCGCCGGGCGAGGCGGGCGCGTTGCGCGTCGCGGCGCGGTACCGGCCGGCGCGGCGCGACACGCTGATCGGCGGCGACCTGTACGCCCTGCGGGAGACACCGTTCGGCGTACGGATGCTGGTCGGCGACGTGCGCGGCAAGGGCCTCGCCGCGACGGAGGCGGTCGCGGTGCTGCTGGGCGCGTTCCGGGAGGCCGCGGAGCGCGAACGCGACCTGTCCGCCGTGGCGAACTGCATGGAGGCCGCGCTGGTGCGCGAACGGACGACACGGCTGGAACTCGACCCGATCGAGGGATTCGCCACCGCGGTCCTCGTCGAGATGCCCCCGGGCTCGCCGCACCGCGTGCGCGTGTTCAACCGCGGTCATCCGCCACCGGTGCTCGTGCCTGAGGGCGCCCGCGCCCGGTTCCTGACGACCGATCCCGCGCTGCCGCTCGGCCTCGGCGACCTCGGACCGGCGCGGACCCGGGCGCGCACGGCCCGGTTCCCGCCCGGAGCCGGGCTGCTGCTCTACACGGACGGGCTCAGCGAGGCGAGGAACGCCACCGGCGTCTTCTTCGACATCGTGGACGGTCTCGGCGGCCTGCCGACGGAGGATCCGGCCGAGTGCCTCGACGGCCTCGTGGACCGCGTCATCGCGTACGCGGGCGGCGCGCTCGACGACGACATGGCGCTGCTCGCCGTGGCCCACGCCCCCGGCGGGTCGGTGGACGTCTCCGGGCCCGGCGCACGGCCGGAGCGAAGGAACGGACAGTGAGTCACAGGTCAGAGGTTGGTTCCGTGTTGTAACCGACAGCATCATGCGGAACTATTGGGCGTCGTGGAAGAAGGCACTTCGATGTCCCCCGGTCACGGGGCCAACGCTCTGCTCGACCCGCACACCGAGTGCTGCGGGACGAGCCACTCCTACGGGGCCAAGCAGTGGGACGCGCGCGAGGGCTGCGAGGTCCGCCAGATCCTCGACCGCATCGCGGACAAGTGGTCGCTGCTGGTGATCGCCTTGCTCGACCGCAACAGCCTGCGCTTCACCCAGCTGAAGCGCGAGATCGACGGCATCAGCCAGCGGATGCTCACCCGCACGCTGCGGCACCTGGAACGCGACGGCCTGGTGCGCAGGACCGTTCACCCCACCGTCCCGCCGCGCGTGGACTACGCGCTGACGCCGCTGGGGGGCACGCTGCACGCCACCATCCAGTCGCTCGTGACGTGGACCGAGGAGCACCAGCGCGAGATCGCCGCGGCACGCGACGCCTACGACGCCAGGGAACGGGCGGACGGCGAGGCCGCCGAGGATTACCCCGGGTGAGGAGTGGGCAGCGCTCCATAACAGTTGACGCACCGTCAGATGTGACGTACAGCGCTCGGGGAGCGAAATTATGCCCGATTTGCAGGACTTGGAGGGTTTAGGTCCTGGTCAGAAGGTGCCTTTATTTGCCGCAGACACTTGGAATCCGGCGGGCGCGTCTATTAACGTTCGATAACGCAGCGCGGCCGTCACCGCCGTCGCAAGGATGGCACCGCGCTCCGTCGCCGAATCCGGCGTGTGGGAAACAACTGCACTCATGGAACCGGGGAACCACCACTTGGGGTGAATCGGGCAGCCGGCGGCCACCCGCGGCCGGTCACTCGTAGGAGACCTTCCTGCTCCGAACCCGTCAGCTAACCCGGTAGGCGAGAGGAAGGAAAGGAGAGCGCCCCCGTGGCGTTGAACCGGCATGCCTCCGTCGAGGGTTCGGCCCAGGACACCCTCGAAGCCGTACCCCAGGACACCTACGGGCAGCAGGGCGTGCCCGGTTCGCCCGGGCCCTACCCCGCGTACTTCGGCGCCAAGCCGGGCGGCACCCAGTCCTACGGCGAGTGGAACCCCGGGGAGGACACCGTCCGCCCCGTCCGCGGCAGGCACCGGGTCGCCCGCCAGCGCGGCGGAACGATCGCGCGCAGCAGGGCCGTGCTCGGCGTGGGCGTGATGGCCGCGGTCGGCGCCGGAGGCATGGCCACCGCCAACGAGGACGGCGCCGCCGCCATGCCGGGCATGGACTCCGCGGCCGACACCCTCAACTCCATCCCCGTGCTCGGCGGTCTGCTCGACGGCGCGCCCGCCGAGGACACCGCGCCGGTCACGCCGTTCACCAGCGCGGGCCTCACCGGCGACGAGGCCGAGGCCGGCCCGGCCGACGCGGGCGAGGCGCTGCGCGCCCGCATCATCCAGCAGGCCGACCAGGCGGACGCGGGCGCCGACGCGCAGGTCAGGACGGCCGCGTTCGAGGCCGCCGCCGCCGACGCGGCCGAGCAGGCCGCGCAGAACGCGGAGGAGGAGCGCGCCGCCGAGGAGGAGCGGCAGCGCCGCGCGGAGGAGGAGCGCCAGCGCCGCGCCGAGGAGGAGCGGCTGCGGCAACTGCGCGAGAGCTATGCCCTCCCGCTCTCCGACTACCGCATCTCGACGTACTTCGGCCAGAGCGGTGCGATGTGGCAGACCACCCACACCGGCACCGACTTCGCCGCCAGCACCGGAACCCCGGTCAAGAACGTGCACAGCGGCGTCGTCAAGGAGGCCGCCTGGGCCGGCTCCTACGGCTACCGCGTGATCGTCGAGCTTGAGGACGGCACCGAGGTCTGGTACTGCCACCTCTCCTCGATGAACGTGTCGACCGGCCAGGAAGTCGTCACCGGCGAGACCGTCGGCCGCGTCGGCTCCACCGGCAACTCGTCGGGCCCGCACCTGCACCTGGAGGTCCTGCCCGACGGCCAGACGGCGGTCGACCCCCTCGCGTGGCTGCGCGACAAGGGCCTGTCGATCTGACCCGCGGCCCGGCGGCACCCGCCGCACCGTGAACCCGGCCGGCGAGCCCGGTCCACCCCGCCCCGACGGCCCTGGCGACTCCCCCGACGCCAGGGCCGTCGGCACTAGTCTGGACACATGACGACAAGCCGGCACGCCATCGGATCGCTGCACGTGTCCCCCCTCTGCCTCGGCGGGAACGTCTTCGGCTGGACCGCCGACGAGGAGCGGTCGTTCGCGGTACTCGACGCCTACGCCGAGGCTGGCGGGAACTTCATCGACACCGCCGACGGCTACTCGGCCTGGGTCGAGGGCCACCAGGGCGGCGAATCGGAACGCGTCATCGGCCGCTGGCTGGCCGCCCGCGGCAACCGCGACTCCATGGTCGTCGCGACCAAGGTCGGCACCCACCCGGAGTTCACCGGCCTGGCCGCGCCGACGATCAAACGCGCCGCGGAGGAGTCCCTGCGCCGTCTCGGCACCGACCGCATCGACCTCTACTACACGCACTTCGACGACGAGTCGGTGCCCGTCGAGGAGATCATGACCGCGCTCGACGACCTCGTGCGCGCCGGCAAGGTCCGCGAGATCGCCGTCTCCAACATCAGCCCGGAACGCCTCCGCGCCTCCCTGGCCTTCTCCACCCGCGAGAACACCGCTCGCTACACCGCCATCCAGCCGCACTACAACCTCGTCTCGCGCGACACCTACGAGGGCGAACGGGCCGCCCTCGCGGCCGAGTACGGGCTGGCCGCCGCTCCCTACTACGCGCTGGCCGCCGGCTTCCTGACCGGCAAGTACCGCCCCGGCGCGTCCCCCACCGGGCCGCGCGCCAAAGGCGCGGCACAGTACCTGGAGACCGAACGCGGTCAGCGTGTCCTCGCCGCGCTCGACCAGGTCGCCGCCGCGCGTTCCGCCGCGCACGCGACCGTCGCGCTCGCCTGGCTCGCCTCCCGGCCCACCGTCGTCGCGCCCATCGCGAGCGCCCGCGACACCGACCAGCTCCCGGCCCTGCTGGCCGCGGCCGACCTGCGCCTCACCGACGCCGAACTCGACCTGCTGACCACGGCATCCGACTGACCGGCACGCCAACACCCCGCGCGGAGGCGCCCGGACCCGGTCACCCCTCGCCCACCGGGCGCCCGTCCGCCCACAACGTCTCGACATGCGCGGCGAAGCGGTCGAACGTTCCGTCGTCCTGAAGCCGCCGTAGGTGCAGCATGGGGGAGTCGTGGCCGACGAGATACGCCAGGTGCGGGGTCACGAGCATCTGGTCGTCGAACCGGAACACGGAGAGCGAGATGTGTTGGTCGGCGTCGCTGTACCGGGCCTGTACGCCGTCGACGTCCGTGAGCCGTGCCAGATGCTCAAGGGTGATCCGGATGCGCGTCGATACGGTCAACGCGGTTCGCTCCACCTGCTCCCGGCGCCTGGCGATGTCTGAGTCCGGCACTCCTAGAAGGAACCGCACCGCTGTTCCCGAGCGGGCCTTCTTGCGCAGCACGGAGGCCAGGTTCGGGTGGTCGAGCCACAGGAAGTAGTTGGTGTAGCCGGCGAACGTCAGGTGCTCCCTGGCACCCGTGATCAGCCCGCGCCACACAGCGGAAGGGCACGACGAGCGGTAGGGATAGACGGACACGACCTCACGGTCTGGCCCGGTCTTCATGACCGCCTTGGCGGCTGCGGGCCACAGCACGGATTCCTCCACTCGTAGTCGTGCGGCGACGGCGGCGCGCGTCCCCGGCCGCGGCACACGCCCTTCGTAGAGCCAGCGATCAACGGTCCGAGACTCGACCTGGCACGCCCGTGCCAACTGGTGCGGCGTCAGGTGCGCCTGCGCAATAGCCTGCCGGAGCGATTCGTTCACGGGAACTCCTTCGTCACAACTGACATCACCAACGACCGCGATGGACTGACGGTTATGACATGACGACGCCGTAGAGCTGGCGAGAAGGGCGAGTCACGGTGGGGCTCACGTTGCTCGTGTCGATACGCGGAGGTCGCGATGCCACCCTCGTGCCCGGTGCCTCTCCCCTGGTGGATCCCGTCCGAGGGGAACGGGGTCAGCGCGCTCCCATGCGGAAGGTCGTTCGATGGCATCCGCGTAGTGGCGGAAGACGGAACGCGCGCAATGCACCGCCTTGGGAGGCACTCAGGACCTGTGCTGCTCGACCAGGCCGCCCGCACCACCTACTGGTTCGTGGCCGCCGGGTCAGCACGCGACTGGCGCCTCCCGGGGGTATGGGTGCTGGGACTCGGAGACACTGTGGCGGTGCCGCCCGCTTCCTGGAGGCGCGGAACGTCAATCCGGTGGCTCGTGCCGCCACATGGCGCGTGCCTCACGGACGCCAAAGCTCTCCACGCGGCTCTGGCGGTCGCGACCAGTGAGTGTCCACGGCCGATCGAGAGCTACGTAAGCCCCGATTGCCATGTGAACGCCCATGACGCGTGCGCGAAGGGGGAAGTCCCACCCTCTCCCACCGGACTGCCCGTGATCTACCAGGCGTGCGACTGCTGGTGCCACCGCGCGGTGACCCCATGAACGGCGTGCTCGTCGCTATCGAGATCGATGCCGGTACCGTCCAGCGCGGAGATCAGATCATGATCGGCGGGCAGGTGCACACGGTGCAGGACATGGTGACGGCGGGGCGCGGTGGCAAAAGGCTGACTTTCGCCTCCGGCGAGACGTTTACCATGTGCCACACCACCGTGCTGTGGGCGGCACGGCGGGTCACACCTCGACGTGCGTGGTCCGCGCGGGACGCCGGTTACCGCTGATGAGGTCTTCACCAGCCGCAGCCGCGCGGGCCGTTCGTATCCCCCTGAGTACGCGGGGGCGCGAGCGGTTGGCAGGATGGGCGCATGGAGACGCCCCTCACGGACCTCCGAGATGTCCTGCGACGTGTCGCGCAGACCTACGATCGAGGCGCGGGCACGAAGGCCGGCGTGCCAGCGCAGGAGTTCCTGCGTGGCATTCACACGATGGCACTGCCGCTCCCCGCGGGGCTGCACGCCACGGGAAACGGCGGCAACGGTGGGGCCGCGGTCAGTCCGTGGATCGGAATCTTCGACCCCGATGTCAGCGAGGATTCGCAAGAGGGCTTGTACCTCGCGTACATCTTCTCCGCCGACCTGGCGGCCGTGTCCCTCACGCTGCAACAGGGCGTCGAGCGACTCAAGAACGCCTACCCCTCCAAGGCGCAGCTGCGCGAGCGGTTGCGCCGCAACGCCGGGCGCCTGCAATCCGCGATGCTGCGCGACGCGTTGAAGGGGTGGGACGAACCGTTGCGCCTGGGCGCCGAACGGAAGCACTGGCGGCCCCACACCTACGAGGCGGGCAGCGTCGCCGCGCGGCGGTACGAAACGGCTGCCCTACCACCCGAGGCGACGCTGCGCGACGACCTGTGGGAGGCGGCGGACCTCTTGGAACTCGCCGCTCACGTCGAACGAAGCGTGTGGTACCTGGACCCGCAGGACGAGCCGTTCGTCTCCTACGAGCCCGATCCCGCGCACCAGCCCGTGCCGGGTGAGCGGGCCCCGCGTCCAGCGCCGGAAACGTTGGACCACTTCCGGCCGAAGAACGACGCCGACTACGTCGCCCATGTCCCCGCGCGCACGCAGCGGAAGACGCGACGCCACGAAACGCTCGTCGCGGAGTTCGGTGGCTACGTCAAACCACGTGGCTTTCTACGCAACACGCAGGTCCACCCCAAAGACCTAGTGCTCCGCAGGGGCGATGCGGAATGGCTGGTCGAGGCCAAGGTCGTCAAAGCGGGCAACCCCACGCGGGCGGTCCGTGAGGCGGTGGGGCAGCTGTTCGAGTACCGGCACTTCTTCGCGGATCGCGACCGGCCGCCACGGCTATTGGCCCTGTTCACCGAGGATGTCCGCGCCTACGTCGACTATTTGGAGACACTCGGCATCGGATCGGTGTGGAAGACGCCCGAGGGCTGGTCGGGCTCCCGCTCCGCCGTCGATTGGGGCATCGTCGACGGCTGAGGGCGCACGGGTCAGCAGGGTCAGGTCGGTGCTCGTGGCGACCGCGAGCGTGGTGCCCGTGGGGGAGAAGCCGGCGGTGCGCAGCGGGGCGTGCGTGGTGTGGTGGATCAGCCACCAGACGCCGCCGGCCGGGCCGTGGCACAGGCCGCCGTCGGCGGACAGCAGGACGCGGTGGTGCGGCCAGTCCGGGCTGACCACGTCGACGGCCCAGCCGTCCTCCGTCGTCGAGTGCAGACCGCCGCCGTGCAGGCCGGCGATCCGGACGTGCGTGCCGGTCAGCGGCCCGATGCCGGGGCAGGTGAGGAACGGGCCGGCCGGGTCGCAGATGTCGGCATCGGGGTCGCGGTCGCGGGCCAGGAGCGCGCCCGTGACCGTGTCGAACACGCCGTGCCCGCCCTGCGAGACGACCATGAGCAGATCGTGGCCGTCGCGCGGGTCGGGCGCGAAGCCGACGCCGAGCAGGCCGCCGATCGGCAGGCTCGCGTGGGAGGGGAAGACGGCACGCCAGGGTGCCGGGGCCGGGGTGAGGGGAGCGGCGAGGAAGCGCTCCCGGAGCTGCAACTCGTACTCGGTGAACATCGCGCTCCAAGCCACGCGTAGTGTGAGGGGAACACTACGGTCGGTTCGGGGGAAGCGCTAGACAGGCAACGTTCACCTGCCCGGTGCTCGCGAGTCACGTGGGCTGCCCGCCCGAGGGGCACTCTCAGCCCCATGAAGGTCAGGCTGCGCCCTGGAAGCGTCGCACGCGCCGAGGATCTCACCACCGCGTGCGTGCGGGAATGCGCGGGGTACCTCGCCGCGCTCGACGGCGTCGCGACGCCGGAGCGGACGAAGCTCGTGGCCGCGATCGGCGCGTTCGTCGCCGAGCACGTCGCGTACGAGCCGTCCGCCGATCGCTCTTTCGACGCCCTGCTGAACATCGGGCGGCTCGCGCTCGACGCCGGCGAGGTGCGGCTGGCCCGCCGCATCGCGGACTCCGCGGTGGCGCTGCGCGCCCGCTCGGGGGGCGCGTGGCGGCTGCGCGCCCAAGCGCTCGAAGCCGACGGCCGGGCGGCCGAGGCCATGGACGCGCACGGGCGGTACATGGCGCTGAGCGGGGCGCCTCTGGACGGGCTGCCGCTGGACGGCGGCGACCCGATCGACGTGGCGGCGTTCCGCCGGCAGCTCGCCGGGCGCACGGTGTGCGTGGTCGCCAACGGGGAGGACATCGCGGCGAGCGGGCTCGGTGCCCGGATCGACGACTACGACCTCGTCATCCGCCTCGACTCCTTCCAGACGCACGCGGAGGGCACCGGCGAACGCGTCGACGTGCACGCCGTCTCGCACCGCAGCGGCGGCCCCGGGTGGCGGCGCCGGGCGCGCACCCGCCTCGTCTTCGGTGAGCAGCCGGCGCAGTGGCAGGCCGCCATCAGGCAGCGGCTGGTGCCCGGCGCGCAGGCGTACGTGGGGGACCGCTCGCTGAGCCGGCCCGTCCGCGACCCGGCCCTGATGGGCGAGGTGCGCTGGGCCGCCGAGCCGAGCACCGCGTTCATCGTGGCCCGGCTGCTCGACTTCCTCGACGCCACCCCGCGGATCGACCTCGTCGGCTTCGCGCTCCCCGGCCCGCTGCGCGCCGAGGAACGGCAGTGGGTCCTCGGCCACGCGCGCCGCCGCGACGGCCTGGTGCTCTCGCTGCGCTGAACGAAGGGCGGGCACGGCCCGAACGGCGCCCAGGTGCCCGCGAGCGCCCCGGCAGGCGCGGGGGCGCCGCTCGCGTGCCGGAGGCCGGGGCGCGCGTGCCCTCAGCCGGTGGCGACGGCCGTGCGGGCCGACGGCTCGCCAGGCACCGCGGTGGTCCCGGAGGACGCCGCGGCCTCGATCGACGCCGCGGCCAGCGCCCGGTGCCGGCCGACCCGCAGCAGCAGTTCGCGCTCCGCGTCGGCGAAGTACGGCGCGTCCAGACCGTGTTCGGCCCGGTCGCGCAGCACGGCCAGCGAGGTCGCGGCCGTCTGGTAGCTGACGACGGCGCGCAGGCCGGCCGAGCCGTGCCGCTGGCGCGCGAGCCGCCGGGAGAGCGAGCGGGAGCGCAACGAGCCGAGCGCGGCCGGTTCCGCGGCCGCGAACCAGCCCGCCGCCGCGTACTGCGGCAACGTCCTGCGCACCGCGCGCAGTTGCTGGTCCCGCTCCCGGACGGCCAGCCAGCACAGCAGGCAGAACACGGGCACCATCAGCAGCGCGTAGACGAGGACGAACCCGGTCAGGGTCATCGACGCGGACGCGTTCCACACCGAGTGCAGCACCATGGCCGCGCCGAGCCCCGCGAGCGGCAGCGCGCGCCGCCACCGCGGGCGGTCCCGCGCCCACGTGAAGGCGAGGCCGAGACCGATGCCGGCCAGCACGGTGAACACCGGGTGCGCGAACGGCCCGACCACGATCCGCACGAAGAACGTCACGGTCGTCGCCGAGTCCACCCCGCCCACGCCTTCGACCTGGTCGCGGGCGATCGCGTGGCCGAGGTAGACCACGTTCTCGGTGAACGCGAACCCGGCGCCCGTGATGCCGCCCGCGACGATGCCGGACAGCACGCCGTTGAACTCGCGCGGCAGGTGCAGGAACAGCAGCAGCACGCCCGCCGCCTTGGCCGTCTCCTCGACGACGGGCGCGATGACCGTCAGTTCGAGCTGGTCCGCCTGCGAGGTGCGCAGGGAGGCCGACTGGTCGGTGAGGAGTTCGACCAGCAGCCCGTTCGCCAGGAGCGCGAACAACGTGGCCGCGCACGCCCCCCAGCCGAACGCGAATGCCAGCGCGCGCCAGGGGCGCGGCGCGAGGGCGTCGAGCCAGTGGAAGGCGCCGACGAGGAAGGGCACCGGGAGCAGGGCGAGTCCGAGGCCGCCCCAGAGACCGGCGGCGTCCGTGTCGCGCCACACCAGGGCCATCACGACGAGGCCGCAGACCAGCAACGGTGCGCCGATGAGGACCGTGGGGGAGCGTGTTGCGCGCACGCCGATGACTTTACGGCCTGCCGGGGAGGCCGGGACACACCGTCCCGTGCGGAGCGCGGCGCGGAGGTCGAACGCCCGCCCGCCGAGCGGGGGTTGGCGCCCCGGCGCGGGGGCAGCGCGGCCCGGCGCGGCGGTCCGGGCGAGGCGCGGCCGGGCGGCCCGGCGCGGCGCGTGAGCGGGGCGAAGCGGGGGCGTTGGGCGCGCCGGGCGCACACGGCCCGCTCCGCCCCGGCGCGGCGGCATGCGCCCGCTCCGGCGGCACACGGCCCGCTCCGGCGGCACGCGCCTCGCTCCGGCGCGCGCCCCGGCGCGGGGCTTCAGCGCCTGCGGTAGCGCAGGTCGCGCACCACGTGGCCCTTCGCGATGCCCTGGCGTTCGAAACGCGTGCGCGGCCGGTCCTGCGGCCGGGGGGCGAAGCCGTCGGGGCCGCCGGGGGCCGCGTTGACGAACGAGGGGCTCGCGTCGAGCACCTCGCGCATCCAGTGCGCGTAGGGCTCCCAGTCGGTCGCGCAGTGCAGCACCGCGCCCGGCGCCATCCTTGAGGCGGCCAGTTCCACGAACTCCGGCTGGACCAGCCGCCGTTTGTGGTGCCGCTTCTTGGGCCACGGGTCCGGGAAGAAGACCCGGACGCCCGCGAGCGCGGCCGGCGGCAGCATCTCGCGCAGCAGGATCATGGCGTCGCCGTTCGCGACCCGCACGTTCGTCAGCGCGGCCTCCTCCGCGAGCCGCAGCAGGTTGCCCTGACCCGGCGTGTGCACGTCCACGGCGAGGATGCCGGTGCCCGGGTCGGCCGCCGCCATCTCCGCGGTGGCCTCGCCCATGCCGAAGCCGATCTCCAGCACGACGGGCAGCCCGCCGAACAGCTCCGCCGGGTCGATGCGGGAGCCGCCGTCGACCTCCAGGCCCCGCCGCGGCCACCACCGCAGCAGCGCCTCGCGCTGCGCGTGCGTGACGCGGCTGCGCCGGGGCTGGAAGCTGCGGATGGTCCGCTCGTGCCGGTCGCCCGCGGGATCCGCGGCGGGCCCGGCGCCCGGCGGGAACATCCGGCGGCCCTCGGACGTGGGAAGGGAAAGGCGGCTATCGAAGTCGGTCACAATGCGTCCGAGTTTACGGTGATTCCCAACGGAACCGGGCACTGGATGGGCGACGTCGGACCCGGTGACGGCGTGCGGAAAGCCGTACGCGGGCGCGGCGTGCGGTCGACGACGACGTACCGTCTTGGGCACGGAAGCCGGATCGGGTGACGCGGGGAGACGTCATGGCGGAGGGACAGAGCAGGACCGGGCTCGTCGCCCTGCCCGTGGCCGTGCTGCTGCTGGCGCTGCTCACGGTCTGGGTGGTCGTCCTCAGCCGTGAGGACGGCACGGAGGCCCCCGTGAACACGGCGGACAGCCTGGTCTCCGCCACGAGCGCCGAGCCGAGCGGCAGCACGGAGGAGCTGGCGCAGGTGTGGCGCGCGCCGGTAGTGCGCGCCGCCACCGAGGGCGCGGGGGCGCACGCGACGCGGCTGTGGGTGCACGACGACACGGTGGTGCTCGTGTCGAGCGCCGGCGTGACCGGATACGGAGCGGCCGACGGAGAGCCGTTGTGGCAGGCGCGGGCGCCGGAGGGCGCGGGGCGGCCGTGCGTCGCGGCCGGGGCCGTGAACTCCGCGGGCGTCGGTGCCGTCCTCTACGCGACCGAGGACGGCGAGAACGGCTGCTCGGTCCTCGGCGTGCACGACACGACAGACGGCACGCTGCTCTGGACGGAGCGGTTCGACCGCGTGGTGACGCCGGCGGAGGCGCGCGTGACGGTCGGCGAACGCACGGTGACCGTCGGCCTCGACTCCGCGGGAACGGTCGATGGCTTCCACCGGTTCGAGGCGGAGGACGGCACCGCGCTCCCGCTGCCCGAGCCGCCAGGCGACGCGGTCGGGGAGTGCGAGGAGGGCCGGGAGACCGAGAGCGTGCGCCACGCCGGGTCCCGCGTCGTCGTGGTCACGCGCTGCGACGAGGCGCCCGAGCTGAGCGTCTACCACGCGGACACCGGCCTGCTGGAGTGGACGCATCCGGCGGTCGACACCGAGTTCGAGGTCACCGGCATCCTGGCGGGCGACCCGGTGCTGCTGTTCCAGGGGCACGAGGTCGTCGCCTACTCGGAGACCGGCGACGAGCTGTGGCGCCTGCCCGCCACCGAGCTGAACCCGCGGGCGTCGGTCGTCGCCGACGAGGCGCTGGTCACGCGGTACGGCGACGCGTCGTTCGCGGGCTACGGGCTGGTCGGCGGCGACCGGCTGTGGCAGGCGGACCTGCCGGAGGGCACCGACCTGTACGGCACGGACGTGACCGGCCGGCCCGTGCTTGGCCACGCGACGCCCGACGGCGAGTTCCTGCGGCTGCTGCACCTCGAACCGGGCAACGGCGACGTCCTGCCGGCGGGCACCGTGCCCCTCGATCCGCGCCGGGCGGCCGACAGCAGGCAGGTGGCCTGGGACGCGAACCAGGTGTACGTGCTGACGCCCGTGCGCGACGACGAGAACGACGGCGGCCTGCGCCTGCGCGCCTTCGAGAGCTGAACGCGCGGGCGCGGACACCGCAGCGTGCACTCCGGGGGCGCAACGCCTGCCGCGCCCCAGCTCTCGCGCCCGCACGCCCCGCTGTCCGCCCGCCGGCGCGCAGCACCAGCGGGTCCGCCCGCCGGCGCGCAGCACCAGCCCTCCGCCCGCGCTCCGGCGCATCGCCGGTACGCGGGCGCGTCCCGCCCGTCCTCAGTCCAACGGGGTGGCCGCGAGCAGCCGCGTCGCCACCTCGCGGCCGATCGGCAGGCACGCGGTGGCCGCGGGGGACGGCGCGTTGAGAACGTGCACCGTGTGCGGGGCCTCGGCGATCTCGAAGTCGTCGGCGAGCGTGCCGTCGGCCCGCACCGCCTGCGCCCGCACGCCCGCCCGGGCGGGCAGCAGGTCCTCCTCCCGCACCTCGGGAAGCAGACGGCGCACCGCGGTCGTGAACGCGCGCCGGGACAGCGAACGGCGCAACTCGCCCGCGCCGTAGCGCCAATGCCGCCGCGCCATGCGCCACACGCCGGCGTACGCCGCCGTGGCCGCCAGCTCGCGCACCCGCACCGTGCGCCAGTCGTACCCCTCGCGGGCCAGGGCGGGCACCGCGTTCGGGCCGATGTGCACCTCGCCGTCCCGCCCCGCGGTCAGGTGCACGCCGAGGAACGGGAAGGCGGGATCGGGCACGGGGTACACCAACCCGCGGACCAGCCAAGAGCGTTCGGGCCGCAGCCGGTAGAACTCCCCGCGGAACGGCACGATCCGAAGACCCGGCTCGTCCCCCGCGAGACGGGCGATGCGGTCGCTGTACAACCCGGCGCAGTTGACCATGGCGCGCGCCCGCACCACCTCACCGCGCGCCGTGCGAACGGCCACCCCGCGCCCCCGCCGCCGGTCGACGGCGACGACCTCGGCCGACGTCCGCACCGTGACGTCCCTGGCCAGCTCGCGCGCCACCGCCCCGAAGTCGCACTGCCCCGTGGTCTCCACGCGCAGCGCCGCGATGCCCCGCACGGCGGGCTCGTACTCCTGGATCTGGGCGGGACCGAGCTCGTGCACGGGCACCCCGTTGCGCCTGGCCCGCTGCGCCAGTTCGTGCAGCCTGGGCAGCTCGGCCGGCTCCGTGGCGACGATCAGCTTCCCCGGCACCGCGTGCGGGATGCCGCGCTCCGCGCAGAACGCCACCAGCTCGGCGGCGCCCCGCACCGCGAACCTCGCCTTGCGCGATCCCGGCCGGTAGTACACGCCGCTGTGGATGACGCCGCTGTTCCGCCCGGTCTGGTGGCGGCCCGGCGCCGCCTCCTTCTCCAGGACCGTCACCCGCAGACCCGGCCGCGCCGCGCGCAGCGCGCGGGCGGTCGACAGGCCGACGATGCCACCGCCGATCACGAGCACATCGCAGTCGTACCCTGCCAGTGTCATGTGTCACATCATGCCGGAGCCGTCAGCAGGGGACGGGCCTGCTCCTGGAGCTCTTTGACCAGCGGCTCGTCCCCGTAGGGCGCGAGGCGCAGCAGCAGGTTGCGCACGTAGTCGGTGGTGCGCGCCGAGGAGATGCGCCCGGCGACCTCGACGGCCCGCGCGCCGGCGGCGCACGCGGCGTCCAGGTTCCCGTCCTCAAGTTCGGCCACGGCCGCCACGATCAGCCGCAGCCCGTGGGACCTGACGAACTCCTCGGTCGGCTCGGACAGCGCCTTCTCGGTGAACCGCCGCACCTGCTCCGGCATGCCGAGGTCGATGTAGCACTCGGCGGCGTCGGCGGCGAGCCGGTTGTACGAGTAGAAGTCGAGCCAGCCCGGGTCGCCGTCGCCCTCGCGCGAACGCTCAAGCCAGCCCTCGGCGGCGTTGAGCGCCGACTCGCAGCCGGCCACGTCGCCGGCCTTGGCCAGGGCGCGCGCCTCCACCAGTTTGAAGAAGCTCATGGTGCGCGCGGTGGCGAGGGAGCGGTTGCGTTCCAGGGCGGCCTGCGCCAGGTCCACGCCCTCCTCGGCGAAGCCGCGGTATATCGCCTGGAGCGACATCGACGCCAGCACGTAGCCGCCGAGCGGCACGTCGGCCGCGGCCCTGGCCAGCCGCAGGGCCTGGATGTAGTAGCGCTGCGCGGCCTCCTGCTGACCGGTGTCGAACGCCATCCAGCCCGCGAGCCGCGTCAGTTCCCCGGTGGCCCGGAACAGCGACCTGCCGACCTCGTCGCTGTAGCTGCCGAGCAGCAGCGGCGCGGCGTCGGTGCGCAGGCACTCCGGCACCATCGAGGAACGCCAGTCCCCGCCGCCGTACTTGGAGTCCCAGCGGCGCGCCTCCTCCGCCGCCTCGCGCAACTTGGAGACGTCGGAGTGGCCGACGCGGCCGATGCCGCCCTCCTTCGGGGACGCGGGCGCCTCGCGCGCGACCGAGGCGTCCGCCGGGCTTATCAGCCAGCGCGAGACAGGCGTGGCGTACGCGGTGACGGCGTACGAGCCCGCGAGCGTCTGCCAGATGCCCTTGCCCGGGGCGACATCGAGCCGGTACAGCTCGGTGGCCGAGTCGACCGCGCCCGGGACGTCGCGCGTGAAGGCCAGGCCCACCTCGGGGGCCGGGTCGGTGTCGGCGAGCCCGATCTCGTGCAGCGGCACGGGCCGGCCGAGCTTGCTGCTGATGGCGGCGGCGATGAGGTGGGGCGCGGAGCCCTGCGGCACCATCCCCTTCGTCACCCACCGCGCCACCGACGTCTTGTCATATCGCAGTGTCAATCCCCGTTGGGAACCGAGGTCGTTGACCCTGCGGGCGAGTCCGGCGTTGCTGATCCCCGCAAGGGCGAGAACCGCACCCAGCTTCTCGTTCGGCCCGCGTGGCTCCTTGGACATGCGCGCACCCCTGACACACCAACGGCAGCCCCGCGACCAGCGCAGGGCTTTCCGTACCTCCGCGAACCCAGCGTAGTTCGGTGCCTCCTGACCGTTAAGGGGGTGAATCCCGGATGGCGGATTTATGACCGTACATACGTACGAGCGCTGCCCTGAACCGGGATCGTGCTCCCGTCATGTGGCCGTGCGCCCGGCCGTGCGCTCTGGGCAGTCCCCGACCCGGCCGCTTCGATGGGGACCGCGTGGGTCGGCCCGTTGTCCTCATGAATACGGCATGGATGCGGCGGGCCGGGGGAAGTCGCCGTCTCATTCCCCGCGGACGGTGGCCTGGTCCGGGAGGCGGCCAGCGTCTCCCGGACCACAGAACAACTGCCCAGGGGCGGGCTCGACATGACCCGTTCCCCGGCCAGACTTTGGCCGAATAACGCCGCTTTCCCCCGTGCCGCGACGCCGGCCCCAGGGAACCCGGCCGGCGCGGCAGGTGGTTCGCCACACGGGCGAACCACCTCCCCGGCATGCCCCGCTCCCGGCGGTCCCATGGCAGCATGGGCCTGTCAGACACACACCCAGGCGGCGGTCCGTGGTGGTCAGTGGGGAGGCGGCGATGCGGTGGTTGGTCGGGTGGGCCGGGGCCGCTGCCAGCGCTGCCCGTGACATCCAGCCGCTGGGCGCCCACCTGCTGTGGGAGGGCCCCGACCCGCTGTGGGCCGTCGGCGACTGGCGGCCGGACGAGATCCGCCTCGTGTACGCCGACGGCGACACCCACCTCGCCGTCTTCGGCCACTGCGGGGCCGACGACGAAACGCTTCGCCGCTCCCTCGTCTCCGCCCGCGCCGGCGCCCTGCGCCAACTGACGACCTGGCCCGGCAGTTACACGGCCGTCGCCCGCTTCGGGCGCCGCACGGTCATCCCCGCCGACCTGGCGGGCACCAGACCCGTGTTCCACGCCGCCTGGGCCGGCGGCACCGCCTACGCGACGGCCGCCCTGCCGCTCGCCGACCTCACCGAGGCCCAGCTCGACGTCGCCCACCTGGCGGCCAGGCTCGCCTGCCCCGAGGCGCCGGAAGCCGTCGGCGACGGCACCCCCTACCAGGGCGTCCACCGCGTTCCGCCGGGCCACGCGCTGCGCCTGCGCGAGGGCGGCAGCCACGACGTGCTCGGCTACGAGCCCGCGACCCCCCTGGTCGTCGCCGCCCCGCCGGTCGAACGGGAAGCTGCCGTCGCCGGCGTGCGCGACGCCCTCGTGGAAGCCGTCCGCACCCGGCTCGCCGCCCCGCGGCACGCCCCCGCCCGCGACGCGGGCCCGGTGCCAGGCATGGGCCCGGCCGACCGCAGGGCCGCCCGCCTCGGTCCTGAACCCGCCCCGGGCGTCGGCGCCGACCTCTCCGGCGGCAGCGCCTCCGCGACCCTCGCCCTGCTCGCCGCCGGACTCCCCGGCATGCCGGGCACCGTCTACGGCACCGGGGCCACCCTGGCAGGCGAACGGCTGCTCGCCGTGACGTTCAACGACCTGACCACCGCGGGCGGTCCCGGCACCGCCGCCGAACTCGACCGCGCCCGGCTCATCGCGGAGAACCCGCGCCTGCACCACCTCGTCGTCGCGGGCGGCGAAGAGGCCTTGCCCTACGCGGAGTTGGAGAGCGGCCCCCTCACCGACGAGCCGGGCCCCTCCCTGGTCACCGCCGCCAGGCACCGGCACCGGCTGGCCGCGGGCAGCGCCGACCACCTCGTCGGGCACGGCGCGCGCCACGTCCTCGACGCCCACCCCGCCCGCCTCGCGGACCTGCTGCTCGACCGCCGCCGCCGCCATCTCGTGCGCCCCGTCACCGCCCTCGCCAAGGCGAGCGGCGGGGGGAGCCGCGCCATGCTGGTGCCGTTCACCGTCTACCGCGCGGCCCGCCGCCTGGCCCGCACCCCCTACCCCGAGGGCCTGACCAGCGCCGCGGGAGTGCTGCGCGGCACCTTCGACGAGGCGGGCGCGACGGACGGCGCGCTCGGGGCCTCCCTGTCCGCACTCGCCTGGTGCCGCCCGGGCCCCGCGGCCCGCTGGCTCACCGGCGAGGCGCTGGCCGAGGTGTCCGTCCGCCTTGAGGCCGTCGCCGCCCGCCCCCGCGGCGGCGCCACCACCGGCCGCCCGGGACAGCAACTCGCCCGCGCGGCACTGGCCCGGCAGGCCGCCGACCACCGCGTCTTCGAGCAGGCGGCCGAGGTGCGCCACCAGCGCCTGCACGCCCCCTTCTACGACAACCAGGTCGTGCGCGCCTGCCAGGCACTGCCGGAGAGCCTGCGCGTCCAGCCCGGCGCACGCGCCGACGTGCTGCGCGCCGTCCTCACGGGCGCGGGCGTCCGCGGCCTGCCGCCCGGCTGGGGCGCCACCACCCACGCCTGGCACACCGACTCCGTGCGCTCCGGGCTGCGCACCTATGTCAGCGACGTGGTCGGCCTGTTCGACGCGCCGCTGCTCGCCGACGCGGGTCTCGTCGAGGCCCGCGTCGTCCGCAAGGCCGTCCGCGCCGCCGCGCAGGGCGAGCCGCTGCCGCTCGACGGACTCGCCGAACTCGTCGGCACCGAGATCTGGCTCCGCCGCCTGCTCACCCGCCGCGGCTCCTGCTGGACCGCCGAGGGCAACCGCGACCCGCGCGCCGTCACCAGCGGCGTCACCCCCTGACCCCGCCGCCGCGCGCGGCGCGCCACTGGGCACCGGGTCAGCAGCGGATCTCCGACTCCGCCCAGTCCGCGAGCGCCGCCGCCCCGAGCGGCCCGCGCGGCTCCACGGCCAGCCGGAGGGTGCGCACCCCCGACAGCGGAACGTTCAACGGGACCGCCGCGTCCTCGCCCTCCAGCACCGGCGAACGCCACAGCTCCTCGTCGTCGCCCAGCACCCGGAACACCGCCGCGCCCGCGCCCCGCGTCAGATCGTCGAGACCGACCCACGACGCGTAGGAGGTACAGGTCCTGTTCAGGTCGATGGTGACCGACGACCACCCCTGCACGGTGATCCCGTGCGCGAACTCCCGCCCGGCGACGCTCGGATCGTCCCGCTGCCACACCGGGGTGCTGCCCACCAGCCGCAGCGCCGGGCCGCCGCCCTCGCCCAGCACGTCGTAGGGCAGCTCGCGCAGCACGAACGGCTCGGCCGGCGGCTCGGGCTCCGGCGCGGGTCCACCGGAGGACGGGCTCGGCCGAGGTGCCGGCGGCCGCGGTGCCGGCGGGTCGGGCGCGGGCGGCTCCGGCGCCGGGGGTTCCGGCTCGGTCTGCGGCTCCGGCGCCGGCGCCGGCTCCGGCGAGGCCGGCGGGGCACCGGGCGCGGGAACGGGCGCCCGCGGCCCCGGCTCCTCGGGAACCGCCGGCGCCGGCCCGGGCCCCGGCCGTCGCGGTTCCGGCACCGGCTCCTCGACCGAAGGACCGGCGGGCACCTGCCGGGGCGGCGCACCCGCCCGCGGCTCCTCCGCCGGCTCGCCGCCCACGAGTGCGTACGCCAGCACCGCAGCCGCCGCCGTGGCCACCACGCCGGAGGCGATCCCCGCCTTCACCGGGCCGCCGAGCCCCTCGGACGCGGCCCCGCCCGCGCCGCCCGCCGCCGCCGAACCCGCCGTGCCCACCCCGGCGGTGCCGAGCAGGAACCCCGCGCCCCGCGACGACGCCTCGGCCGCGAACCAGCCGACCACCGCCAGCGGAAGCACCAGCCTGATGTGCTCGTTGAGGTCCCGCACCTCCGAGGCCGCCGTCGCACACCTGCCGCACTCCTCCAGGTGCTTGCGCAGCCCGCGCTCGGCCCGCGTGCGCAACCCGCCCCGCGCGTACGCGCCGAGCCGGTCCGCGAACCGCGCGCACTCCCCGCCGTCCCGCAGCGCACGGCTCACGTGCTCCTGGAGGAACGCCTGCCGCAGGCCCTCCCGCGCGCGGTGCGCGAGCACCGCCGTCGCGTTCGGCGTCAGGCCGAGCAGCGGCGCCACCTCCCGCGGCGACGCCTCCTCGACCGCCGTGTGCCACAGCACCGTCTGCCAGCGCTCGGGCAGACTGCGGAACGCCCGGACCGCCATCGAGCGCTCCGCCTCCCGCATGGCCCGGACGTCCGCGCCCACGTCCACGCCCGCGCCCGAGCCGGCCGCGGCCACGCCCGCCTCCCGCGCCGCGCCCGCGGACACGGCGAACACCGCGAAGTCCTCCACCAGGTGCTCGCGCCGCGCGCTCCTGGCCCAGTCCGCGGCCACCCGCCGCACCGACGTCAGCAGGTAGGCCCGCACCGCCGTCTCCGGGCCCGCACCGCGCCGCACCGCCTGCAACGTGGCCGCGAACACCTCGTTCGTCAGGTCGTCCGCCGTGTCCGAGTCCCGGCAGCACGTGCGCGCGTACCGGCGCACGGCGTCCGCGTGGCGCCGGTACAACTCGTCGTACGCCTCGGGCACGCCACGGCGCATCCGTTCGACCAGCTCCAGATCCGCCGTCCCGCTCCCCGCGCCGCCCCGCCCCGGCACCACGGGGCCGCCGGAGTCGTCGTCCTCACCCTCAACTCCCATAGCCCGCAGCCCTCGTCCTGCCATCGGCGTCCACGACAGGGGCCAGGCTGCCACACCGGGACGCCACGACCGCCGCAGTTCGAGCAGAACCACCCGTCCGAGCGTCAACGCCCCGTGGCGCGCAGCCCCTGCAACAGGATCTGCAACAACCGCGCCTCCGCCGCCGTCTGGCGGGCCGCGTCCTCGAACCTCGGCGGCGCCGTGGCTATCACGAGCATCAGGTCGGCCACCGTCACGTCCGGCCGCAACTCACCGGCCGCCCGCGTCCGTTCCACCAACTCGCCCACGGCGGACAACAGCTCGCGCGCCCCGGCACGCGCCCCCGACCCCGGGACCGGCCGGCCGCCGGGGCCCTGCTCGGGACCGTCGCCCGGCCCCCCGCCCCCGGCGGCGCCCCGCCGCCACGGACCCCGCCGCCACGGCTCCTGCGCCCTGCCCCCGGGACCGGCCGCCAGCAACTCGGGCGGCAGCAGGCGGCCCGCCCCCGAGGCCGCGGACCGTTCGACGAACCCCGCCAGCGCGCGCCACGGCTCCCCGTCCGCGGCCAGCGCCTCCAACGCCCGGTCCGTCAGCCGCCGCGTCTCCTCGTCGGCTATGTGCCGCACCAGCGCCTCCTTGTTCGGGAAACGCCGGTACACCGTGCCCACACCGACCCGCGCCCGGCGCGCGACCTCCTCCATCGGCGCCCCGTACCCCTGCTCGCCGAACACCGCGCGCGCCGCGCTCAGCACGTGCCGCAGATTGCGCTGCGCGTCGACCCGCAACGGCCCCCGCGCCTTCGCGCCGGCGCGCCCGCCGGCATGGCCCCGCTCCGCCGGGTGGGACGCGTCGGCGCCGCCCCCGGACCCTGTGATCCGCATATGCAATTCCCCCGGTGCTGCGGCAGCCGCCGGAACGGACGGGCCGCGATGTCGAGTACGAACATAGTTGAGGCCACTGACAGTGAGAAGGAAACAGCCGACCGCCGACGCCCGTTCGGCGCAGCGGTCCGTCCGGCCTGTGGACAAACGGCCGTCCGCCGGTGCCTCATGGACGGGTGACGAAGCAACCCGCGCACATCGTGGTGGCCGGCGGCGGCTACGTCGGCCTGTACACCGCGCACCGCCTCCAGCGCAGACTCGGACGCGACCTGCGGCGCGGCGACGTCCGGATCACCGTGATCAGTCCCGAGCCCCACATGACCTACCAGCCCTTCCTCCCCGAGGCCGCCGCCGGCTCCGTCTCGCCCCGGCACGTCGTCGTGCCGCTGCGCCGGGTCCTCGCCAAGTGCCGGTTCCTGCCCGGCCGGATCACCTCGGTCGACCCGCGCACGCGCACCCTCTCGGTGCGCACCGCGGCGGGCGAGGAGGCCGGGGCCGAGCAGCTCCGGGTCGCTTACGACGAACTGGTGCTGGCTCCCGGTTCCATCGCGCGCACGCTTCCCGTCCCGGGACTCGCGGAGCACGGCATCGGCTTCAGGACGGTCGAGGAGGCCATCGGCCTGCGCAACCACGTGCTCGAACAACTCGACATCGCCTCGTCCACACGCGACTCGGCCGTCCGCTCCGCCGCCCTCACCTTCGTCTTCGTCGGCGGCGGCTTCGCCGGCGTCGAGGCCCTGGCGGAACTGGAGGACATGGCGCGTTACGCCTGCCGTTACTACCACAACATCCGGCCGGAGGAGCAGAAGTGGATTCTGGTCGAGGCAGCGGACCGCATCCTCCCCGAGGTGGGTGAGCACATGGGCAGGTACGCCCTGCGGGAACTGCGCGGGCGCAACGTCGACATACGCCTCGGCACCCGCCTGGAGTCCTGCGCCGACCGCACCGCCGTCCTCAGCGACGGCTCCCGCCACCCCACCCGCACCCTGGTCTGGACCGCCGGGGTGCGCCCGCACCCCGTGCTCGCGGACTGCGGGGTCCCCCTGGACGAGCGGGGCCGCGTCCGCTGCACCCCGGACCTGCGGGTCGAGGGCGTGCCGCACGTCTGGTGCGCGGGCGACGCCGCCGCCGTGCCCGACCTGACCGCGCGCCCGGCGGACCCGGCCGCCCTGTGCGCCCCGAACGCGCAGCACGCCGTCCGCCAGGCCCGCCGCCTCGCCGACAACCTCGTCGCGACGCTCCGTGGCCGCCCGGCCGGCGACTACCGGCACCGCGACGCCGGCTCCGTCGCGTCGCTCGGACTGCACAAAGGGGTGGCACGCGTCTACGGCAGAAGACTGAAGGGCTACCCGGCCTGGCTGATGCACCGCGCGTATCACCTCGGCCGCGTGCCGACGTTCAACCGAAAGGCGCGCGTACTCGCCGAATGGACCCTTGCGGGATTGTTCAGACGTGAGATCGTCTCCCTCGGCTCTCTCGAACATCCGCGGGCCGAGTTCGAGCTGGCGGCGGGAACGCGGCGCGACCCCGAGGACGGCTGACCGCGGCCCGGCATGTGACCATGGGAGGACCGGTCCTGGCACGTACCCGGCCGGGCCGCCGGGAGCGCCGCCGGTGCGAAGAGCGGTAGAACGGCAAAGCAGTAGAGAAGCAAGCAGAGAAGTAGCGAAGAAGCAGTAGAGAACGCCAGAGAACGCAGACGCGAAAACGCTTACGGCGCGACCGGCGCCGTGGGAAACGTAGCGACCAGAACGAATCGGATCGGAACGCTGTGAATTTGACGCGCTGGGGTATCCGGCTGCCCGGAACACAGCGGCGCCACGCCGCCGCCACCGATCGCGGCCGGGCGGAAGAGCCCGGTGGCGTGCCGGCGGCCCGCTCGGGCGATCACCAGGAGCCACCGCCGGGCCCCGCGGGCCGGGGCGTCGACGCGGCGGCCGTGCACGAGCTGCTCGGCCACGTGCAGGCTCCCGTCGCCGTCGTGCGCGGTTCCGACCACCGCGTCGCCTACGTCAACGCCGCGTACGCCGCGCTCTTCGGCCCGAGGACACCGGGCGAGCCCGCGCGGCAGACGCTGCCCGAGCTCGTCGAGATCGGGCTGCTCCCGCTCATGGACCAGGTGCAGCGCAGCGGCACCCCGCGCACCCTGAAGTCGCGCAGCGTTCCCGCGACCGCGCGCGGCGCCGGCCGCGACAGCCACTTCACGTTCACGTGCACGCCGGTCCAGCTCGCCGGGGCGGCGGGCAAGCCCGCGCAGCGCGGGGTGCTGGTGTTCGCCGCCGACGTCACGGACCAGGTCGTGGCCGCCGAGCGGCTGCGCGAGAGCGAGAGCAGGCACCGGGCCGCGGCCGTCACGCTGCAACGCAGCCTCCTGCCGCAGCGGCTCGAACAGCCGGACGACCTGCGCGTCGCGGCGACGTACCAGCCGGGCGGTCTCGACGCCGCGGTGGGCGGCGACTGGTACGACGTGATCACCCTGGGCGCCGGGCGCACGGCCGTGGTGATCGGCGACGTCATGGGCCGGGGCGTGCGCGCGGCGGCGGTCATGGGGCAGTTGCGCACCGCCGTGCGCGCCTACGCGCGCCTCGACCTGCCGCCGCACGAGGTGCTCCAACTCCTCGACGGGCTCGCCGCCGACATCGACGCGACGCAGATCGCCACGTGCCTGTACGCCGTGTACGACCCGAACGAGGGCACCCTCACCCACGCGTCGGCCGGCCACCTGCCGGTCCTCATCCGCGAGGCCGACGGCACGGTGCACCGCGTCGCGGAGCCGACCGGGCCGCCGCTCGGCACGGGCGGCTGGGTGCACGCGTCGGGAGCCGTGCCGTTCGGTCCTGGCTCGACGGCCGTGCTGTGCACCGACGGCCTGGTGGAACGGCGCGACGCGGACATCGACGAAGGGCTCGACGCGCTGGAGCGCGCCATGGCCGCCGCGTGCGACAACCCGCAGATCCTGTGCGACCGCCTGCTGCGCGCCCTCGGCATCACCGAGGAGCACGACGACGACGTCGCGGTGCTCGTCCTCACCTGCCCCGAGCGGCACGGCGAGGAGGCCGACCTGTTCAGGGGCGCGGCCCTCGACCTGCTCGGCGGGGTGGAGGCCGCGCCGCGGGCGCGGGCGTTCGCCGACGGCGTGCTGGCGAGCTGGCGGTTCTCCGAGGAGCTGCGCGAACTGGGGGTCCTCGCGGCGAGCGAACTCGTCGCCAACTCCCTGAAGCACGGCCGCGCCCCGATGGGGCTGCGGCTGCGCAGGACCGACCGCAGGCTGATCGTCGAGGTCACGGACGGGGACGAGCACCTGCCCCGCAGGCAGCAGGCCCGCCCGGCCGACGAGGCGGGCCGGGGCATCGCGGTGGTCGCCACCATCGCGGCGGAGTGGGGCGCGCGCCGCCTGCCCGAGGGCGGCAAGGCGGTGTGGGCGGAGTTCGCCCTGCCCGACGCGAGTTGACGCCCCCCATCCCGGCGCGTAATGTAGTCCGAGCGCTCTTCACGGGCGCACCTCCACTCACTCAGTGAAGCCCGCAAGGGTCTGTTCCGGCATGCCCGGAACAGGGAGCGCCGGACCGGATTTGAAATTCGGCGGGAGTTGCTTCTAAAGTAGTGGACACAGCGAAGGGAAGCGCCC